>NZ_LPVX01000031.1:0-373329 GCF_001613785.1 Thalassospira sp. MCCC 1A02491 | reverse complement strand
AACCGTCCAGTCCGCGTCGCCGCATTCGCTAGCGCCGCACCCCGTCGGTGGAGGCGGGTTATAGGGCCCGCTCCCAAAACTGTCAAACCCTTTTTTGGAAAAAACTGCAGGAAAAATGCAAAAACATCACAAGTACGAAAAAGCACCGGAAACG
Source organism: Thalassospira sp. MCCC 1A02491 (assembly GCF_001613785.1). Lineage (NCBI taxonomy): Bacteria > Pseudomonadati > Pseudomonadota > Alphaproteobacteria > Rhodospirillales > Thalassospiraceae > Thalassospira > Thalassospira sp. MCCC 1A02491. The sequence continues at coordinate 373,175 of NZ_LPVX01000031.1, read as the reverse complement.
GCGCAAAACAGATCACCGACCATTGGTTGAAATGGGCACATGACTTTTACACAGCACCCTGGAATGCAAGCCCGCCCGCCACCGAAACCTGGCGCGCCATTGCCACCGGCTCAGACGGTATTCGCGGCACATATATATGTATGCAAATCGATGCGGGCATTTTCCGATCCGCAAGGGCTGATTTCCCGGCGGATCAGCACGGGAAAAAGTGGCAATTTCAGCAGGCTGCCGATCTGCCTTGTTCTTGCCATTGTCGACTGGCATCTCAGCGCCGCCCATCAAGAGCAATGGCCTGAAAAACCTTCAACGGTTCGTAAAGGAAATCGCGCCATTATAATCCCATGGGAACGGATATGGTCGCTGCGAATTCGCGTTTCACATCGCTTGAGCTTTTATGTATAAGGTTTGAGCCGATGTTGCCACGAAGAGCAACGGGCTTGAGCGAACTGGTTATTGGTTATTAGGGGAGTTCTACGGCAATGGCCGGAAGAGACTTGGTTTCTATTGCTACTGTTATGGCAATTCTGGGGGGAACGGCCGGATATCTGTTATCCGATCATTATTCCAACGCCACAGATACTGCCCTTTCTGCCAGTGCAGCCGAAAGCAATGTTATGACCTCCCCGGTCGGGAGCGTAACCGAAACGGCAAGCATCCCCGACATCGAACCACGCCGCGAAACCGTGATCCTTGAAAAAGGATCCAACCTTATGGCGACCCTTACCGCAACCGGGCTTGAGCGGACCGTGGCCTATAACGCCATCGAGGCGCTGCGCGATGTTTACAATCCGCGCAAATTGCGGGCCGGTCAGGAGTTTGATCTTGTCTATTCCGCGCCGATGGAAGACAGCATCGAGCTTCTTGACGAACTGAGCTTCCAGCCTGATCCCGAGACCATTGTTTCCGTGTCACGGACCGATAGCGGTTTTGAAGCGTCGTCTGACAAGATCGAATTGACCACCAAAAAAAATGTCGCATCGGGCACCATCGAGCAGAGCCTGTTTCTGGCCGCCGAACGCAATGGCGTACCGATCCCGGTGCTGATGAGCCTGATCGAGCTTTATTCCTATGAAGTCGACTTCCAGCGTGACATCCAGCCGGGTGACAGCTTTGAAGTGATGTATCAGGAACTTGAAAACGACAAGGGCGAGCGCGTGCGCTATGGCGATCTGCTTTATGCGAGCATGACGCTGAGCGGCCATGAAGTGCGTCTTTATTCCTATACCGACAGCAATGGCGAAACCGACTTCTATAATCAGAAGGGGGAATCCTATCGCCGTGCCCTGATGCGTACGCCGATCAATGGCGCGCGTCTGTCTTCCGGTTTTGGCAAGCGCAAGCATCCGATCCTTGGCTATACCAAAATGCATAAAGGCATCGATTTTGCCGCGCCGCGCGGAACACCGATCTTTGCCGCCGGTAATGGCACGATTGCCAAAATCGGCCGCAATGGCGGTTATGGCAATTACATCCGCATCCGTCACAATGATTCCTATGAAACCGCCTATGCCCACATGAAGGGCTTTGCCAAGGGGCTGAAACAGGGATCGCGAGTCAAGCAGGGCGATGTGATCGGCTATGTCGGGACCACCGGCGCTTCGACCGGCCCGCATCTGCATTACGAGATTCTGAAAAACAACGCCCAGGTCAACCCGATCCGCGTCAAGATGCCCAGCGGCAAAAAGCTTAAGGGTGATGAGCTGAAAACCTTCCTGGCCGATGCCGACATCCTGCGCAAGCAATATGCCGAGCTGTCGCTTGATAACCGCAAGATCGCCAGCGCCCAGTAAGCATCATCGCAAAATCGCATCGCAAAAAGCCTGCCCGTTTTATCGGAGCAGGCTTTTTTGATGCCGGGGATACAGGAACGGGATACGTCAGCAGGCAGCACAAGTGCAAATGCGCCACCGGGCTGGCGGCCTGTTCAGCCCGCCCTGCCCGACCAAGGGCAGCGACGTCCGCCTGATAGCAGCCGGAACTTTCGCCGGGTCAGTCCGTAAACGTCGAGACCGGATCAGGCTGCGTCGCGGTCGAATTGCAGTTTGGCAAGACGGCCGTAAAGCGGTGATGCTTCGAGCAGTTCCTGATGGGTGCCAATCGCGACCAGCTTGCCATCATCAATCACCGCAATGCGATCCGCATGCAGTACCGTTGCCAGACGGTGGGCGATGACAAGGGTGGTGCGGTCTTTCATGATGGTTTCAAGGGCCTGCTGGACCACCTGTTCACTTTCGGCATCAAGGGCACTGGTCGCTTCGTCAAGCAACAGGATCGACGGATTGCGCAGGATGGCACGGGCGATCGCGATACGCTGACGCTGACCACCGGAAAGCCGGACCCCTTTTTCCCCGAGATAGGTATCAAAACCATCCGGCAGGCGATCAAGGAATTCGCTGGCATGAGCAGCATCGGCCGCAGCACGAACGTCCGCATCACTGGCATCGGGTCGGCCATAGCGGATATTGTCCCAGGCATTGGCAGCAAAAATCACCGGGTCCTGGGCAACAAGGCCGAACCGTTCACGTACCGCAACCGGGTCGGCCATGCGAATATCAACACCATCAACACGAATGGTGCCCTTTGCCGGATCATAGAAACGCAACAGCAACTGGAACACGGTTGTCTTGCCAGCCCCCGACGGTCCGACCAGGGCAACGGTTTCGCCGGGCTTGACCGAAAGCGTCAATCCTTCGAGGGCCGAACGGTCCGGACGGGCCGGATAGTGGAAGGTGACATCTTCGAAGCTGACATGCCCCTGATGGGGGACAGGCATCGGCTGTGGCGTTTCGGGGGCGGCAATCCGCGGTTCGGTTTCAAGCAGCGCAACAAGGCGTTCTGCCGCCCCGGCCGCGCGTTGCAGATCACCGATCACTTCGCTGATCGCGCCGACCGAGCCGGCCACCACCACGGCATAGAAGACAAAGGCAGAAAGTTCCCCGGCCGAGATGACCCCGTCAAGAACATCATGCCCGCCGATCCACAGGATGGTGCCAACCGCACCAAACACCATGACAATGACAATGGCGGTCAAAAGTGCCCGGGCCGAAATACGGGCCACGGCCGTTCTGAACGCGCCTTCGACATGATCGTTGAAGCGTTTGCTTTCGATATCTTCGTGGGTATAGGCCTGAACCGTGCGCAATGCATTGAGGGTTTCTTCGGAAAAGGCACTGACATCGGCAATCCGGTCCTGGGATTCGCGTGACAGGCGACGCACCCGACGGCCATAACCGACAATCGGCACCACCACCAGCGGCACCACCAGCAGGACCAGTGCTGTCAGCTTGGGGCTGGTGATTGCCAGCATCGTCAGACCGCCGACAAACATCAGCGCATTGCGCAGCGCGATCGAAACACTTGATCCGATGACCGATTGCAAAAGCGTGGTGTCGGTCGTCAGCCGCGACAGAACTTCACCGGTACGGGTGACTTCAAAGAATTCCGAATCCAGCCGGACGATGTGACGATAAACCGCAGAACGGATATCTGCGACCACCCGTTCACCAATCCAGGACACCAGGAAAAAGCGCATATAGCTGGCGCCAGCCAAAAGCAGGGTCACCGCAAACAGCACAAAAAGCGCGCGATCAAGCAACCCGCCATCACCGTCGGCAAAGCCTTCATCGACCAGCATGCGCAGACCATTGCCCAGCGCGAGCACGGTTCCCGATGCCGTCACCAGCGCAATCAGCGCACCGATCAGCTGTAATCGATATTTCAGAACAAACGGAACAATGGCCCGCAACGAGGACAGGTTCCGACTGGTTTCCCGGTCAATCAGTCTTGCAGAAGCAGTAGGTGTACGCGCCAAGGCCCTTTATCCCGCATGCATAGGGAACGATATAGCCGATCAGCGATCAGCCAAGATCAAGCTTGTTTCCGGTTTTCACCGCCAGATCGGCAGAAAGCTGATCATGGAGCGTGGTCGAACCGCGGGTCGAGGTCCAGGTTTCATTGTCTTCATCAAAGTCATAGTGACTTGCGCCACTGACCGGTGAGGACAACCAGACCTGACGGTTCGGGCCATGCTTGTTGATAATGAATTGTTCGCCCGAATCGAGTTCGATTGTCAGGATTCCGGATTGCAAATCGACTTCAAGGTCATCGCCCAGCGCGTCATCGATGACATCGGAAAGGGTCTCGATGGTTTCATCTGCAATCTGATGGAAGCGGGTTTCCTCAAGGGCCACAGTCTTGTTCTCCGTCTGTCGCCGGAAGCGCATCTGCCCCGGCAAGGCGATAATCAATTGTCGGCGCACCATACTATATAAAGTGTGCTGTGCAAGTATGCATAAGATACCGCTTGCGAGAAAAGCTTGAAACGTACGCGCGTGGCTGCTACATGACCGCGAGATCGCTACTGCACTCCCCTCATTTGGCGTTAATCGGATAATTCCCGGTTACAGGGGTTGCGCGAGCCGATTTTTTACACTATACACCGCGCTTCAAATTCCGGAGTGATTAGGCGATGAAAAAAGATATCCATCCCGATTACCATGAGATCACCGTTCAGATGACTGACGGCAGCACCTTCACCACGCAGTCGACCTGGGGCAACCCTGGTGACGTGATGAAGCTCGACATCGATCCGAAAAGCCATCCGGCTTGGACTGGTGTTCACCGTCTTCTGGACAGCGGCGGGCAGCTTGCGAAATTCAAAAAGCGCTTCGCTGGTTTCAATATCGGCAACTAAGCAAAGAACACATTCATGTGTTCTGTGGGATCAGCGCCCGTCGCATCTTGTTGATGCTGCGGGCGTTTTTCTTTGGCAGAACCATTGATTGCGCCCTTGCTCGCACTACGAAACCTGGAATGACCATAAGGATGATCTGCCATGCAGCATATCTGGTGGTTCTCCGGGCATTTTTTTGCCATAATTCTATTTCGTTTGGATAGGGTGGCACCTGACGTGCCGCCCTCTTTGGCTTGTCAAATCGACCAGGGTTATAGATGAACCAGGTGGCGGCGCGTAACCAGGTAAGTTATGAGGTCTATATCAAAGACCGTTCAGGCCGTTGGCAGATCCACGGCCACTTTACCGGTGCGCAAAAAAAGCAGGCCGAAGAAGAGGCAAAGCAAATCGAACGCGCGAAACATGTTTCGGGCGTCAAGGTGATTCGCGAAGTCTATAACCACGCGACCAACAGCTCGGACGAGTATGTGGTCTATGAGACCCGTGGCCAGGGCAACCTTGAAAACAGCAATGCCCAAAGCCGCCCCAAAGCCAACCGTCCCGCAGCGGCCCAGAAGCCGACCGCCCCGACACCCGAGCCGACAAGGCAAACCGAAAGCAATGGCGCGGACGCCAGCAGCAGCGATGAGGCAAAGGCACCGAAACCCGCAAGCCCCAAGCGCACATCCGCGGCAGAAAGCCAAAGCATTCTTGGTTTGGCCCTTAAGATGATGATCGCGTTTTGCGTGGCCATCGCCATCGGTCTGGCGACCATGCTGGTTGCGGCCAAAGGATTGGAATATCTGCCCAATATGGGCATGCAGATCAGTCAGGGCTTTTACGACAAAGCCAATTTCATGTCCTTTACGGTCGGTTTCCTTGCCAGTGTCGTGCCGATGCTGATGGCATTAACCAAGAAGTTCAAGGGACGCGCGCGCAGCAAGCCATCATCTGGTCGATCGCCAAAACCGGCCCGAACCAGCCCGGCACAGCGAAGCCGCGCCCGTGGAGCATCAAACAGCACGCCGGCATCCGGATCACGGATGTCCGCAGCCGAAATGGCGGCTGAACTTGAACGCGACGGGATGGCATCCGATACGGATGATGACACCGCGGACTCCGTTCAGGATCAAACCCCGGACGCCCCGATTGATGATACGCCCGACCGGCCACTGGTCGAAACGCGTGAAATGCGTGCAACCCGCGAGCAGATGAAGAACTTCATTTCCGGATCAATGCAGGCGATCAAACGCACGGTGCCGGTTCTTGATGCCTATCACAAATTTGGCGTCAATCTGTATGTCGCGGGCGCGTGCGATGCGTGTAGCGAGAAGAATGCGCTCGAACAAAGAGACGGCCGGGCCGTTTTGCGCGACTGCATTTCGGCGCTGGGCGCAAACAAGAATATGGCCGATACGTTTTGCAAGAATGTCGATGACTATATTCTTGAGCCGAAATACAAGGATATGTACGGCGCGGGCCGCGAATCGATGGATGCCTATCTGAAGGATGAGAAAAGCATCATGTCATCGGTATCGCGTGCGATAGCGAACTGGAGCGAAAAGCCCGCGGCCAATCCGCAAGGTGGCGCAGGCAAAAAGCTGCACGCGCTGATGTTTACCGACATTGTCAATTCGACGGCCAAAACCCAGGAACTGGGTGATCATGGTGCACAGCAGATGGTTCATATCCACAACCAGATTGTGCGCACCGCACTGATCAATAATTACGGCAAGGAAGTCAAACATATGGGTGATGGCATCATGGCCGTCTTCCCATCTTCTGCCAGCTCGGTCGAGGCTGCCATCGAAATCCAGAAGAATATGGCCAATCACAACGCCACCCAGGACCTGAAATTCCAGATCCGCATCGGGATCAATGCCGGCGAAGCCATTGCCGAAGAAAACGACCTGTTTGGCAGCGTTGTGCAGCTTGCCGCGCGCGTTTGCGCCCAGGCTGGCGGGGATGAAACGTTGGTGTCAGGCAATGTCAAAAACACCTATAGCGGCAGCCGTGCGAAGTTTGTTTCGATGGGCACACGCCAGATGAAGGGCTTTGCCGAACCGGTTGAGGTCTTTCAGGTTCAATCGCGTACCTGATCCGTATCTTTGCGGCACCGGGTCCCGCGCGGGAACGACTTGTTGCCCGCGCTTCGGCCTCTCCCCCACACATCTACTTACATGCGAGATTGCGCCAGCGCGTCGAAGCCACGCCCGGCCGTCAAGTGATCCGTTGATGTCAGGGATTAAAACGAGCTGTCAGTTTGCACAGCGTGCGGCGACCTGTAGCTCCATGCGCGCAGTACGCATATAAAGTGCCTGTGCCCGGTCCATCAGATCCAGCAATCCCGGCGACAGGAACTGACACGCGTCACTGCGTTCTTCGAGACAAATGCGCAGATCCACCATCAGGTCATCGGTATCGATTGCTTCTTCCCAGCCGATTTCGCCTTCTTCGACAGCACGTACCGCAAGAAGCCATGCCATTGCCCGGATCAGGCGCGTGGTCATGCGCATTTCTTCCAGACAGCGGACCATGGCTTCGCCGCTGTTGTTCTTTTTACGATGCTGACTTCTGTGAGCGGCGAGATAGTTACGGGCCTCGACAAGCAGGGTAAAGGCTTCGTCATATGTCCGCGAGAAATGAACAACCGCAAAATTGCTTTGATATGACGCCTTTTCGGACGCCGGTGGATGCTCGTGTGTCATCCTGTTTATATTGGAAAGGTGCCGAACTGCTTCAAGGCACGGTTCGGCCAAATAGAAAGACCGCCCACTTGCGGGGCGGCCTCACCTCAACCTGCTAAACTTGCCGGACTTTTTAGTTTTATTTTTCTTGGTGAGCGAACTTTAGCCAGCGGTTCATAAGCGGTCAAGGCTATTCATGGCACAAATGTGACAATACGTATTAACCCGTACCCTTTTGCACATTTTACAGATACGCATTGCCATGGCCCGCAGAACTACAAGCAATACAAGTAATTGAATATACAAGATAAAGAAAAAGAACCGCCCTAAAAGGGCGGCTCAGTTTAACAGGGAGGCATCGAAACATCACGTTCGACAAGGGGGTCAACAGATGACCCTCTATTCCACATATAAGACGGGAAGTTTAAATTTCAATTAACCCCAGGTTTAAAAAAATTATCCTCACGTCTAGTATTTGGAAAGTCCGTCAATCCTTGTTGCACCACCCGAAACTGTTTCGGACTTAACTTTTGAACAATGCTTCGGCCCCGGCATGGGCACCTTTGCGATGTTCAAGTGCCGCATCGACCCGTTTGATTTCCTGTTCCAGTGCGGTCCGGTATTCTTTCAGGCTTTCAACCGAAATGCCTTCGAGGCTGCGCGGCAGGCCAAATTCACGCTTGCTGACAATGCCAAGATCTTCTTCTTCCACACTCATCCTCCATTTCCTGCAGTCGCTTTTTTACCAACATCCCCTGCCCCGGTTCGGGTAACGGGATGTCGGTTTGGCTTGTGACCTGTTAGATTTATCGCACTGGTGTCCGGGCATTTTGGCGGCTAACTTGCGCCAAAGACCGGTTGACCATTTCAACAAAATTAACAGGTCCTGACCCTAGATAGGTACTAAATCCACAATTAGCCACGGAGGTCGCAATGTCGCACGCCCAATTGCCAACGAAAATGCAGGCTGTCGAAATTCGCAAGGATGCCGATGCCCCCTATCTGGCACTGGCCGAAGCCGATATTCCCGAAATCGGCGATGATGATGTTCTGGTCCGGGTTCGGGCCGCCGGGATCAACCGCCCCGATCTGATGCAGGTTGCTGGCATGTATCCGCCACCGCCGGGCGCATCCGAAATCCCGGGCCTTGAACTTGCGGGCGAGATCGTTGCAACCGGCCCAAAAGTAGGCGACTGGAAAGTCGGGGACAAAGTCTGTGCGCTGGTGACCGGTGGCGGGTATGCGCAATATGCTGCTGTACCGGCGGCGCAATGCCTTCCTGTTCCCGAGAACCTTACGATGGTTCAGGCCGCGGGCCTGCCTGAGACCTTCTTTACGGTCTGGCACAATGTTTTTGACAAGGCCAAGCTGACATCTGGTGAAACATTCCTGGTGCATGGCGGCACGTCGGGGATCGGCACAACAGCGATCCAGTTGGCCAAGGCATTCGGGGCCAAAGTGATCGCAACCGCAGGCAGCGATGAAAAATGTCAGGCCTGCCGCGATCTTGGCGCCGATGTTGCAATCAATTACAAAACGCGCGATTTCGTCGAAGAGGTGAAATCCGCAACCGATGGCAAGGGTGCCGACGTCATCCTTGATATGGTTGCCGGTGACTATGTCAGCCGCAATTTCAAGGCGGCGGCCTTTGACGCCCGCATTCTGATCATTGCCTTTTTGCGCGGCCCGAAGGCCGAAACCAATTTCACACCGCTGTTGCTTAAGCGCCTGACATTGATGGGCTCCACACTTCGTGCCCAGCCGGTGGCGAACAAGGGTGCTATTGCACAGTCACTGCGTGACCTGGTCTGGCCGATGATTGCAAACGGTCAGATTGCACCAGTCATCCACAAACCCCTTCCGCTGGCCAAGGCGGAGGAAGGCCATGGCATATTGAAGGGTGGCGCACACATCGGAAAAGTGATACTGGAAGTCAGTTGATCGTTTTTGGATATCGGTCCGAACCGTTTATCGGACCTTTCCATCGCAACATGACGATGTTTGCAGATCGAAAAGAAATATTCTTTTCGCAAGTCCGCAACAGATTGTTGCATTTACCCGCACATTGATCGAAAAGAACGCAATGGCGGGTCCGACGATGCGCAGCAACCCTTGGTTCACCCCTTGGTTGCCTTTGCAGCATTGCCGGACCACCAAAAGAGATTATATTCTGGGGCATAGATTCCCGCGCTTTTTGGGCTCATACCCATTGCCGGTCTCCAGAGAGAAAGAAGGAAACAGGAGGAATTATGGCACAGCCCCTCATGCCCAAAGCAACCGCTGTATGGCTTATCGACAATACCGGCTTGTCGTTCCGGCAGATTGCCGCCTTTACCGAGCTTCACGAGCTTGAAATCCAGGCAATTGCGGATGGTGACGTTGGCCAGGGCATCGTCGGTCTTGACCCGGTTGCCAACGGGCAGCTGACCAAGGAAGAAATCGCGCGTTGCGAAAAAGACCCGCGCGAATTCCTTAAGATGGCGAAAACCGATTTGCCGCGTCCGCGCGCGCAGTCCAAAGGTGCCCGTTACACCCCGGTTTCCAAGCGTCAGGATCGCCCGAATGCGATTGCCTGGTTGCTTAAGCATCACCCGGAACTGTCGGATGCACAGGTTTGCAAACTGATCGGCACTACCAAGGACACCATCGGTAAAATCCGCGACCGTACGCATTGGAATTCCGCCAATCTGACGCCGCGCAACCCGGTGACCATGGGTCTTTGCACCGAACTTGATCTTGAAAAACAGGTCGTGATCGCACGTTCGAAGAACCCGGAAAAAATCGCCCGCGATGTCGAGCCCGATCCGCTGCCCGAAGAATTGCAGATCAATCCGGAACCGGATTATCCGGGCAAAAAGACCGAAGAGAAAAAAGAAGAGCCGAAAACTTCCGATTACATGGAAGCGGCAGAAAACCTTTTCCGGTCCTGATACGTTTCAAAAGGTCGCCCACGGGGCGGCCTTTTTTCTTTGGGTTGCCCGGCACTTATTGCATAAAGTTTGTTTCACACGATTGCCGCTAAACCGTAACGCAACCGACATATGCGCGACATACCATTCGCCTGCTTTCGAACGAACAACACCGAAGAAACGTTTCCATGCAAAAACGTCCCACTGAACGCCAGGCTGGCATTGTTGAACTTGTCCGCGCCGATGGTTTCCGCACCATTGATCAGCTTGCTGAACGCTTTGACGTCACCCCGCAGACCATCCGCCGTGATGTGAATGCACTGTGTGACGAAGGATTGCTGCGCCGTCGCCACGGCGGCGTCGAACCGGCACTTGAACATGAAAATATCGCCTATCGGGCGCGCAAGGTTCTGAACGTCAATGAAAAGCGCAAGATTGCCGCCCTTGTCGCGCGTGAAATCCCCAACGGGGCGTCGCTGTTCTTTTCGATCGGCACCACACCGGAACTGGTGGCAAGCGCGTTGCTTCAGCATCGCGACCTGCGGATTTTCACCAATAATCTGAATGTGGCCTATGTTGCGGCAACCAATGACAGCTTTGACGTCACCCTGATTGGTGGCCGGTTGCGTAACCGTGACCGCGATGTTCTTGGCCCCGAGGTCGAGGCATTCTTTAACAGCTACAAGGTCGATTACGGGATTTTCGGCGTCGGCGGTATTGATCCCGATGGCAGTCTTCTTGATTTCGATGAACAGGAAGTCCGCGCCCGTTCGGCAATCCTCAAGAATGCGCGCAAATCATACCTTGTTGCCGATCATACCAAATTCGGCCGGAACGCTGTGGTGCGGGGTGGTTCGATCACCGATGTCAGTGCATTCTTTACCGACTGCCTGCCCCCTGATCACATCATGGCGATGATCAACCGTGCGGGCGTTACCATGCACATGCCCGAACCCAACGCGGAATTTCCGACCTTTTACGTGCCCGAAGAAGACTAGGCCGCAGCGCACGCGTCCCCGCATTTGTCAGGACGACTTGCGGGTTTGCGCTGCTGCCATCAGGCTGTTGCGGACTTCGCGCAATGCCGGGGTCAGTGTTTTATCCCGGCGCATGACGATTGCCAGTTCACGCGATAATGGCGGATTAAGCCGCCGGGTCGTAACCGGAAACTGGGTGCGGCCCGGGCGTGCGCCCATTTCCGGCAAAATCGTCGCGCCGATCCCAGCCCCGACCAGTTCCTTGATGGCTTCGACACTGCCAAGTTCCATGATCGAATGTCCGGCAACCCCGGCATCACGCAGCCAGTCATCAACAAGGGTTCTGGTCAAACCACCGCGTTCATAAAGCACCAGCGGCTGGGTTTCGAGATCCCGGGGGTGAATAATATCGGGCACATCCGCATCCCCGGCAAAGATCGCCACGAACGGATCGGTCATGACCGGCATGATCGACAGGCTTCTGCCGCTGCACGGCATGGTTACCAGCCCGATATCAAGCTGGTTGTCTTCGATCGCGCGGACAATGTCGCTGGTATTGCCGGTGCGCACCATGATTTCGAGCTTCGGATAGGCCCGTTGCAGTTTTTCCAGAATGGCAGGCAGAAAATAGATACAGGCCGTTGCCCCGGTGCCAATCCGCACCTGACCGGCCGGGCCATTGGCAAAGCTTGAAACCGCATCCAGTGCAGAACGGATCGATGCATCAATCCCGCCAATATGGGCCAGCAATGCCTGCCCGGCAGCGGTTGGTTCGGCCCGCTTACCCACCCGTTCAATCAGCTTGACGCCAAGCCGTTCTTCAAGCTGGCGCACCTGCTGGCTGATCGCGGGCTGGCTCAGATTAAGTTTGGCGGCGGCTGCCGAAAAGCTGCCAAGTGCGACCACATCGGCAAAGGCATGAAGCTGATCAAGATTAAGGGCGCGCATATCAAACTTTTCCTTATGACATGCATAAGATTTCAAAACTTACGTTATGATAGAATTCGCCGTACTGTCTGGTCAAACAAATCAACACCGGACAATAAAATGTGCCTGACAACCAGCGACCCGATCCCAGTTACCCGCATAACCGTGCGCGATGCATGCGACGCAGATATGGCGCACATCACCGCGATTTATCGCCACCATGTGCTGACCGGGACGGCATCGTTCGAAGAAATTCCGCCATCACAGGATGAAATCACCAGCCGGTTTCATGCAATCCGTGACAAGGGAATGCCCTATCTGGTGGCGATCAATGATCGGAACATCGTCGGATATTGCTATGCCAGTTCCTATCGTCCGCGCACGGCCTATCGCCATACGGTGGAAAATTCGATCTATGTGGCCCCGGATTGCGCCGGTCAGGGTGTCGGCAGTCTTTTGATGGGTCATCTGATCGAGCGTTGCGAAAACGGTCCCTGGCGTCAGATGGTCGCAGCGATCGGCGACAGCGCCAATCACGCATCGATTACCCTTCATCGCAAATTCGGGTTTGAGCAAACCGGCGTTTTCCATAATGTCGGCTTCAAGTTTGGGCGCTGGCTTGATTCCATTCTGATGCAACGATCCCTTGGCGACGACAAGCCGGTTCTTCCCGGTCCGCTCGACAAATGATCCGGCCCCGCACTGTTATTGCCCTTGGCCTTGCCCAATTGATCAGTTGGGGGACGGCCTATTACCTGATCGGGAATTTCGGTGCGATCATTGCCGCACGACATGGCTGGGACAGTGCAGTCGTCTATGCCGGGTTTTCATCGGCACTTTTGGTCATGGGGATCTGTTCGTCGACATGCGGGTGGTTGATTGACCAATGGGGCGGACGGCCGGTGATGCTGGCGGGATCGGTGCTTAACGCGCTTGGTTGTTTGACGCTGGCCTTTGCCGATCAGATCATCTGGCATTTCGTTGGCTGGATCATTCTGGGCATTGCCATGCGCGCGACGCTTTATGACGCGGCCTTTGCCACACTGGCGCGCATCGGCGGTCCGAATGCCGGTCGGGCCATGGGACAGATCACCCTGTTTGGCGGACTTGCATCCACCGTGTTCTGGCCGGTCGGTCATCTGATCGAAAGCCAGTTTGGCATCACCACCGCCCTTGCAAGCTATGCCGGATTTGCCCTTTTGACGGTTCCGCTGCATTTGATGCTGCCGCCGGCTTCGCCCAACAATGACGATGAAACCAACACCGCCGCCTCATCGTCACCAACGGCCCATGCCCCGTCTGGTGATATCGCGGCAAATCCGAAAGTACCAACCCGCGAAGGAACACCGGTAAACAAGCAGCTGTGCGGCATTCTGTATGCGGTGATTGTGACGGTTCTGAATGTCGTCAATGCGGCGATGTCAGCCCATATGATCGCGGTTCTGATCGGGCTTGGCCTGGGCACCGTGATTGCCATTGAAACAGCAAGTCTGCGCGGAATTGGTCAATCGATCGCACGGGCGGCCGAAGTACTGTTTGGCAAACGGCTTGCGCCAACCAGACTGACGGTGCTGGCGACCGCGATCCTGCCGGTTTCCTTTTTGCTGGTTCTGATCGGGGATCCCCATGTGATGGCGGCGATGGCATTCACGTTTTTTTATGGTGCTGCCAACGGTGTTCTGACCATCACGCGCGGGACATTGCCATTGATGATTTTCGGGCGGCGCGGATACGGACAGCAGGTCGGCAGATTGCTGATCCCCGGCTTCTTTTTGTCGGCCATCGCGCCCAGCCTTTATGATCAGCTGATTGCCCGTTTCGGACCGCAATCTGCGATCTGGGCATCAAGCGGGTTGCTTCTGATTGGGTTCATCAGTGCAATCGTCCTGTACCGGATGCTCACCCCCGGTCACACGCGCATCCCGATGGCAGAACAATCCTGACAACCGGCTCTTTCACCAATTCCGGCAACCCCGCACCGAGCTGAGCTGAGCTGAGCTGAGCTGAGCTGAACTGAACTGAACTGAGCCGGACCGGACCGGACCGAACAGGGCCAACACATCCGCCATTCCGACCACGTCCAAGAAAAAACGCCTGCCAATCGGGGATGGCAGGCGCAAGGTGTGCTCTGTGATGAAAGAGCCGGGAGTATCCGTGCTTACGGGATCTTTGGTTGGTGTTATTTCGCGTATCCGATTTCCTTGAGTGCTTCGGCGATTTCCGGAAGGATCGCCGGATCATCAATGGTGGCCGGCGTGTTATAGGTTTCCCCGTCGGCAATCGATCGCATGGTCTTGCGCAGGATTTTGCCAGACCGTGTTTTCGGAAGCCTGTCAACCACGGTTGCCTGCTTGAACGCCGCAACCGGTCCGATCTGATCGCGAACCATGGCGACCACTTCGGCAAGGATGGCATCATGGGGCCGCGTCACACCGGATTTCAGGACGATGAAACCAAGCGGCAATTGCCCCTTAAGATCGTCATGCACCCCAATGACCGCACATTCGGCAACGTCGGGATGACCGGACAGAACTTCTTCCATTGCCCCGGTCGACAGCCGATGCCCGGCGACATTGATGATGTCATCGGTGCGCGACATGACATAGATATAGCCGTCTTCATCAATGAAACCGGCATCACCGGTGGCGTAATAGCCCGGGAATTCTTCGAGATAGGATGACTTGAACCGGTCGTCATTTTGCCAAAGCGTCGGCAAGGTGCCGGGCGGCAATGGCAGCTTGGCGGCCAATGCGCCGATCTGTCCGCGTTCAAGCGGTTTGCCCGCCTCGTCAAGAACCTGAACATCCCAGCCACAGGCTGCAACCGTCGGCGATCCGTACTTGATCGGCAACAATTCAATGCCGCGCGGATTGGCACAGATCGACCAGCCGGTTTCGGTTTGCCACCAGTGATCAATCACCGGCACGCCAAGGCTTTTTTCCGCCCATTGCAGGGTATCGGGATCGGACCGTTCACCGGCCAGATACAGCGCCTTGAGACAGCCAAGATCGTAATTCGCCATATGGGCGGCTTTGGGGTCGTCACGCTTGATCGCACGAAATGCGGTTGGCGCGGTGAACAGGACCTTGACCCTGTGTTGGGAAATCACCCGCCAGAAGGCACCGGCATCGGGGGTGCCGACCGGCTTGCCTTCATACATCACGGTCGTGCAGCCTGCCAGAAGCGGCGCATAGACAATATAGGAATGCCCGACCACCCAGCCGACATCGGACGCCGCCCAGTACACATCACCGGCTTCGACGTCATAGATGTTTTTCATCGACCAGTGCAGGGCAACCATATGGCCGCCATTGTCGCGGACAACGCCCTTGGGCTGACCGGTTGTCCCGGACGTATAAAGAATATAAAGCGGATCGGTCGCCGCCACCGGCACACAATCCGATGGCGCGGCCTTGGCACATTCCACGGTCCAGTCAAAATCCCGCCCGGGGATCAGCAAGGCGTCACATTGCGGGCGCTGGTACAGAATGACCGATGACGGTTTATGGTCGGCAAGTTCGATCGCACGATCAAGAAGCGGTTTGTATTCAATGATGCGCGATCCTTCGATGCCGCAACTGGCCGTCAGGATCAGTTTCGGTTTGGCATCATTGATGCGCGTGGCAAGTTCGTTTGATGCAAACCCGCCAAACACCACCGAATGCACAGCCCCGATGCGCGCGCACGCCAACATTGCCATCGCGGCCTGCGGGATCATCGGCATGTAGATGATTACCCGGTCGCCCTTGGTCACACCGCGTGCATGCAGGGCTCCGGCAAGGCGGGCCACATCGTCGCGCAGATGGCGATAGGTGATTTTTTCGACCGTGTTGGTGACCGGGCTGTCATAGATCAGGGCCGTTTGATCCCCGCGCCCGTTTTCGATATGCCGGTCAAGCGCGTTATAGCAGGTATTGACCTCGCCGCCGGTGAACCATCGGTAAAACGGCACATTGCTGTCATCAAGAACGCGGTCCCATTTGCGGTACCATGTGATGTTTTCGGCAGCTTCTGCCCAGAAACCTTCCTTGTCAGCAAGGGAGCGATCATAGGTTTCCTGATAACGACCAGTCATTGGCGAAAATTCCTCCCGCGATGATGGATCTTGTGCCCATACGGACCGCGTTTTTGTGGCGAGCGATTAAATCGGCATCATAATACCTATTTAATGCGCACTTACCCCTTAGACATTGGTAGAGCGTCGGTATTCCGCCATTTTCTGCGGATTAAAATCACTAAAATCCATTGCGCCGTGATCGGCTTGGGCCGCACGCGCGTATCGGATCAGGTGTCATCAGTGATGCGGGAATGTCGCCAGGCGCTTTGAAGCGCAGACATAAAGTTGCCGCCTCACGCGTGGGCGACAATCGGAGGCGGCAAAAGCAAGAGTTAGGAAATCTGTGAGGTCGTCAAACCGTCTGCATGGTTGATCGCATGTTTTTCATCACGCGTTTGGCCATGCTCAAACGGCTAATGGTTTATTCGGTTTATCTCGTCCTTGATTTCAAGCTTGCGACGTTTAATGTCTGCGACAAGGGAATCATCGGGCGCCGGTCGGCGCGTCTCGAGGTGGAGTTCCTGCTCAAGTGCAGCATGTTTGGCAGTAAGAGCTTCGATATGGCTTTGAACGCTCATTCGCCTACTCCTTATATCTGACATTGCCCACAAGAAGATGGTATTAATTTCGTAACATGATTTCCAGTGTTTCAATCACAATCGTGAACCAGAACACAGTCCAGCAAGGATCGGCATGACGCAAAAAGATCGACTTATCATCGGCATAACCGGCGCATCGGGTGTGATTTACGGCATACGTTTTTTAGAATTGCTCAAAAACACACCAATCGAGACTCATCTGGTTCTTTCGAAGGCAGCCGAACGCACCATCGCCTATGAGACCGATTTTAAAATCCGCGATATCAAGGAGATGGCAAACGTCATCCATGACAATGCCGACATTGGTGCATCCATTGCGTCGGGATCGTTCCGGGCACGCGGGATGGTGGTTGCCCCCTGCTCGATGAAGTCCCTGGCCGAGGTCGCAAGCGGAGTCGCCGATAATCTGATCGCGCGTGCAGCTGACGTGATGCTCAAGGAACGCCGCCGTCTGGTGCTGATGGTGCGCGAAACCCCGCTGCATGCCGGGCACATCCGCAACATGGCGCAGGCCACTGAAAACGGTGCGATCATTGCCCCGCCGGTTCCGGCCTTTTATGCCCGGCCGCAATCGCTTGATGAAATGGTCACGCAAAGTTGCGGGCGGGTACTTGATCTGTTTGATATCGATTTGCCCGACACCGCACGCTGGGGCGATGAGGATGCCGCCAATCACATCCCGGTCACCGGCAAGCCGAAAAACCGGGCCTGATCGTTCATCGTGGCCTCAGGCCCCGACCAACCCCATCAGCGAGATCAGGCGATTTAGCGCCTGATCACATTCGCCCTGTTCCAGATCGAACCGGGTGGGCGACAGATATGCCCGTGCCCCGGCAAACGGGTCATCCGACGGGATCGGCGTTACCGCGTCACACAGGATATGCTGTTCAATCCGTTCTGCCTGCAATTCGTCTGATTTGACCTTTTGGCGCAGTTCCTGGGCGGTTGCGCGCGGGTCATCACGCAAAAAGCGTCTGGTTTGGCGCAACGGAACGATCACATTGTCGCGCCAGTCCCGCACGGCTTCTTCCAGGGCGCTGACGCTGTGCGGTGCCAATCCTTTCTGACCAAGAAAGAACATGAACAGCAGCATGTTCACATCCAGACCACAGCGTTCCTGCAATTCCAGACACAGCTTTGCCACACCGTCGCGACCATACATCCCGACCGTAAAGGTCCAGACTTCATCCTGATCCATTGTTACCTGCTCGTATCGTTTTTTGTTTTGTCTGATCATCACACGGTTTTTGCCGTGCGCGCGACCTTTGGCGGATGCCCGAGATAAGCACCAAGCCCCTTTGCCGTCGAGACCATCGTGCCCGCCGTATCAACCAGACGCGGACCGACAATAACATCGGCCATCGCCACATCGACAACCTTGCGCTTTGACCAGGCGACAACCCGGTCAAACTTCTGGTCGGCAATCAGATCGACCGCATGAACCCCAAAGGCCGATGCAATCACCCGGTCACGCGGCGATGGCGTTCCGCCGCGCTGAACATGCCCGAGAACAGTAACCCGCGTGTCCCAGCCCGTACGCGCACCAAGTTCATCGGCCAGCCAGTGCCCGATCCCGCCATAGCGGACCTTTTGGCCGTCATCGCCCTGGGTCACGGCCGCCCCGTCATCGCGTTTGACCGCCTCGGCGACAATCACCAGCGCATGGTTGCGCCCGCGTTTACGGATATTGAGACAATGTTCGGTCAACGCATCAAGATCGTAATCCATTTCCGGGATCAGAATGGCATCCGCCCCACCCGCAACCCCGGCAAACAACGCAATATGCCCGGCATCGCGCCCCATGACTTCAAGGATCATGATGCGATCGTGTGATGCGGCAGTCGGTTGCAGGCGGTCCAGTGCCTCGACCGCGACATTGACCGCGGTGGTAAAGCCGACCGAATATTCGGTCTGGGCCAGATCGTTATCGATGGTTTTGGGAATACCGACCAGATTGATGCCCCCCATCTGGGCCAGCCGATGCAGGATCGCCATGCTGCCATCCCCGCCAACCCCGATCAGCGCATCCAGTCCAAGCTTGTGATAGCCATCAATCACTTCCTGCGAGCGGTCGGCAAAACTGCCATCGGGCATCGGATAATGAAACGGATCGCCTTTGTTGATCGTGCCAAGAATGGTCCCGCCAAGACGCAACATGCCGTCATTATTGACCTGATCATTAAGATCAATCGCCTGGGGCGGGTCCTGCATCAGGCCGTGCGTGCCCTGACGGATACCGACAACATCCCAGCCATAACCAAGAACCGCACGGCGCACGACCGCTAGAATAACAGCATTCAGTCCGGCGCAATCGCCACCACTGGTCAAAATCCCGATCCGCATGTGTTTCCTTCCCAAGGTCGCCATCATTATTTTAAGTTCCGGACCCTGATTTCAGGGTCCCGCCCGCAAAGGGTGATACAAATCATATGGGTTGCCCACCTCAATTCTGGTATTATCAGAATCCCTTCGCGTTGATTATTAAGCTGGATCAAAAATGGACGAAATCAATCAGATCGAGATTGAAAAGAAACTTCTTTCATTGCGCGAGGAACACCGCGATCTTGATATCGCCATCGAACAGATGGTTCAGGCCCCGCACCATGACCAATTGCGTCTGGGCCGCATGAAAAAGCGCAAACTCGCGTTAAAAGATGAAATTCGCTATGTCGAGTCGCAACTCGTGCCCGACATTATTGCCTGACCGGGCCGGCAATTGCACCCGCGTGGGGCGCCGATTTTGCCCATACGCGAAAGCGCCCCGACACCCTGTAAAAATTTGATCCGAACCGCACCCCGACCGTCGATTGACGATGCGGGGTTTGTGTTTTTGAAGACCACACAAAAAAACATGCAAGGCCAAGCCTTGCATCGGGCATTCAATCCATATGCGAAGCAATCAGATGCCGTAAGGGATACGGTCAAGCTGGGCGAGGCGCATTTCCTTTTGTGCGCGCAAGGCGGCATCCGCAGAATTCAGAACCGACTGGGCCGTATCGCCATTGGTCGCCTGATAAAGGCCAAAGACCGGCACGACATAGATGAATTTGTCGTTATGCGAATAGGGGTTCTGTTCAAGCCAGCGCGTTATCGCATCGGCACGCTGCAACACATCGTCACGATCAACATTATACATCAAGGCAACAAAATCATTGCATCCCAGATAGCCCAGATGATGCGGTGCCATCACGAAATCGGCCATGATTCTGCGGACATAGTTGAACAGGCCGTGTTTGCAGCCCTGTCCGTAGCGCTGAAGAATATCGTCAATATTAAACAGCTCGCAGATCAGAACCGTCCTGTTGGTGCGGTCCGTTCCGATCAGGGAAACTTCGTTTTCAAGGATCTGCATAAAGGTCGGATAGCTGAGCGCCCCGGTAAACGGATCACGGCCTTCGGTGCGGGCCAAACGTGCCTGCCGCTTTTTCAGTTCATTGACATTTTCCGTCAGACTGTTGATGCGCACCATCAACCGGCCGATGGCCTGTTCAACGGCCGGGGTTACCTGACTGTCTGGAATGCCAAGGACATTGGCCATATCAGGCGTGTGAAAGGGAACGTCATCCACCGTGTCGGGATGCGTTTCCGTATCGATATCAACCTGATGTTCGCGGCTGGGCGCACGTCGACTTCCGGCATCCCTGCCATAGGCAAGTACACCATACGGATTGGATGGGTATCTGCCATCCCCGCCCCCCATGGAGGGTGTCAACGAACCGGGCCTTGTGACTTTCATGTCTGACCTTCCCGTGCTACCTGCACAGTTATATGAGTGATTGGTAAATAATAAATCAAAAGTACAATCATTTCACATTAATTTTCAATCGACAGTAAGAATAGTATCGCTACCCTTCCGGGTAGCGCGGAATAATTGAAGATCGGACAGGAAAATATAAAGGATTCTGCGGGTCTGGCATGTTGCAAGCAGGCTTGCATGATGGCCCGTGCTGCATATAATGCGGCCCTTCACGAAACCGCCCGAATACGGAGCCGCCAACATGAGCGATCAAACACCGGTCATCGGCATTATCATGGGAAGCCAGTCCGACTGGGAAACCATGAAAAACGCAGCAGATGTCCTCGATGCGCTGAACGTCCCTTACGAAAAGAAAATCGTTTCGGCCCATCGCACCCCTGATCGCCTGTATGACTATGCCAAAACGGCAAAGTCACGCGGCCTTAAGGTCATTATCGCCGGTGCTGGCGGGGCGGCCCACCTTCCGGGCATGGCAGCGGCCATGACGCCGCTTCCGGTGCTGGGTGTGCCGGTTCAAAGCCGCACCCTTAAGGGCCTTGATAGCCTGCTTTCCATCGTGCAGATGCCGGGCGGCGTTCCGGTTGGTACCCTTGCCATCGGATCGGCGGGTGCAAAGAATGCCGGTCTGATGGCCGCCGAAATCATGGCGCTGATGGATGACGGACTTGCCGCACGCCTTGATGACTGGCGCGCAGCCCAGACCGCATCGGTCGCCGACGAACCGGTTGATCCGGCACCATGACCCAAGACAGGCGCGCCCAAACGGGCGCGTTTTTGTTTTGCCCGTCACAGATTTGAAATTGGCCTGACGACAGGCAATGTTTTCCCACCGGGAAGATTTTTGATCGAGGATTAAATGACGCAGGATTTCGACACGCGCATCATCGCACCGGGAAGTACGATTGGCATCATGGGCAACGGCCAGCTTGGCCGTATGGCCGCCTTCTGTGCGGCTAAACTGGGCTATAAGGTCCATGTGTTTGGCCCGGGGGCCGACAGCCCGACCGAACAGGTTTGCGCCAAGGCAACCGTTGCCGATTACACCGATCTGGATGCACTGCGTGCCTTTGCCGAGGATGTTGATGTCGTCACGTTTGAATTTGAAAACGTCCCGCATGACAGCGTAAAGCTGCTTTCTGACCTGGTGCCGGTACGCCCGGGCTGGAAATGCCTGCATATTTCGCAAAACCGCCTGCGTGAAAAGACCTTCTGCAACGACCACGGTATCGGCACCGCCCCGTTCGAAGCTGTCCGTTCGCTTGCCGATCTTGAAGTAGCGGTCGCCAAACTTGGCCGCCCGTCGGTTCTCAAGACCACCGAACTTGGCTATGACGGCAAGGGACAGGTCAAAATCAACGCCGATACCGATTTGGCCGATGCCTGGGACGAGATGAAGGGGGCCGAGGCCATCCTTGAAGGTTTCATTTCCTTTGAGCGTGAAATCTCGGTCATTGTCGCACGCGGCGTTCAGGGTGATACCGCCTGCTTCTGCCCGGTCGAAAACGTGCATACCAACCACATTCTTGATGTGACCGTCGCCCCGGCTGAAATTGCCGACAGCCTGTCAAAAAAGGCCGAAGACATCGCAATCAAGCTGGTCAGTGCGATGGAGTTCGTCGGCCTTCTGGCGGTTGAAATGTTTGTCACCACCGATGGTGACATTCTGGTCAATGAAGTGGCCCCGCGCCCACACAATTCCGGTCACTGGACCATTGATGCCTGCATCACCAGCCAGTTCGAACAGTTCATCCGTGCTGTTTGCGGCCTGCCGCTGGGCGATCCGGCCCACCATTCCAAGGCCCGCATGAAGAACCTTCTGGGTGATGACATCAATGACTGGCAGGCAATTTTGACCGAGCCGAATGCAAAACTGCACCTTTACGGAAAGGCCGAAGCAAAGCCGGGACGCAAAATGGGTCACGTGACCTGGGTTCTTCCCAAATAAAGTGCCCCGACTGTAAGGTCACACGATATTCAAAGCCCCGGACAGCGCATGCGTCCGGGGCTTTTTGTTATGTATTTCATTACGTTACGCATCAATATCGCATCAATATCACCGGCTGGCATTTTATGCCCAGCAGATTGGCATCGGGTTTGCTGTTGATCAGGCAGGAAACTCTTTACGGACTGAACGTGATGAAGAAACTTCTGATCATTGTTGCGATGCTTGCCGGGCTTGGAGCCATCGAAACCCGCCTGAATGGCGCATATGCCGCACCGGGTGCGGCCGGTTTTCCCGAAGTTGTCGAAGGCGACAAGCTTCGTTTTGGCAATCTGATTGTTGAACTGTTTGGCATTCGCGCCCCGAAACCGGGCATGATTTGCCGTGCGGGATCGGTTGAATTCCAGTGCGGTGCCGCCGCATCCCAGGCACTTGATCGCATCATCGACAACTATGCCATCAAATGTCAGCAGGTCTCGGATGTGCAGCTGTTCCCGATGCTGACCGAATGCACCATCGGGCGTAATGACCTGAACCGGCTGATCCTGCGTGCCGGGTGGGCAATGGTCGATATGGTCAGCTGCGACAGCCATCCGAGTTGTGCGACCTATTTGCGCGATCAGGAATTTGCCAAGGAAAACCGCAAGGGCATCTGGATGGGAACGCCGCCGTCCGAACTGGTTGCGCTGGCAGCCAAACCGACCCTTGAAGAAATCCAGTCCGCCGATGACAAGGCAAAGCGCAAAGCCAATGGCGACAGCCCGCGCCATCTTTTCGGATCAGCCTTCACCGTCGATCTGGCCGAGGACATGAAACGCGCAAACGCCCCGGACAGAACGCTTCTGAGTTTTCTTGAAAACACCTTTTAGGTCCGCCTTCCGGACCATCGCCCCCAAAGAGTTCCCGATCCAAAACAAAACGCCACCGCATTGCTGCCGGTGGCGTTTCTGATTTCGTCTTTATGCTTGGCAGCCGTTCGGCTCAGCCCCCGAACTGACGGCGCAGCCGCCCCGGGGTCGGCATGCAATTGGCGACCTTTGCACCAAGCTTGAACGGGGCTGTGGCAAACTTGCCGACCTTGCCCAGCTTGGCGGTGATTTTCGGGATTTGCAGAACATTGCCGATCCGGCGGTCAAGAAACGCCCAGCTGTCGGCATGATCATCGGATGTATCATCCAGCCAGTAAGCCAGCGTCGATCCATACACCCCGGCCAGCAACATGCGCTTGGTGTACCAGTTATGATCGGTCGATGTATCACCGGCGGCAACCCACATCGCATCAACCGTGCCATGGGTCAGTTTAAGCCCAAGGGCAGCATTTTGCGGAAGGGTCATGAAGGCCAGCGCACCGCGCACGGCGTCTTTCTGATTTTCCACCAGATCAAGCCGGGTTTTGACCGCCGTAGCAATCCGGTCGCGGATTTTCATGTTTTCCAGCCCCTTCTCATCAAGGGCGGCGATCATTTTGCGGTCGGTCATTTCGACATAGGTCACAATGGCCTGACGGATACCATTTGGCAGCAATCGGTCCACTTCACCCGGCGCAAGATCAAGATCCTCTGCCCCGGCCAGCAGCGCCTGTCTGGTCCAGCCGTCAAAGGGGATATGTTCAAGGGCGGCCTCGACCAGTGCTTCGCGCTGGGCTTGCAGGCGGCTCATGCTTTCGGACACGGTCATTTATGCCTCCTCGTCAGGTGATCCGGCGTCTTGCGCATCGTCATCACTTCGCGATGCACAAGCCTGCCTGAATGTAGTCTCGGGCGGGTATTCGCGCAATTCTTCGTTAAACCCAAGAAGCGTCATGTCTTCCATACGTTCGGGATACATGACTCCGATCAAATGATCATATTCATGCTGAACGACCCGGGCATGGAACCCACCGGCAATGCGTTCGATTTCTTCGCCCTGTTCATTTAACCCGCGATAACGGATTTTGTTCCAGCGCGGTACCACCCCCTGAAGCCCCGGGATCGACAGGCACCCTTCCCAGCCATCAACGATTTCATCGCCAACCGGTTCGATTTCCGGATTGATCAGAACCGACAGCGGAATGGCCGCATCGTCGGGATCATCGCTTTGGCGCATGGCGGGCACGTAATAGACCATGATCGCCTTTGACTGAAACACCTGTGGTGCCGCAAGGCCAACGCCACCGGCATCCTTCATGGTGTCCTTCATATCAGCAATCAGGCGCTGAATTTCGGGGTCAAGCGGGTCTTCGACCCGGTCGGCGACCTTGCGCAGAACCGGGTGGCCCATCCGGGCAATTTTCAGGATCGACATAGCACTATATCCATCCAAAACCGCCCGGCTGTAAAGCCCCAGCGTGCAAAACATCCCGACGATACCGAACCGTGCAAGCAACACCTGCGATGCCAGCGGTACTCATCCTTGCAATCCTCCGGCGCATCCCGGGAATACCCCATCCCTAGTGCCCGGTCAGAACCAGCGTCTGGATCGGCAATAGCAGGGCCTGAACCCGCAGGAGCAGCGCATGAACCACACCGACGGTCTGCACCATATGCAGGAACAGCCATTCTCCTGTTCCGATATCAGGATTTTCAAGCTGATCATGGGTGTTGGTATAGGCATTACCGGCACATTTGCTGCCAAGCGGCACATCGGCAATCGATTCCGGATAAAGCGGCACCATCTTGACCAGGAACGTACCGGGCTTGGCCCGTTCGGTGATATCAAGCAACTGGTCGCTTGGCCGGAACTGACCGGCGGCGATCACCGGCTGCACATCAATCACCACCATCGGAATGATTTCAAATGGCAGGGACGCACAGGTGACTTCGGTAATCACACCGGTTTTGACCACCTGTGTCGATATCTGGTTAAAGCCGGCCAGGAATATGGTTTCCCCGTCCCGTTCCGGGATCAGGATACCGGCCGGACGCAAGATCGGGCTGACAAAATCCCCGACCTGAAGGGCGAATTGCTGGATATTGCCCTTTACCCCGGCGCGGACCACGGTTTTGGACAAATCAGCCTCGGCCGATCGCAAGGCTGCCTGCGCATTGGCAAGCTGGGCGGGCAGAAGACTGTCAAGCTTGGTCTTGATCACATTCAGGCTGGCCTCGGCGGCATTAAGGCCGCCCTGACGCGTGGTCAATGATACTTCCAACCGTTCGACTTCGCGCCTTGAAACCGCATTGGTGCCGCGCGACAGCAGGTCCGATTTGACCTTCAATTCATCACGCACCTGATTATAGGCCCCGCGCGCCTGTTCGACATTGCCTTCGGCCACGGCAATATCGGCACGCGCCACATCCATCTGGGCACGGATTTCGGCAATACGCTGTTCGGCCATGGCAACGGCTTCGCGTTCGACCCGGTTATCAAGGCGGAATAACGGGTCCCCGGCATCGACATCGTCATCATTATCGACATAAACCTCGACCACGCGCCCGCCCTTTTCCGGCAGAATGGTGATGGTCCGGAAAAAGGACGACACATTGGTTGTCGACGGATGGAAATAGAAAATCAACGTCACCAGACTAAGTGTCAGGATCGCACAGGCCGTAATGCCATAGCGAAGTTCATACCAGACGGAAAACAGGGTTAATTCCTTGCCGATCCTTTTGCCCTGGACATACCGGCGCACCAGAAAATCGGGCAGGATGGTGAACATCGAACACAGAAGAAGCTCAAACATCTTTCGGATTCTCCTGACGCGCGTCCCCGGATGACGGATCAGGGTTGCCTGCCCCGTCCGCCGGTTTCACATCGGTTGTCCCATGTGCCGTTGCTGGTGACGGGTTTGGCGCCGGGGCTCCCGACGGGCTTGACGACGGGCTTGGCGACGGGTTTTGGGTCGCACCACCGGGGCTTATGGTCACCCCCTTGGCCTGCGCCATCGCCATAAGCGCATTGGCGATCGCCTGAATCGGGGAAATGAAATCGGGGAACCGGATCACCGCCAGAACCAGTGCCGCCACCCAGAACACGTTGTTATGGGTAAATAACGCCAAAAGCGTCAGAACACCGATCAACTGAATTTGGGTGTGATTGGCATGATGGGCCAACCGTTCGGGCAAGGCATGGATATTCAGATAAAACGCCCCGATCAAAAACACCGCCAGAATCACAAACCAGACAACACCGACAAACAGGGCATCGGTATCGCCCGGCGCTGTAACAAAGAACGGCGCATGGGCAATTGCCGCTTCGCGCAGACTGTTTTCCATCTGTGGACCCTACCCGTTTTTGAACCAACCTTGCCTTGTGCGTTTTGATATCCGGGGCTGATCACCCTTGGTGGCCCGCGATATATTGAATTTTGTCAACGCATTATAGCAACTTTTGATTTTATTTTTACTATATAATTCACCCAAAGCATCCTATCACAAAACCGACATCGGAAATTCACCTCCCATGCCTTGGCGTTTTGCGGTGCAGGCATGTATAAACGTCAAAGGCGAATATCCCCTTCCCTCTTTTCTTTTTGGCCGGTTTGCACTATATACAGGCCACGGTCAGCTTGACCGTAAATCCAACCGGGGAGCATTCCGCACTCCGGGTGTTTTTGTTTTTTTGAAAGGAGCGTGGTTTCCGTGCAGGTAATCGTTCGCGACAACAATGTCGATCAGGCTCTGAAAGCGCTTAAGAAAAAGATGCAGCGCGAGGGCATTTTCCGTGAGATGAAACTCCGTCGCCACTTTGAAAAGCCGTCGGAGAAGAAAGCTCGCGAAGGGGCGGAAGCAATCCGTCGTGCCCGCAAGCTGGAGCGTAAGCGCATCGAGCGCGAAGGCTTCTAGTCTTTTTCACTTTCGGGGTATCTCGAACGTGACTGTACGATCGAATTTGGCTTGCCAAGTTCGGACCCGTGCGCCAAGCCCGCCTCGGAGCAATCCGGGCGGGTTTGGTTTTTCTGGACTATTGAAACGAGACTGATTTCACATCAGTTTCCCGCCACCCAGGCCCGGATATCATCAAGCATCGTTGGCTCATACCCAATCGGATCGGGCATCGGTTCGGACCGGATGATAATCCCCGACTGGGTGCGATAAACCCGATACACCGTATCTTCCTTGATATCGGTATAGGTCGAACTGCCATATTCGGCATCGACCAGAAAATTCCATTCCGCCAGATAATTGATCAGATCAAGCGCATCGCCCGCCCCAAGCTCATAGGCCCGAAACGGTGCGGTATTTTGCCGCACCACATCGCGATATCGGCCCTCGAACCGCACAAGCTGATAACGGGCATCCATGCCAATGATATTGGCCCATGGCTTCAGCTTGATGAATTCCGCATCAATCCGCCACTGATCGCCAAGGATTTCATAGGTCCCGCTGACACCGGGATCATCGGACACCAGATGCGCGGTAAACACATCCTCGGAAACCGGTTCGAAATAAAGGGCCGCAATCGGGTCTTCATCGGTCAGGCGCACATAGGTCAGAATGTTCAGCCCCATCGACGCGACCAGCGCAATCGACAGAATGACCACCATAAAAAGCGAGACCCTGACTATTCGAAACATATGACCTTCCGATCCATGATGTTCAAATCCTCCGACAGCTTGGGGTTATAAGCAACCACTCCGACGAAAAAAAGGCGGCCCGAAATTCGGCCGCCTAAGGTTTCTACTTTAATAGCAATAGGCTGTCGTGAAGTTACTCAAACTAAAAGCGACGCTGACGCTAGTGTTTCAGTACAGTGTAAGGTTGGTGCTCGTCCTCCCAATCTTGGATTTTACCCATCAATGGGGAGGCCTGAAACTGCGCACTGCCGAAACTCAACCTCCATCCTAACTCAACTTCCGAGCGCCATGTTCGGACATCAGGTTTTCCTGTTTTCCTACACCTCAAGTCGGCGACACATTTTCTCAATGCAATCCCGGTCACTTCAGCCAGATCATGCCCCCTGCATATGTCTTCTGCCGAAAAAGGTTGTCGACGGATAATTTTGTATCGACGCTCCACTTCACTTCTATCTATGCCCGAGCACGATTGGTCGAGAACATCATTTAAGAGCGCAGATTCATCAATGGACAAATCGTCTTCATCGACAAAATTGTATTTGAGTCCCTTAAACTTCAGGTCAACTTGCATGTGATAACGAACCAACCATAGACACCCTATTGGAACGCAGGCATCAAGCACCTTACGTCGAAGAGTTTTACCTGACTTCTCTTCAAAGGCCTTAAGCTTATCTGGATCTGCTCTTTCAAAAATAAAACGATCAAAGGCTTCAGACAGGAAAACAATAACGTCCATATCCCGAACGCCGGTGTCGATTAAATTTTCACTTTGATAATCTGCACCAACAGCGTCCGTATCAATCAACCCGACAACGCCGGGGATTCCTTCTTCGTCCAAAATTTGAATTGCTCCGACAACATTTTCCTTCTTACCTGCTATTACAATCTCGCAGTGCTCATCATCCACGAACGTGTACAATGTTCTTTGATCATTTCTACCTTCTAGTACGAAGAAAGAACTAGTAGCCCCACCACTTCTTTCCATACGAATTTGCTGAGCTACATCTTGAGCTTCTAAATAATTATGCAACATTCTCATTCACCGTCGACACTAGCCAATTCAACGGCGAGATTGCTCCAACGGCCGATCAGCTGCGGAGAATGCGTAGCAATGACTACGTCAAAGCTATTGACTTCAATAATTTTCATCAGGTCTGAAATAAACTTTTTCTGCCACACTACGTGCAAGGATATCTCAGGTTCATCAATTAGTATTAGGCTATCTTCTTTAATCTCAAATAGAAGTTCAAAAAGCATTACAAGCTGGTGCTGCTCACCAGAAGAAAGTTTGCTTAATGCGATCTCGTGACCGGATTTTTGAGATACAACTTGGAAACCGCATTCTCGATTTACTTGCACATACTTATCGAGAAATCGACTGTTTAATATTTCAGTAAATACGGATATTTTTGATTTTATGTCATTAAAGACAGAAAGCTTCTTCTCCGCATCTTCCACGTATATAGAAAGTAGATTAAGGATACCTGGGTCAATTGTACTAGGACGAGCGAGAGGCTCAAACTCCTTCTCAATAACTCCGAAGTTCTGAAGTTCTTCCCTTTTTTTCTCCAACCCAACAAATCTATTCAGTATCTGATCTGTAGAAGACCTCTTTTTTCCATGAGCTTTAATCATTCTGTTCGGAAAAGATCTATCCAACCTCTGAGAAAGACTTGCATATTCCTCTAACTCTTTAAGCAAAAGTCTCTTTAGCTTTTTTGCCTTTTCCTCCACAACCAACTCTGGAGCATATTTTGAACGCCCTTCGTAACGAAAGTCCCTCGCATTCTCTCCGGTAAACCTCAAAAGGCGCTGCGTTTCAACCAAACTACACGACACAGAACCAACAATATCATTCAATACTTCTTTTACTTCAGAATCCTCTTGACCCAACAACCTTGTAGGCAAAAAATCTGCATATCTATGAATTAGTTCCTCGTAGCGTACGGCCTCACCTGTTCTATCATCAGACCAAAACTCTGGTGATATGCGCGTCAAGAACGGCAAGTATTTGCTTACAAGTTTAGCACCTCTAAAAGCCGGAACATCCTGCGGCTCCCAAGTAATCTCCTCCCATCCAGGACGAGATACTGTATAAGTTATACGAGAACTAATTCTTTCGACACCATCTTCAAACAAAGTTTCCTGATCATATCCCTTGTTTATTTTCACCTCTGTTCCATCAGTAAAAGAAAACAACGCATAACTAAAATCAACCGTTGAAAAATATGAATAATGCATATTATAAAATGCATTTATCATCCTAAGACAGACGGTTTTACCTCTCCCGTTCGGTCCTATTACGGCTGTAATTCTTCCATCTACATTCAGGGCTATCGAGTTATCATACACACCAAACAACTCGGACACTTGAAAACTTCTAAGTCTTACAGGCACACCCACCTCCACAACTAAAATATTAACAAATAATAGACAGCACAACCGATTTACATCAAGAGAAAATCATATAAAAAAGGCGGCCCCATTGGAGCCGCCTTCTTCATGTTCGAACCGGATGGCTTGATCAGTTATCGAGATGCATGACGATTTCTTCGCACATCTTTTTGGCATCGCCAAACAGCATCATTGTGTTGTCCTTGAAGAACAGTTCGTTCTGGATGCCAGCGTAACCGGCTGACATGCCGCGTTTGACAAACAGGACCGTTTTGGCCTTTTCAACCTCAAGGATCGGCATGCCAAAGATCGGGCTGGCCGGATCGGTTTTGGCGGCCGGGTTGGTGATGTCGTTGGCCCCGATGACAAAGGCAACGTCGGCGGAACCGAAATCACGGTTGATTTCTTCCATTTCCAGAACGTCGTCATAGGGAACGCTGGCCTCGGCCAGAAGCACGTTCATGTGACCGGGCATACGACCTGCCACCGGATGGATGGCGTAGCGGACATTGACACCCTCGGCCTTGAGGATATCGGCCATTTCACGCAATGCGTGCTGTGCCTGTGCGACCGCCATGCCATAGCCCGGAACGATGATCACGTTCGATGCATTCTTCATGATGAAGGCCGCATCATCGGCCGATCCGGATTTGACCGCACGATCGCCATCACCGCCACCAGCAGCGGCAGCTTCACCTTCGGCACCAAAGCCGCCAAAGATGACGTTGAAGATCGAACGGTTCATGCCCTTGCACATGATGTAGGACAGGATCGCCCCCGAAGCACCCACCAACGCACCGGTAATGATCAGCGCGTTGTTTTGCAGGGTAAAGCCGATGCCACATGCTGCCCAACCGGAATAGGAGTTCAGCATGGAAACAACGACCGGCATGTCCGCCCCGCCAATCGGAATGATCAGCGTGATACCCAGAACAAGCGCCAGCGCAACCAGGATCCAGAAGGCCGTATGGCTTTCGGTTGCAACAAGGATGATGGCAAAGACAACAATGCCGATCCCGATGCACAGGTTCAGCATATGCTGCCCCGGGAAGCGTACCGGCGTCCCCGAAACAATGCCCTGCAACTTGCCGAATGCAACCAGCGATCCGGTAAAGGTAATCGCACCGATGGCAACGCCAAGCCCCATTTCAATCAGGCTGGCTGCACCGATATTGCCCGCCGTTCCGATGCCATAGGCACCGGGCGAATACAGGGCCGCACCGGCAACAAACACCGCTGCCAGACCGACAAGCGAATGGAAGGCCGCGACAAGCTGTGGCAAGGCGGTCATCTGGATTTTAAGGGCGATCACCGTACCGATCGCACCGCCAATCAGGATGCCGACAATGATGGTGGTATAAGACAGCACCGCCGGGGATGCCAGCGTGGTAAAGATGGCAATTGCCATACCCACCATGCCAAGGATGTTCCCGGTCCGGGCCGATTCAGGTGACGAAAGTCCGCGCAACGACAGGATGAAGCAGACCGAGGCCACCAGATACAGGAAAGCCGAAAGGTTTTCCGACATTGTGTGTTCCCCCTACTTCTTTTTCTTGAACATATGCAGCATGCGCTGGGCGACGATAAAGCCGCCAAAGATGTTGACCGATGCCAACACCACCGCGATGAAGCCCATCATCTTGGAGAAGTTCATCTCCACCGGGCCTGCTGCAAGAAGTGCACCGACAATAATCACCGACGAAATGGCGTTGGTAACCGCCATCAGGGGTGAATGAAGGGCCGGGGTGACTTTCCACACCACGTAATAGCCGACAAAACAGGCCAGTACGAACACGGTCAGACCAAGAACCGTCGGGCTGACGCCCGTTCCCTGGACTGCGACCGTGGCGGTGTTTGCTGCGTCGGTTGCGCCACTTGCCAGACTGTCGGCAAGCTTTGCGGCCTTTTCTGCCAGACCAAGGGCGGCATCACGCAGTTCATTTGCATTCTGGGCTACGGATTGATCAGCCATTTGCGACCTCCTCCCCGCCGAATTTCGGATGGACGACCTTTCCGTCATGGGTGAGCCTGGTTTCGGCGATGATCTGGTCTTCGCCGTCAAACACCAGTGCGCCCTTGTCCTTGTCGACAGAAAGGGTAATGAAGTTCAAAAGGTTCTTGGCATACATCGCGGTTGCATCGGTCGCGACCGAGCTTGTGATATTTGCCGGACCGATCAGCTTTACGCCATTGTCAGTCAGAACCGTTTCGCCAAGCTTCACACCGGCAACGTTGCCACCGCGTTCCGCGGCCAGATCAATGATCACCGAACCCGGTTTCATGCCGGCAACCATGTCGGCTGTGACAATTTCCGGGGCCGGACGACCGGGAATAAGGGCGGTCGTAATGACGATGTCGGTCTTGGCCAGAACTTCCTTGAGCTTCTCGGCCTGCTTTTTCTTGTAGTCGTCCGACATTTCCTTGGCATAGCCGCCAGAGGTTTCTGCATCCGATGCATTGTCGTCTTCGACTTCGATAAAGGTACCGCCAAGCGACTGGACCTGTTCCTTTACCGCCGGGCGCACGTCAAATGCCGACACAACGGCACCAAGGCGCTTGGCCGTTGCAATGGCCTGAAGGCCCGCAACACCGGCCCCGACCACAACAACACGGGCGGGCGGCAAGGTGCCGGCCGCCGTCATCATCATCGGATAGATCCGGCCGAACTCATGGGCGGCATCAAGAACCGCGCGATATCCGGCAAGGTTGGATTGCGACGACAGAACGTCCATCGACTGTGCACGCGAAATACGCGGCATCAGTTCCATGGAATAGCCATCAACCCCGGCCTTGGCCATCGCATCGATCAGGTCTTTGCGGTCATAGGGCTCAAGCAGGGCAACAACAGCAGCCCCCTTTTTATAAGCCGTCAATTCGTTGGTTTTGCCATCAATGACAGGTGGGCGAACCTTGAAGATGACATCGGCATCCTTCACGGTCGTTTTCATTGTCTTGGCAATGGTTGCACCGGCATCGACAAAGCGATCATCCGGTATGGCGGCGTCAATTCCGGCACCAGCCTCAATTGCGACGTCGAACCCCAGAGCCTTCAGCTTCTTGACGGTCTCTGGTGTGACGGCAACGCGCTTCTCTCCGGGCCATATTTCCTTTGGAACGGCCAGTTTCATCGCGTTAGACCTCCTTCCCTAATGTAATGGTAAGCACGGTAATTCTTGTTGTTATTGCGAAGTAACCGGTTTCAGAATGTCATCACGCATTCTGTTTTGATCCGGCTACCGGCACCCTTGCCCGGAAAGAAAAAAGGCGGTTCTTCCAGCTAACGCAGAAGAAACCGCCCACTTTCCCACCACGCATTCCGAGGCATAAAGCCTTGGTGACATGTCAGGTCCCACCCGCCATTGGTGCTCAGGACAAACAATCAATGACGCCCCGCCATGTCTGCGTTGAAAGCAAGATGCGATTTCCCACCAACAACCACAATATCAAAAACCTATAAAAAATCAGTTTAACTGAATTTCGATTAACAACGGTGAAATTGCATTATGTGCGGATTTTCGCACATTTTATTTCCGTAACGGAACAGGTCTTGATCCACACCATCACACAATAGACCGTTGATTTACAGCAGTTTCCCCTATTTTCACCCCACGCAGAAAGTGAACATTATCTTACAAACAAACGCGCAAGTCTGCATCAAATGCCTGACTGGCATTGATCTGGGAACGTTTGAATTATGAAAAAGTTCGCGAAAAAACTTATCGTTCGCGTGAGAAACGGAAGTGTTTTTAGTCTCGAATACGATCAAACATCGATCTGTTTGGCGAAAATCAGCCCCGATTCCGCCGCCTCAAACCACGAATCGTCGCGACTTATAAGCCGTTTATCAATCTTCCGGGCGTTCCAGCCCGATCAGATCAAGGGCCTTTTTCTGACGGGATTCGAGTTCAGAGACATCAAAATCGCCGACCAGATCATGGAACAGGCGATACCAGTTCACATGCGCATCAAGGCGCAGGAACACAGCACCCAGCCCGACAGCAGCCCGATCAACCAGCACGAATTCACGTGGCGGCTTTACCCCGCCGACACGACGCAGTTCCTGATGGACCTTGGCGGCGACTTCCGCGCCATAGGCAACCGAATTGGTTTCGCCCATTTTGCGTTCGCGGTCATCAAGGATCGGGCCATAAACAAAGCTGGCCCAGATGTTAAGCACATCAATCAGTTCGCGTGACGGCGCCTCAAAGCCCCAGCTTTCATAGGCGGAAACGGCCTTTTCCTCGTCCTCGTCGCGAAGGGCTTCATAAAGCGTGATCACCGCCTTGACGAAATCGGGTTTGAAGATACGGATACAGCCGAAATCGAGAAGATTGACCGACAGGTCATCACGCAATGTGTAATTGCCCAGATGCGGGTCACCATGAATGACGCCATAACGGTAAAACGGCACATACCAGGCCCGGAACATGTTAAGCGCCACCTGATTGCGCGCATCCTGATCGGGATTGCTATCAAGGAATTTCTGGAACTTCTGTCCGTTTTGCCAGGTCATGGTCAAAAGCCGCCCGGTGGTCAGCCCGTCCACCGGTTCGGGAACATGCACGGTATTTTCACCGGCCAACATGTGGCCATAAAGGCGCATATGTTTGGCTTCGCGGGCGTAATCAAGCTCTTCGCGCAGGCGTGCTGTCAGTTCGTTCTGGATATTTTCGGCATCGATCGCACTGTCATAGCGCTTATAGATCGCAAAGGCGGCGCGAAGCTGCTTAAGGTCGGCCTCAACCGTTGCCGACATGTCGGGATATTGCAGCTTGCAGGCCACTTCGCGCCCGTCGGGCAGGATTGCCTTATGCACCTGCCCAAGCGATGCAGCGGCCACCGCATCGTGGCTGAATTCGGTGAAATTTGATTGCCATCCAGCCCCCAGTTCACTGCGCATCCGGCGTTTGACAAACAGCCAGCCCATGCTGGGCGCATCAGCCTGAAGCTGTGCAAGGGCCTGGGTATATTCCTTGGGCAGGGCATCGGGGATGGTTGAAAGGATCTGGGCCACTTTCATAAGCGGGCCTTTCAACCCGCCCAGGGCCGAGGTCAGTTCGGCAGCATATTTGGCGTGATCAATTTCGCCACCGAACACCTTTCCGGTGGCAAGGCGTGCGGCCAGTTTCCCGGCCGACGCCCCCACCCTTGCATAACGACGAACCCGCCCGCCAAATCTGTTTTCTTCGGAAGGTGGGGTAAAATCATCGTCGTCTGCATTCATGTCAGGAAAGCTCCTCCAGCTCGTCGATCATGCGTTTGATCATGTTCAGACCCCGTTGCCAGAAGGCCGGGTCGGATGCATCAAGACCGAACGGTGCCAGAAGTTCCTTGTGATGTTTGGTGCCACCGGCTTTCAGCATATCAAGATATTTCTGCTGGAAGCCGTCTTCGGCGTGTTCGTAAACATCATAAAGCGAGTTCACAAGGCAATCGCCAAAGGCATAGGCATACACATAGAACGGCGAATGGATGAAGTGCGGAATGTAGGACCAGTAATATTTGTACTCGTCTTCATACCGGATGGCATCGCCCAGACTTTCATGTTGTACGGCAAGCCAGATCTCGCAGATCTCATCAACGGTCAATTCACCTTCGCGGCGTTTGTCATGGACGCGTTTTTCGAACTCGAAGAACGCGATCTGACGCACGACGGTGTTGAGCATATCCTCAACCTTGCCGGCCAGCATGATGCGTTTCATCTTCGGATCGGTTTCCGAGCGCAGCATCGACTGGAAGGTCAGCATTTCGCCAAATACCGATGCGGTTTCCGCAAGGGTCAGCGGCGTATCAGACAGGAAATAGCCATGTTCACCGGCCAGGACCTGATGCACACCATGGCCCAGTTCATGGGCAAGGGTCATCACATCACGGGTTTTGCCGTGATAGTTCAGCAGCAAATAGGGATGGGCTGACGGTACGGTCGGATGGGCAAAGGCACCCGATGATTTACCGGCACGGGGCGGCACATCGATCCATGGATTATCAAAGAATTTCTGCCCAACCGCGGCCAGTTCCGGTGAAAATTCACCATAAGCCTTAAGCACTGTCGACCGTGCGGTTTCCCAATCGATCTGACGGTCATCGTCATCAGGAAGCGGCGCGTTACGGTCCCAGTAATCAAGCTGATCGACACCGAACCATTTTGCCTTCAGGCGATAATAACGGTGCGACAGATCGGCATGGCTGTTTTTAACCGCGGTATTAAGCGCATCAACCACTTCGTCTTCGACCTGGTTGGACAGGTTGCGTGACGATACCGGGGTGGCAAATTTGCGCAGGCGATCATCAATCTCCTTGTCCTTGGCAAGGGTGTTGGTGATATGCGCCAGAAGCTTGATATTCTTGCCCAGAACATCGCCAATTGCCTTGGCAGCCTTTTTGCGATCTTCCACCTTGGTCGAGGACAGCATGTTCGATGCGTCCGACATGGTCAGCTCATTGCCATCAATCGGGAAGCGCAGATCGGCCATGGTCTGATCAAACAGGCGCACCCAGGCGCTTGATCCGGCGACACGGCGTTCATGAAGAACCTGTTCGACTTCGTCAGACAGTTGGTGCGGGCGGAAGGCCCGGTTTTCATTCAGCCACGGGCGATACCGGCGCAGATCGGCACTTTCGGCATATTTCGCATCAAGCGCGTCATCTTCGATCCGGTTCAGTTCAAGCCCGAAGAACAGCGACAGGCTTGAAATCGCCGTCATCTCTTCCTGAACGGACTGATAGAACTGACCAATTGCGGGATCAGCACTGTCACCGGCATAAAGCAGCTGTGCAAAGGAGCCGATTTTACCGCAAATCTCGCTGATGGCTTCATATTCGGCAATCGCGCCTGCCAGTTCGTCGCCCGACAGATCGTTCAATTTGCCCTGATAGCTTTTTTGGAACGCCTGACTGCGATTTTTTGCATCATCAAGATCGCGCCGGATAGCGGGGTCTTTTGGATCGTTATAGAGATCCGTCAGATCCCAGGTCGGCAAATTCTTGTTGATCGCGTTCATTTGTCCTCCAGACTAATCTCTTGCTTTCGCCCCGTTCTGCGCCGTCATGATCCGCATGCCGCGCAGTCACATCCCGATACCGATATATAGCTGCTTGATGCCATATCACCAGCCCTGAATGCGGATCGATTTCCGGGCGATCCAACCGATCATATCGTTACCGTCGATCCGAACAACAGCAAACCGTCATGAAGATGGCCCGACAATGTGTTCAGATCACGTCATCGTCGGCATGATTGCGTGAAAAATTTCCCGAAAATTCAATGTTCTTTGTGAAAAGCATTCCGGCAGACGCAAATTTCGTCATTTTCAGGCTGCCAAACGATGCAATCCCTGATAACAAAATTGTCTTGGAACGTTCATTTAAATTGGTCCAGCTTGCATCTTGCGCGATCTGAACGATTTGAAGAGAACAACCAGTACAGGGCAACCCGAAGATTGCCGACCACGGGAAAAGATAACAAGGCAAGGAAATGTCATGACGAGCTTGCAGGATTATGCCGACTGGCAAAACTTGCCCTCGATGTTTTTCGCACAGGCCAAGAAATATGGTGACGCACCGTTTCTTTGGACCAAAAACAGCGAAACCAATGAATTTGTCCCCACCACCTGGCTTGAGGTGGCCGATCAGGTCCGCGCCCTTGCCCGTGCGCTTTATGATATCGGCGTGCGTCCCGGGGACCGGGTTTTGCTAGTGTCGGAAAACCGCACGGAATGGGGGATTGCCGATCTTGCCATCATGTGCGTGGGCGCAATGACTGTCCCGGCCTATACCACCAATACCGAACGCGATCATTTGCACGCGATCGAAGACAGTGGTGCGGCCATTGCCATCATATCGACCAAGAAACTCGCCCAGCCTTTCCTGCATGCCGCCCTTGATAGCGGGCGCTGCCGTCATGCCATCATGATGGAAGAATGGGGGCAGAGCTTTGTTGGCGATATCACCATTTCACGGTGGGATGACCTGATTGCCAAGGGGCGCGGTCTTGCGCATGATATCGACAGCTGGGTCAACGGGATCAAGCGCGATGATCTGGCCTGCCTGATCTATACGTCGGGTACCGGCGGTTCGCCCAAGGGCGTGATGCTTGCCCACGGGGCGATCCTGTCGAACTGCATGGGGGCGTTCGACATCATTGATACCCTTGGCATCGAAGACGAAATCTTCCTGTCATTCCTGCCGCTGTCGCATTCCTATGAACATACAGCCGGGCTTTATTTCCCGATGAGTATCGGCGCGCAGATTTATTATGCCGAAAGCCTTGATAAGCTTGCGGCCAATCTTGCCGAAGTCCGCCCGACCATCATGACCGCGGTGCCGCGTCTTTATGAAATGCTTTATCAGCGCATGAGCCGCATGGTCGAAAAAGAAGGCGGCATCAAACAGAAGCTGTTTGAACTGACACTCCGCCTTGGGCGCAAGAATTACGAAAAGCAGCGCCTGACATTTGTGGAAAAGCTTCAGAACCTTGCATGCGAATTGCTGTTGCGGCGCAAGTTGCGCCAACGTTTCGGTGGCCGCATCAAGGCCATGGTATCGGGCGGCGGGCCGCTGAACTATGAACTGGGTGTTCTGTTTGTATCGTGCGGTATCCGCATTTTGCAGGGATATGGCCAGACCGAATTCGCCCCGGTTGTTTCGTGTAACCGTGCCGAAAACAACAAACTGCGCACCGTTGGTCCGCCCATGGTCGGCGCAGAGGTACAGATTGCCCCGGATGGCGAAATCCTTCTGCGCGGCGAAAGCATGATGAAAGGCTACTGGAACCTGCCCGATGTGACGGCAGCAACCATTGTTGATGGCTGGCTTCATACCGGCGATATCGGCATGTTTGACGAAGAAGGCAGCCTGATCATCACCGATCGCAAGAAGGACATCATCGTCAATTCCGGCGGGGACAATATTTCGCCCCAGCGGATCGAAGGTCTGATGACGCTTGAGACCGAAATCTCGCAGGCCATGGTCTATGGCGATGCCTTGCCCTATTTGGTGGCGGTTGTCTGGCCGGAAGAAGACTTCATGCGCGAATTCGCCCGCGACAATTCGATTGAAAACAATATCGATGTGCTGGCGAAGAACGAAGATTTCCGCAAAGCCATCCGTGACGCCATTGATCGCGTCAACAAACGCCTGTCGACGATTGAAAAGGTCCGCAGCTTCATGTTCGCCGAAGCTCCGTTCAGCATCGATAACGAAATGCTGACGCCGTCGATGAAAATCCGTCGCCATAAAATCCGCGAAGCCTATGGCAAACAGCTTGATGGCCTTTATCAGCGCAAGCGCAAAGGCCAGTAACTGTCGAAATGCCTGGCGTCAAAGACGGAAAGCTTCAAACACTAACCCTGATCCGGGGTCTTCCCGGATCAGGGAAATCAACATTGGCCGTGCATCTGGCATCGGCAACCGGCGCGCTACATCTGGAAGCCGACATGTTCATGGTCGACCGTCAGGGCTTCTATGAATTTGACATCCGCCGGCTTCGTCACACCCACGCCAAATGTGAAGCCAAATGTCGCGACGCCCTGACAGATGGCAGGAATGTCATCGTCTCCAACACCTTTACCCGGTTCTGGGAAATGAAGGCCTATATCGACATGGCCGAACAGCTTGATATCAAACTTCTGATCGTCGAATGCCACGGCAAATTCGGCAGCATCCATCAGGTTCCCGACGAAACCCTTGCCGACATGCGTGATCGCTGGGAAGACCTTCCCGAACAATACCGCTGATCAAAACCGGTTGTTTGCATCCACGGCCCCGGCTCCAATGCCCCTATTGCGCGGCCGAGAATACCTTTTTGAGGATATCTGTCGTCCAGCGGGTCGGATCGGAACGAATGTCTGCTTCCTGAAGCGCGATGTAATGGAACAGTCCGTCCATTGCCTTTTCCGTCGCATGATCGGTCAGTGACGCCTTGAGATCGGGGACGAACGGCAATGTGTCATATTGCCCGACCATCTGATCATAAAGCGACAGGGCACCGGTATCTGCCAGCGCATCGGTAATAACCGGGCGCAAGCGCCCTTCGATGTCCGAACCGGCAACACGGCGCAGATAGCTGGTTGCGGCGTCATCTGGTCCCTCAAGAATGCCCTTGGCATCGGCAACGGTCATCTGTTTGACCGCATTGACCAGGATATCCCCCGCATCGCTCATGGTTTGTTCGGCCGCCCGGTTCATGCGCAGCTCGATCTCGTCGGCATAGCTGCCAAGCCCGGCGGCACTCAAAAGTTTCTGGGCTGATTTGACACTTTCAGGAAGCGGGATATGGGCCACCGGGTCGGCATTGAAGCCATCGGTCGCGCCAAGCTGACTGGTAACAAGATCAACCCCCATATCAAGCGCCTGTTTGAGGCCCTGCTCCACCGTATCCGACGACAGGGCCGAAACCGCCGCACTCGTGGCATCTGACGAACTGCCTGATCCCGATGAATTCAACGCATCGCCAAGCGTTTGCTTTGCCTTGTCAAAAAAGGATTGCGCCACAGACGGCTGGGACATCCCGGTTGAAAGAACAAGTGCACCAAGTGCGATCACGCCAAGGCGCTGCATGGATGAAAACGGTTTTGACTGCATGTGATGTCCCGGTCGTTTACGTGGTTGCATATTGTCTGATCTGTCTATCTTATCGCAAACCGATAGTGCCGGGTAATCATGACCCGAAAAAGACAAAACCCCGGACATATGCCGGGGTTTTGCATTTGTAATGTCAGGCGGGGTTATTCAACCACCTCGACCTTTTTGCCATTCAGCAAAAGATCGCTTCCTTCGGTCGAGACCGGCACGGTATCGCCATCCTTGATCGCGCCTTCAAGGATCTGCATCGCCAGCGGGTTTTGCAGATAACGCTGAATGACGCGTTTAAGCGGGCGGGCACCGTAAATCGGGTCATACCCTTTTTCTGCCAGCCAATCCTTGGCAGCATCATCAAGCTTGAGATCGATCTTGCGATCAAACAGCAGCTTCTCAAGACGGCCAAGCTGGATTTCAACGATCTTGCCCATCTGTTCACGGGCCAGACGATGGAACAGGATGGTTTCATCCAGACGGTTCAGGAATTCCGGACGGAACGATGCCCGGACAATTTCCATGACCTGATTGCGGACTTCGCCGCTGTCATGACCCGGTTGCTGGTTGGCAAGAATTTCACCGCCCAGGTTCGAGGTCAGAATGATCAGCGTATTGCGGAAATCGACAACCCGGCCCTGCCCGTCGGTCAGACGACCTTCGTCAAGAACCTGAAGCAGGACGTTGAACACATCGGGATGTGCCTTTTCGACTTCGTCAAACAGCACAACCTGATACGGACGCCGCCGTACCGCTTCGGTCAGGGAACCGCCCTCTTCGTAACCGACATAGCCCGGGGGCGCACCGATCAGACGCGCGACGGCATGTTTTTCCATGAATTCGGACATATCAATCCGTACCATGGCCTGTTCATCATCAAACAGGAACTGTGCCAGCGCCTTGGTCAGTTCGGTTTTACCAACCCCGGTGGGGCCAAGGAACAGGAACGAACCAATCGGTCGGTTTGGATCCTGAAGCCCGGCACGGGCACGGCGCACCGCGTTCGAAATCGACCGCACGGCGTCATCCTGACCAACAACCCGCTTGCGCAACGTGTCTTCCATTTCCAGAAGTTTTTCACGTTCACCTTCAAGCATCTTGTCCACCGGAATACCGGTCCAGCGCGATACCACCGATGCGATATGTTTTTCGGTTACTGCTTCTTCCTTGATGCCGCGCGACGGATCGTTTTCGGCCTTTTCAAGCAATGCCATCAGGGCCGGGATTTCTTCGTATTGAAGCTGTCCGGCACGGTCGAGTTTGCCATCACGCATGGCGCGTTCAAGTTCACCGCGCGCCTGGTCAAGCTGTTCCTTGATATGGGTTGATGCCGCCAGTTCTTTTTTCTGGGCTTCCCATTTTGCGGTCAGTTCGGCCGACTTGCCTTCCAGTTCGGCCAGTTCCTTTTCCAGACGGCCAAGACGATCCTGTGACGCGCTGTCCTGTTCTTTTTTCAGGGCCTCGCGTTCGATCTTGAGCTGAATGATACGGCGATCAAGTTCGTCGATTTCCTCGGGCTTGGAATCAAGTTCCATCCGAAGACGTGATGATGCCTCATCCATCAGATCGATCGCCTTGTCGGGCAGAAAACGATCCGTGATATAGCGGTTCGAAAGCGTTGCAGCGGCCACCAGTGCGGTATCGGCAATCCGGACCCCGTGATGGAGTTCGTATTTGTCCTTGATCCCGCGCAGGATCGATACCGTGTCGGCAACCGATGGTTCGGATACAAAGACCGGCTGGAAACGCCGGGCCAGTGCCGCATCCTTTTCGATATGCTGACGATATTCGTCCAACGTGGTCGCACCAACGCAGTGCAGCTCACCGCGCGCCAGTGCCGGCTTCAGAAGGTTGGATGCATCCATCGAACCTTCGGCCTTGCCTGCCCCGACAAGGGTGTGCAGCTCGTCAATGAACAGAATGACCTGACCGGCTTCTGATTCAATTTCGCTCAAGACCGCTTTGAGGCGTTCCTCGAACTCGCCGCGGAACTTGGCACCGGCAATCAGTGCCCCAAGATCAAGCGACAGAAGTTTCTTGTCCTTAAGCGTTTCGGGCACGTCACCCTTGACGATGCGCAATGCCAGACCTTCGGCAATCGCGGTTTTACCGACACCGGGTTCACCGATCATTACCGGGTTGTTTTTGGTCCGGCGCGACAGGACCTGAACGGCACGACGGATTTCCTCGTCACGGCCAATGACCGGATCAAGTTTGCCTTCACGCGCTGCCTCTGTCAGGTCACGGGCATATTTCTTAAGGGCGTCATACTGATTTTCCGCGCCCGCACTGTCTGCCGTGCGGCCCTTGCGGATGTCATTGATCGCCCCATTAAGGCCCTGTGCGGTTACACCGGCATCCGCCAGAACCTTGCCCGCGGTCGATTTCGGATCAAGTGCGATGGTCAGCAACAGCCGTTCAGCCGTGACATAGCTGTCACCGGCCTTCTTGGCGACTTCCTGCGCCTGATCAATCAGACGGGCAAATTCCGACGAAAGGTAAATCTGACCATTGCCGCCGGAAACCTTTGGCAATTTTGCCAGTTCCTGCGCACAGCGTTCCTGGGCAAGTTTGGGCTTGCCGCCTGCTGCCTTGATCAGATTGGCTGCCAGACCTTCTTCGTCGTCCAGCAGCACTTTCAGAAGATGGATCGGTACAAATTGCTGATGGTTTTCACGCAGCGCAAGCGATTGCGCAGACTGCAGAAATCCTTTGGACCGGTCCGTAAACTTTTCGAATTCCATTCCTGCCACTCCTTGAGTCAACAGTATCCATACGATGTGGACCTTCTTTGAAGCATCCACGGCCTTGGCGTCATTGCCGAATTCTAAAATTATAGATTATTTCAACAGCGACAACATTGATATGTCTCAGTCTAGCCTGTTTGCAACCATATACCCCTACAAAAGTTGCAAGAATTATTTGTGCGCCGCAACACGGAATTCTGTCATTATTCCAGAGACGCCCGGACTGCCCTGAAACATGTATGAATGTTGGGGTTGCTCTTGGCAAAACAACGAATTAACGTCACCGTTTACGGCATGTATTCCGCCCCGAACCGATACCATGCCCAAGCGCCATACAGGAAGACACACCATGACGGTCGAGCTCAAAGCCATCAAACGATACCCGGTCAAGGGAATGCGCGGCATCGATATGCCAGACGCCAAAATCACGGCGCATAAAATGCTTGCCAATGACCGCCGGTTTGTCGTCGCCACCCAGTCATCGCTGGGACAAGACGGTGTGCGGGAATGGGCGCGCAAAAGCAACTTCCTGCAACTGGTCAACACCCCCAAACTGGCCGAACTTGGCACCGAATATGATCAGGACACCGCCACATTGACGGTTTTGCGAAATGGCCGGGCAATCTGCAAGGGCAAGCTTGACGATGCCATGGGCCGCACCGTGATTGAGGATTTCCTCAAGGCGTTTCTGAAAAACGACGTCGCTGGCACGCCGAAAATCTATTCCGCACCTGAAACCCAATTTGGCGATATG
Organism: Thalassospira sp. MCCC 1A02491; assembly: GCF_001613785.1. Classification (NCBI taxonomy): domain Bacteria; kingdom Pseudomonadati; phylum Pseudomonadota; class Alphaproteobacteria; order Rhodospirillales; family Thalassospiraceae; genus Thalassospira; species Thalassospira sp. MCCC 1A02491. The sequence continues at coordinate 328,687 of NZ_LPVX01000031.1, read as the reverse complement.
CGCGAACCCTATATTTCGGTTCTCAATCTGGCATCCATCCGCGATTTCGCCACCCGTATCGTCCAGGGCGAAGTCGATCCGATGCGGTTCCGTGGCAATTTGCTGATTGACGGACTTGATCCGTGGAAAGAACTGGAATGGGAAGAAGGCCAGATCATCAAGATCAATGGCGGATCATTCCGGGTCATTCACCCGATCACCCGGTGCAAGGCAACAAGCGTCAATCCCGACACCGCCGTTTCCGACATCAATGTGCCCCTGATGCTGCGCAAGGGTGTGAACCATCTTTATATGGGTGTCTATGTCGAGGCCCTTGACGATGTGACCATCACCCCGGGTGATGCGATCACGATCGACTGACCCGAATATTCCCGAAATTTCCATCCTGCCGGTGGTTCATCAAATACCGGCAGGATGTCGTCCATTGATAACCCCGGTCCCCGAATAGCGTTTCTAGCTTTCCGGATTGAATGTCGGGGCGTGAACAGCCATGCCGGCAAACATTTCATCATGATGCCAGTCAAGTCGCCAGGCCCGGATCGGTGGGCATCCCTTGCGAAACAGGATTTGTTCTTCCTTGGGGAACCGTGCGACTTCGGCTGATCTGAGGATCGGCTGGTTGTCCTGTGGGCGCAAATGCACCGGGCGTGTGGTATCAGCCCCGCCACCGGTGTCGTCAAAGCGTGACATCGCCGTCAGTCCCGACACCCAGTCAAGGTTGAATGCCCCTTCCTGGCTAAGCACCGAAATGGCGTCAACCCGCCCGACAACGTTTTCCCAGTTCAGGCACACATCCATCAGGCCACTGACACCGCTAAATCCGGGCCAGACCACCATGCCATCGCCATATCCGCCGCCAAGAAGCCGTTCAAACAGCGGCATGCGCCCGACCCGTTCCACCCCGTCCAGCAGAATCAGGAATTCAGGGTCCCCCGATTTCCAGCCGCGCTGATTGATCAGGTTCATCATCCCGGCCAACATCACACGGCTAAAGGATGGCTGAACATCCGGGGTTTCCCCGGCCAGTTGCCCGATGACAAAAATCGAAACGCCGCCCGATACGATATCATCGATGGTGAAGCTGCTGCTGCTGACCAGGCGCGAGATTTGCGGATGATCGAATTCCGCCGTCGCATTGCGGCAGGCCTCGATGATCTTCATGCGCTGATCTTCGGTCATATCCAGGATATTCAGGGCGACTTCGGAAATCCGCCCATCGGCGGATTCAATCCCCATCAATTCTTCAAGGATCTTGTAGAACCGGTGAGAAGGCATGATCAGGTTGCGGCGGACTTCGCCCAAATTCCTGTTTTCCTTAAGGCTTTTCTGAATGGTATGAACGATGAAGCCCTGCAACAGGGTGCGCGCAGTTCGCACTTCCTGTTCGTCAAGTTCCTGGACAAACATCGGCGCCAACAGGGTATCGGCGATCAGCCCGGTATCGGTAATCAGCCCTTCGCCCTGCTGACGGATAAAATCAAACGGATTGAATTGATGGGTTTCAGCACCGCTTTGTCCGTGCGGATCCAGCACGATCAGCTTCTGGCCCATTTTTGCACGGCGATCATGAACCGCGCGATAGATGCTGCCGACCCGTTCATAGACAAACAGATTGCCGGTATGAAGCAACGCATTGGGTTCGGCCGAGGACCGGTAATATTCGTCAGGTGACGTAGCAAAGGTGATGACACGTTTCAAACCCGACGCCCCGACCAGGCGTTTTTCATCCCCCCAGCGCCCCAGAACAAGCGGCGGATTGTTTTCAAGAAGCTTGCGTGCCGTCAGGTCTTCGCGCTTGGCCCATTGTCCTTCGGCCTTGATTTTGGCCTGCTGGGCCGGTGACAGGGTTTTCTTGGACTTCGAAGAAGCCGGTCGTGACCGGTTGATTGCAATCACAATCAGCGGCAGGAACATCGGGATGATGAAACATACCCCGCCAAGCAGGGCCAGTTCATAGTCACCATTAAACAAACCAAGGGCGATGACCATCCCGCCAAGTGCCCATAACAGCACCATGATGACCCGAAACAGACCTGTTCCCATCAACCACTCCCCGACTATGCGCGCCTTTCGGTGGTCACCACCTGTGCTCTTTGACCGGCAGTAACCTTACGGAATTATTTGTGATTTTTATAAATTGATACCAACAATAATCACAGGTTGCACGATATATTCCGATATATTGTTTTACAGTTACACCGCGTTAAACAGCCACCCGGGACCGTGAATTCCCCCGAAAACGACAACACCCCTGCAAGTCATTGACTTACAGGGGTGTTTGTCATGTTGAGATGATGTGACCGTCAGATCAGGCCGAAACCGGTTCCGTACCTTCGTCGGAAGAAACGGCTTCTTCGTCATCACGGCCCGCCGCACGGCTGCGCCCGCGACGTGCTGTCGGATGGCGGCCACGGGTGCGGGCGGTACCACTTGCGGCACGGCGCGGTTTCTTTTCGGTTTCGTCACCCTGCTCTGCCGTTTCGGCATCAGCCGGGGTGTCGTCGCCAGCGGCATCTGCGGCTGCGGGCTTGTCGGACGCATCGGCATCGTCGGTTTTGCGCGGGCGACCGCGACCGGTTGCACGACCGTCGGTCCGACGGGTGCGGGTTGCGCGTTTCGGCTTGTCGTCACCATCGTCGCTTGCGGCAGTTTCGGTGTTTTCACCAGCCGAACCGTCTGCATCCGCCGGGGTTGCAACACTGTCGTTGGACGCGTTTTCCGCGTTTTCGGTGTTGTCGCCCTGCTGGTCGTCGCCCTGGTTTGACTGGGCGTCGTTGCGGTCATCACGGTTGCCACGGTTGTTGCGCTGACGATTGTTTTCGCCACGTTCTTCGCGACGCTGGTTTTCCCACTCCTGTGCCGCCTGAAGAATGCGGTGGTAGTGTTCAGCGTGCTGATAGAAGTTTTCCGCAAGAACCGGATCGTCAGTGCAATCCTTGGCAAGCGAAACGTATTTTTCGTAGACCTGCTGGGCGTTGCCGCGAACACGGCCGTCCGGCCCATTGCTGTCAAAATTCTGGAATTTTGGATTTACTGGACGTTTGTTAGACTGTTGCCGTCCGCGCGGACGTTTATTGTTATTTCTCATATCAACATGACTTTGGTGTTGAAGAACAATCCGGTGGCATCAAAGGCCCCGGAACCACTCCGTCTGAAAAACATATTTCCCGCTAAACAGCACCGGTCAAAACGGCACCTACACAAACCTGCCGGGATCCATCAATGGAACGGAGATTGTTAACTGTTTACTGGGGAACACGGCGCTCTCATAAGCGCGTCGGGCACCCGGCCCGTTAAAACCAACCTATATGGCTTGATCTGTTATTCCAACTGTTTTTTTCACTGCCAATCGCTTTTTTTACATCACAGGGACGCAAAACTCAGATTACGCAACGACCAACAGAACAGCGCGTTTTCTTTGCCGCGACACAGCGCACAATACCGCCAAGGTCTTCGCGATATTCCACCCCGACAAAACCGGCTTCGACCAGCAACTGGCCAACGTCTTTTTCCTGACCGCGGCCAATCTCGAAAATCACGAAGCCACCCGGCTTTGCCAGATCAAAGGCAACCTGTGACAGCACCCGATAGGCCGCCAGTCCGTCCCCTTCATCGGTCAGGGCAATGCGCGGATCAAATTTCTGAACTTCCGGTGACAGTGTTTCCATCTCGTCCCGGGTGATATAGGGCGGGTTGGACATCACAAGATCAAACCCGTCCGCACGTTCGCGATCATCAAGGGCGCTATCCCAATCCGAGACCCGGAATTCCACCTGCCCGTCCAGATCAAGGGCGCGGGCATTTTCCCGCGCACAGGCAACCGCACCTTCGCTGATATCAAGACCGATACCGCTTGATCCGGGCAGATCACCAATGGTCGAAAGCAACAAACACCCGGTGCCGGTACCAAAATCGACAATGCGCGGCGCATCATTGTCTTCAAGGAAATCAATCGCCCATTCAACAAGGGTTTCGCTATCGGGGCGCGGTTCAAGCGTTTCAGGCGCCAGCTTGAAAGTATGACGCCAGAAATCGCGTTCACCCAAAATCCGCCCGACCGGTTCATGGCCGCTGCGCCGCGCGATCATGTCACGAAAAAGTGCTTCCTTGTCAGCCGCGACTTCGTCTTCGGGCCATGCCGAAATCCGCCCTCCATCAACACCGGCCGCACGTGCAAGCAAGATACGCACATCCATCCGGGCATTTTCAATGCCCGCCTCATTCAGGGCTGCGACCCCTTCTGCCATCAATGTGCCGAGTGTTGCGGACATGCTTACCCTTCGATCTCGGCCAGTTTCTGTGCCTGTTCCTCGGCAATCAGGGCATCGATCATTTCATCGACGGCCGGGCCACCGGCAATGAAGTCATCCAGACGATACAGGGTCAGGTTGATGCGGTGATCCGATACGCGCCCCTGCGGGAAGTTATAGGTGCGGATACGCTCGGAACGATCCCCCGATCCGACCTGTGACTTGCGATCCGCCGCGCGTGCGCTGTCCTTGCTTTCGCGTTCCTGGTCATACAGGCGCGAAAGCAGCATCTTCATCGCCTTTTCCTTGTTCTTGTGCTGCGATTTTGCTTCCTGGCTGGCGGCAACCACGCCGGTCGGGATATGGGTGATGCGCACCGCACTATCGGTCGTGTTGACGTGCTGACCACCGGCCCCTTGCGAACGGTATGTATCAATACGCAGATCCTTGGGATCAATGCGGATATCGACTTCTTCGGCCTCGGGCAGCACCGCAACGGTTGCCGCAGACGTATGAATGCGACCGCCGCCTTCTGTCACCGGGACACGCTGCACACGGTGCACGCCACTTTCAAATTTCAGACGCGCAAACACGTCCGTCCCCGACACGTTGACGATGACTTCCTTGTAACCGCCAAGGTCGTTCTCGCTGGCATCCATCTGTTCGAACTTCCAGCCGCGGCCTTCGGCGTAACGCTGATACATGCGATACAGATCGGCTGCAAACAGGGCGGCTTCCTCGCCGCCGGTGCCGGCACGGATTTCAAGAATGGCGTTTTTGGTATCTGCGCTGTCCTTGGGGATCAGCATCAGCTTCATCTGGCGTTCGGCTTCGGGCAGTTTTTCAAGAATTTCGTATTTCTCGGTTTCTGCCATTTCACGCATGTCGCGATCACCGGACGGGTCAGCCAGGATTTCTTCGGCTTCTTCAAGGTCGCTCAAAAGGCGTTTATAGGCCTCGATCGCCTCGACCACCGGGGCCAGTTCGGCATGTTCGCGCGACATTTTGGCGAAGCCTTCACCATCAAGCTCGCCGCTTGAAAGAAGCGCGTTGAGTTCGTCAAACCGGCGCACAACACCATCAAGTTTACCAAGGTCGAGACTCACTCTTCATTCTCCTGCTTCGGATCGGTCGGGCTTTTTGCCGTGTCGACCGGTTTGTCTTCAAGTTCAAACAGGCGCGCCAACAATTTCTGGGCCTTGACCCATTCCACGGTGCCAACACCGTCTGTTGTCGTCGCCAAATCTTTCAGGGCCTGGGTCGGTGCATGCAAAAGACGATTGACCAGAAGTCTGGTTGCCTTTTCCGCATCCCCGTGGCTTTCACGCAGTGCATCTTCACGGACGGCCTCGAACCGTTTGCGCAAATCGGCAATGGCCGGAACAGCCGCGCGTTGCGCACGATCCCGGACGAAACCGTCAAGCTCGGTTTCAATCAGCGCCCAGGCTTCGTCTGCCTTTTCCTCGCGCCCGCCGCGTCCTTCGGCTGCGATCTTTTCCAGATCCTCGATCCGGTAAAAGAACACTTCGTCAATTTCATCGACCTGCGGATCGATGTCGCCCGGAACGGCGGTATCAATCATCAGAACCGGTCGGAACCGGCGGCGTTTGACCGCGGCAAGTGCGCGGTCCTTGTCAATCATGTATCGCCGTGAACCACCGGCGGTCAGAACCAGATCCGCCTCGGCCAGAAGCCGGTCCAGATCGTCCATTTCCGACCAGTGGCAATCAAGCCGTCTTGCCACCAGCCGCGCCCGGGCTGTCAGGCGATCGGTCACCAGAATGCGTCCGATGCCCCGTTCGGCAAGCGATGCGGCAATCAGTTCGCCCATGTCCCCGGCCCCGGCAACAAGCAAGGTACAATCCTTGAGATCACCATGCAGATCACGGGCAACCGACTGGGCCGCTGCGGCAATCGAAACCGCGCCCTGTCCGATACCGGTCTGGCTTCGGACCTTTTTGGCGATCGCATAGGCGGTCTGATAAACCTGCTCCAGTTCGCGCCCGACCAGATCATGCTTGCGCGCGATGCGATGCGCATCCTTGACCTGACCAAAGACTTCGGGTTCGCCAATCACCAGACTGTCAAGCGATGCGGCCACCGCAAACATGTGGCGAAGCGCATCCCGGCCTGCGCGGATATAAAGTTCGGTTGCCAGCTGATCACGATCAATATCAGCCCAAAGCGACATCAGATCGATCAGACGTTCGCGACCGCGCTCGGCCTCAGACGCCAGCAAATGGATTTCGGTGCGGTTACAGGTCGAAACCACCACGGCCTGCCCCAGACGGGCCTGCTCGATCGCGGCCAGAAACTGTGGCAGGCGGGCTTCTTCGATGAACAGACGGTCGCGGGTATCCTCGCTTGAGCGCCGATGATTGGTGCCGATCACCATCAGGCGATCAAGCGGCCAGTCTCCGGCATCCTCATGCGTTGGTCCGTCTGTCACGCTGTTCTCACTTTTTGCCGATCACATCAGCAAGCTGATCAAGTGCGACTTCCTGTTGCTCGCCACTGTCAAGATCGCGCAACTGGGCGACACCTTTGGCCAGTTCGTCATCACCAAGGATCACGGCCCGGCTGGCATTTGCCTTGTCCGCGCGCTTAAGACGCTTTTTCATATTGCCTGAATAGCCAAGCTCGACAGCCACACCGGCTTCGCGCAAAGTCTGGGCCAGACTTCTGCATTTTGCCTCGGCCGCATCCCCCATCGGGATCAGGGCCACCGGACGGGCACCGGCCGGGGCTTCGCCCACCATAAGGGCAAGACGCTCCACACCAGCCGCCCAGCCAACACCGGCAGTCTGCGGACCACCCATGGTCGAAATCAGGCCGTCATAACGGCCACCGGCCATCACGGTGCCCTGTGCGCCAAGGGTGTTGGTGGTGAACTCGAAACAGGTATGGCAATAGTAATCCAGACCACGCACCAGACGCGGGTTCAACTGATAGCTGATGCCGATATCCCCCAGACCTTCGGTCAGGCCCTTGAAGAATTCCTTGCTGTGATCATTCAGATATTCCGAAAACAGCGGCGCATTGGCCACCAGTTCGCGGTCGCCTTCATCCTTGGAATCAAGAATACGAAGCGGGTTCTTTTCCAGACGCGCGCGGCTGTCTTCTGACAGCTTGTCAAAATGGCCCTTGAAGTAATCGACCAGCACATCGCGATAAGCCGCCCGGCTTTCCGGATCGCCAAGGGTATTGAGTTCCAGCGTGATATCGTCCCAAAGGCCAAGGCGTTTAAGGATATGTGCGCCATACCCGATCATTTCGATGTCGCCTGCGACCTGTTCAACGCCAAGAAGTTCGGCACCAATCTGGTGGAACTGGCGCTGGCGGCCTTTTTGCGGACGTTCATATCGGAACATCGGGCCATAATAGCTGACCTTGACCGGGGACATCTGCTGCATGCCATTGGAAATATAGGCACGCGCAATACCCGCCGTTCCTTCGGGGCGCAGCGTGATCTGTTCGCCGCCGCGATCCTCGAACGTATACATTTCCTTGGTCACGACATCGGATGTATCGCCAAGGGTTCTGGCAAAGACTTCGGTAAATTCGAAGATCGGCGTGGTCATCCGGTGGTAGCCATACAACTCGCCGATTTCGCGTGCAGTATTCGCGATGTAATCCTGCAGACGGTTCTGTTCCGGCAGAAGGTCGTGCGTGCCACGGACGGGTTGAAGCGATGCCACTTTGGGTCTCCGATCTAACTTGAATTCCAGATATTTGCGCGAAAATCCGCGTTGCGCAAATTCATGCGAACATGAAAATAGCTTTCCGCCGGTGTGGCGGAAAGCCAAAATTGATCAATACAGCGTTGCTATTCCGCTGCGGTTTGTTTTGCTGCTTCTTCGGCTTCGATCTTGGCAGCCCGCTCTTCGACCAGTTCGACGATATGGTCGACCATCTTTTCGGTGCTGATATTGTGATCGGGACGGCCGGAAATATACATCTTGTGATTTCCTCCACCCCCCCCGGTCAGACCGATATCGGTTTCGCGGGCTTCGCCCGGGCCATTGACGATACAGCCGATAATCGACAGGGAGATCGGGGTCGAGATATGGGCAAGACGCTTTTCAAGCTCTGCCACGGTTTCAACCACGTTAAAGCCCTGACGCGCACAGGACGGACAGGAAATGATCTGAACACCGCGGGTCCGAAGACCAAGCGATTTCAGAATATCAAACCCGACATGGATTTCCTCGACCGGGTCAGCCGACAGCGAGACACGAAGCGTATCACCAATACCGGCCCACAGAAGGTTGCCCATACCGATCGACGATTTTACCGTACCACCGCGCAGACCACCGGCCTCGGTAATGCCAAGATGCAGCGGATAATCGCATGCTTCGGCCAAACCGTAATAGGCGGCAACCGCAAGGAACACGTCCGATGCCTTTACCGAAATCTTGAATTCGCGGAAATCCTGATCTTCAAGGATCTTGGCGTGATTAAGCGCACTTTCGACCATCGCCTCCGGGCAAGGTTCGCCGTACCGTTCCAGAAGCTCCTTTTCGAGCGACCCGGCATTCACGCCGATGCGCATCGAACAGCCATGATCCTTGGCTGCCTTGACGACTTCGCGCACGCGGTCGGTCGATCCGATATTGCCCGGATTGATGCGCAGACACGCAGCGCCGGCTTCGGCGGCCTCGATCGCGCGTTTGTAATGGAAATGAATGTCGGCAACGATCGGGACATGCACCTGTTTGATGATGTCTTTCAGGGCTGCGGTTGATTCCTGATCGGGGCAGGAAACACGCACAATATCCGCACCCGCTTCTTCCAGACGATGGATCTGCGCAACTGTCGCGTTCACATCGGTGGTCAGGGTATTGGTCATCGACTGCACCGAGATCGGCGCGTCTCCACCAACTTCCACATTACCAACACGGATTTTGCGGCTTTGGCGGCGTTCAATATCGCGATATGGGCGGACGCTCATTTCGTGTTCCAGAATGTTCAAGATGTCTTGGGGGTGTATATAGCTTATCAGGCACAGATTAGAAACCGTTGCCTGACAGATTTTCAGCCAGATTTTGCATATCTGACACGAAAAAGGCGACCCATTGGGTCGCCTTCGTCATCAGATCACAGTTCCGTGCCAGTTCGATGGCAGAAAAGTTACTGTGCAGTCGGCTGATCGGCCTGTGTCAGATCATCGACATCAAGCGAAAAGTCCGAAATCACCGCACCGTAATCGCCGACCGGCTTGGCGTCCGCACCGTCGATGCTATAGGTCAGCGCACCGGCATTGCCGACTTCAAGTTTAAGGCCATCGCGATTCGGCACCTTATAGGTATCGCCTGCCGTCAGCATACGGGTCAGAAGCACATTGCCATCTGACTCACGGATGCGGACCCAGCTGGTCTCAACCGCCGAAATCGTTACACGGCTGTCAACATTGACCGCCCCGAACACACGGGCACCGCCCGCCTCTTCGACTTCCGGTGCCGCAGGAACCGACGCAACTTCCGCTGCGGGTGCCGCCGGTACCGATGCCGAAGCAGCAGGTTGCTGCTCAGCCGGTGCAGGCGTCGCCGTCGCCGCAGGTGCCGTTTCAGGCGTGGCTGCGGGTTCTTCGGCTACAACCGGTGCCGGTGCATCAGATGCGCCCGCTGCCTCGGTTGCTTCTGCAACTTCGGCGGCCGGTGCCGATTGCGGTTCCGCGACCGGTTCTTCTGTCGCGGTTGCAGTTTCCTGTGACGGCACGACCGGGGTGACTGGCGCATCAGATGCGTCATTCGCCGCCGTTTCCGGGGTTACCGGTGCTGTTGCAGGAACATCGGCCTCGGCAGCTTGTGCCTCGGCTGCGTTTTCAAGATTGCGCGGTTCAGCCGGCTCGACCGGCTTTGCCGAATAGCTTGCCAGGCGTTCGGGCAACGGATCAACCAGATCAGCAATGGTTTTGCCCTGGCTCGACAGATAGTACCATCCGCCATAAGCACCAAGACCCAGCATCACGGCAATCAGCAGCACCGCCCCACCGGGCACACGGCTTTCCTGAACCGGTTTCGGGAATGACAATTCGCTGCGAACCGCAGGCGCATTGCTTTCCTCGCGGAAACGACGGGTCATTTCTGCCCCGTCCAATCCAAGATGTTCGGCATATGCCTTTACAAAGCCAAGACCATAGGGACCATTCGGCAAGATCGAATAGTCGCTGTTTTCAATGGCTTCGATATAGATTTTGCGAATACGGAGCATACGGCAAACGTCTTCGACTGATTGCCCCAATCCGGTACGGGTCGCCTTAAGCAGGCTTCCGACATCGGCACTTCCACCGCCGAACTGATTATTCTCTGCGTCCATCACAACATCATTCGATGGCTGGTCCCCGGATAAAGGCCTGAAACGCAGGCGTTCACGGGACTCATCACCCAAATGATCTTCCTTTCGCTTTTTGATCGCCAACTCCGCACCCCCACGTTACGATCTAGCAATAAAAATAGCAGATACCCCCACCAAAAGCGATGTTTTTTAAAGTTTTACACCATGATCTATTGCGAAAGCCTTAAGACGCGAACGCAGAGATCTGGTGGAACTGTCCATTATCGTCAGGACATATCTTTCAACTTCAGCCTTGCACATGCTTCTGACCATTTCCTTCACAGGACCGACAGATGCAGGCGCCATTGACAATCGTTTGATTCCCAAACCGATGAGAGCCATCGCTTCGAGCGGCCGCCCCGCCATTTCACCACAAATGGTCAGGCGGACATTCCGCTGGTCACACAATGTCACCAATTGCCGCATAAATGCAAATACACTCGGTGACAGGGTATCATACCGTCCTTCGATCCGCGGGTTACCGCGATCGGCAGCAAACATGAACTGCAAAAGATCGTTGGTACCAACCGACAGGAAATCCACCCGGTCAAGCAATGTCGGGGCCTGCCAGATCAGGGCAGGCACTTCGAGCATTGCGCCAACCTCGACCTTGCGCGGCACAAATCCGCGTTCGGCTTCACGTTTAAGCTGCTGATCCAGAAGCTGCTTGGCCTGATCAAACTCGGCCACTTCTGCGATCATCGGGAACATGACATACAAATCCCGATCATGACCGGCCCGGATCAGGGCGCGCAACTGATGCACAAGCACCGCCGGGCGATCCAGGGTGATGCGGATCGACCGCCACCCCATTGCCGGGTTTTCTTCTGTCATGTCCTCCCAATAGGGTAACAACTTGTCACCCCCGACATCAAGGGTCCGAAACACAACAGGACGTCCGTCCGCCTGTTCGAAAATGCGGTCATAAAGACGCGTCTGGTCGGTGATATCGGGCATGGCCGATCGCACCATGAACGGAATTTCCGTCCGGTACAGGCCAATACCATCCGCACCGCTTTCCACCACATGGGGGACATCGATCAAAAGACCGGCATTCACATTAAGCGAAATGTCCGCACCATCGGTGGTGCGTGCCGGCATGTCGCGCATCTGGGCATAAAGCGCCTTGCGTTCGGCCCGGGCCTTAAGGGCGCCGTCAATTACCGCGCGCACATCTTCGGTCGGGCGGACAAACAGCTGGGTATTGTCGGCATCAACAATCAGCGGATCACCGGCCTCGACCTTGTCGAGAACTCCTTTGACCCCGCCCAGAACCGGAATATCAAGCGCACGGGCAACGATCGCCACGTGCGAGGTATGCGACCCTTCTTCAAGCGCCAGACCGCGCAACCGGGTATGATCATAATCAAGAAGTTCGGCCGGACCGATATTGCGCGCAACCAGAATGATATCATCAGGCAGATCGCCAAATGCCGGGGACTGATATTGCCCGGAAAGATGCTGCAACAACCGGTTGGCCAGATCTTCGAGATCATGAAGACGTTCGCGCAAATACGGGTCGGAGACCTGCGCCATGCGCGCACGCGTATCGTCATGGACCTTTTGCACCGCGGCTTCTGCCGTAAGGCCCGTATGGACCGCCTCGGTGATGCGGTTAAGCCATCCGGTATCCTGGGCAATCATCCGATAAGCTTCAAGAATGTCGCCCGGATCGTCGGCCTCGTTCAGGCCATCAATACCCGATACTGCTTCGAGCATCTTGTCGAGATGGTTCTGAAGGCCGTGCATGGCTTCGCGCAGACGCGTCAGTTCTTCTTCCGGGTCTTCGGACACCATGCGATCAATGACGATGCGCGGTTCATGAAGAACGGCAAGCCCCTTGCCGATCCCGGGTGCCAGACGCGCCCCGCCCAGACGCAGCGGCAACAATGCAATCCCATCAGCCGGAAGCAGTTCTTCACGGCTGACCAGTTCGCCACCGGCGACCATTTCGGCCAGCACCATGGCTACGTTTTCAAGCGCTTCCTGTTCGTCTTCGGAATAAAGGCGTTCGGTACGGTTCTGGACGGCCAGAACCCCGATAATGCGACCACCGCGCAAAATCGGTACACCGATCATAGAATGATAGATTTCCTCGCCGGTTTCCGGGCGATAGGCAAAGTTCGGGTGCTTTTGCGCATCCTTGAGATTAAGCGGACGGGCATGGGCGGCAACAAAACCGACAATGCCCTCGCCAACGCGCAGGCGGGTCATGTGGACCGCCTCTTTGGACAGACCACATGTCGCGAACAGTTCAAGCACTTCGCCCGCGCGCATGACATAGACCGAGCACACCTCTGCCACCATATCAGCAGCAATGATGGTTACGATCTGTCCCAGACGCTCTTCCGCAGTCCCCGGCCCAGCCATAACGTCACGGACGCGCTTTAAAAGGCGTCGCGGACCAGAGACTGCGGCGGAGGGAATGCTCATTTGGCTTAGTCGTCTCTCTTAATCAGGGAATGAACGGCCTGTTCGACCAACTCTTGCAGAATTTCGGTAACCGGTTGTTCTTTCTTTACCATACCAACCGACTGCCCTGCCATAACCGATCCACTTTCGACGTCACCATCGATCACGGCGCGGCGCAATGCCCCGGCCCAGAAATGTTCGATTTCAAGCTGGGCGGCACCCTGATCGAGTTCGCCTGAACGGAATTTCTCAATGACTTTGCGCTGGGTTTCGCGGAATTCCTCGGTTCCCTTGTTGGCAAGGGCACGGACCGGAATAACCGGGAAACGGTCATCAAGCTGCACGGTGGTGACAGCATCACGCGCGCTTGCGCGAATGAAAGCCTTCTTGAAATCGGGATGGGCAATGCATTCTTCGGCACACACCAGACGAGTCCCGATTTGCACACCCGCCGCACCCTGTTCAAGCAGACCGGTAATTGCTTCGCCGCGTCCGATACCACCGGCACAGAAAACCGGAATGTCGGAAATGTTTGGCAGAATTTCCTGAACCAGAACGGTCAGCGATACCGGGCCGATATGGCCACCGGCTTCACTGCCTTCGATCACCAGCGCATCGGCCCCCGAACGGATCAGTTTCTTGGCCAGAACCAGCGCCGGGGCAAAACAGACAACCTTGGCGAATTCCTTGGCCTGCTTGATCGAGTTTGACGACGGCAAACCGCCAGCCAGAACCACATGACCGACATTATGTTCACGACAAACTTCGATCAGATCATCAAGCTGCGGATGCATGGTGATCAGATTGACGCCAAACGGCTTTTTGGTCATTTCCTTGGTCGCGGCAATTTCCGCCGACAGCAAATCCGGGGTCATGGAGCCACAGGCAATTACACCAAAACCGCCCGCATTTGAGACCGCCGAAACCAGATGACGTTCAGACACCCACGACATTGCACCAGCCATGATGGCATAATCGGTTCCAAGGAATTCCTTGCCCGCTGCCCACAGTTTTTCAAGGCGCGCGTGTGCTGCGTCGAATTTCGGATCACTCATATTTTCTGTACCCCAAAGCAGAAATGCAGGAGACCGATTGATCCCCTGCCATTTCATCACAAATGGCCGAAACACATCGTTGCGACCAGTATGTAGTATTACACGTAATTTAACAGTGGCTTAATCGCGCAAAAGCGATCGGACTGTCGAAATTATTCGTCATCAAGACCATAAGCAGTGTGCAGGGCACGAACTGCAAGTTCGGTATATTCCTCGGCGATCAGAACACTGACCTTGATTTCCGAGGTGGAGATGACCTGAATGTTGATGCCCTTTTCAGCAAGGGTTTCAAACATTTTGCGCGCGACACCGACATGCGAGCGCATGCCGACACCAATGATCGATACCTTGGTAACATCCGAAGTGCTCAGAAGTTCCTGATAGGCGATCTTGTCCTTGTTTTTTTCGATGACCTGAAGCGCACGCTGGAATTCACCCCGCGGAACGGTAAAGGTCATGTCCGTGCTTTTGCCGTCTTCAGAGACGTTCTGCACGATCATATCGACATTGATATTCGCATCAGCCAGCGGGCTGAAAATAGAAGCGGCAATACCCGGCTTATCAGCGACTTTAACCAAGGTGATCTTGGCTTCGTCACGGCTATAGGCAATTCCGCTGACGACTTCCTGTTCCACGATTTCGTCCTCGTCTACAACAAGTGTTCCTTCTGCTTCGCTAAAGGTCGAGCGGACCTGTACCCGGACGCGATGGTTCATGGCCATCTCGACAGAACGGGTTTGCAGGACCTTCGCACCCAGCGAAGCCAGTTCCAGCATTTCTTCGTAGGTAATCTTTTCGATCTTCTTGGCCTTGGGCACGATGCGCGGATCGGTGGTGTAAACCCCTTCGACATCGGTATAGATGTCGCAACGATCCGCATTCAGTGCCGCCGCAAGCGCCACAGCAGACGTATCCGACCCGCCACGCCCCAGCGTGGTGATCCGGTTGTCCGGTGCGATCCCCTGGAACCCGGCCACACAAACGACTTCGCCGCCATTCATGCGCTTGTCGAGTTCGGTGGTATCGATTTCCTTGATACGGGCCTTGGCATGTGCGCCATCGGTCTTGATCGGAATCTGCCATCCAAGCCAGGAACGCGCAGGCACATCCATGCTTTGCAGCGCCATGGCCAGAAGCCCGACGGTAACCTGCTCACCCGACGATACGATGACGTCATATTCGCGTGCATCATACATCGGCGAGACTTCCTGCGCCCAACCGACCAGTTCATTGGTCTTGCCAGACATGGCAGAGACGACCACAGCAACCTGATTGCCAGCGTCCACCTCGGCCTTGACCCGACGTGCTACGTTTTTGATTTTATCAACATCAGCGACCGAAGTGCCGCCAAATTTCATGACAATACGGGCCATGAAGTATCCCCGCTATGCTCTCCGTCCATCGGCGATCCGAACGAGACGGTATGTGATCCGGTTCCCTGGCAGGGATGCAATGCCATCGTGTCGGCGCGTCCCCTGTTTCGGGCGGCGTTATCAATACTTCCATAATCATCGCGAAACAAGCATCAACGCAGCCGATAAATTGCGTCGGAGCAATTTTTATAAGCCAAATATGTCCCGAATGGCCCCGCGCATGCAAATTCAGTGAAATATCGTGCGAAATTTACCCAAAAACCCTGACGATCCATACCAGCAATGCAGATCACCTCAGACATGGTTTTGATCCCCGATCAGCGACGATGGCCGCGCGCATTTGTCAGCTGAGTATTGCCTTGCCGATCAGGCCCGCGTAAACAGGGCACAGAACACACATACTGATGTCACGCCTTTGGAGCCACGCCATGTCGGACGCATCCGCCAAAACCAGCCGCACCGCCAATGCCGAGGAAATCGCGCGTTTTTCCGCGATGGCAGAAAAATGGTGGGATCCGAATGGCGTGATGAAACCGCTGCACCGCTTCAACCCGGTGCGCCTGCAGCTTTTGCGGGACAATATCTGTGCCCATGTCGGGCGTGACCCCGCACAGATCGAACCTCTTAAAGATATCGAAATCATCGATATCGGCTGTGGTGCGGGCCTGTTGTCCGAGCCGCTGGCACGGATGGGGGCCAAAATGACCTCGATCGATGCTGCGGAAAACAACATCGAAGTCGCCAAGGTTCATGCTGCCCAGTCCGGTCTTGAAATCGACTATCGTTGCTGCACGCCGGAAATGCTGGCCGATGAAGGCAAACAGTTTGATATCGTGCTCAATATGGAAGTCATCGAACATGTCGATGATCCGCAATTCTTCATGCAGGCCTGTGCATCGGTTCTCAAACCGGGCGGACTGATGTTTGTTGCGACCCTTAACCGCACCATCAAGTCACTGGCGCTGGCCAAGATCGGCGCCGAATATGTTCTGCGCTGGCTGCCGGCTGGCACCCATGACTGGCGCAAATTCGTCAAACCGTCGGAAATGTCGGGCTACCTGCGTGGTGCCGGTCTGGAACTGACCGATATCACCGGTGTTGCCTATAACCCGATCAAGGATACCTGGTATCCCGCCCCGCGCGATCTTGACGTCAATTACATGGTCATCGCCCGCAAGCCCGAGGCTGCCTGAACCAAGGGCTGCCTGAACCCGGGGCCGCGAAACGGCCCCTAACATTGCGAAATTACAAACCGGTTCTTGCCCGACCTTTTGGCTTCGTAAAGATCCCGGTCAGCGACCTGCATGACCTTGTCCGTATCGATGCCATTGCTCGGAACCACGAAACATGCGCCAAGGCTGACAGTGATCGACACATGCTGACCGTCGGCAAGCTCAACCCGGCATGACCGTGCATTTGACAGCACCCTGGCACACAGGATGTCCGCTGCTTTGCGCTCCTTGACGATTGAGGCAAAGGCAAATTCTTCGCCGCCGATCCTGCCAAACACATCTTCGATGCGGAACTGATCGTCAACCGCACGCGCCAATTGCACCAGCACCTCGTCCCCCACGCCGTGACCGTGCGTATCATTGACATATTTGAAGTCATCAATATCAAAAATGCCGACCAGCAACGGGTAACTGTTGCGCACACAAAACCCGAACATCTTTTGCAACTGATCGGTGAAGCTGCGCCTGTTGGGAACGCCGGTCAACGCATCATAATAGGCAAGCTGCTCAAGCTTCATATTGGCTTCGCGAAGCTGACGGGTCTTTTCCTGAACAAGCTTGTTCAGCGAGTCCTTGATTTGCCTGAGCTCCGCATTGCGTCGTTCAAGCTGCTGCGCGTTGAACACTGATTCCGTCACATCATGTTCAATCGCCGCAAAATGGGTAACCTGACCATTTCGCCCAAAAAGCGGCATGATGCTCATATCAAGCCAATATGGCTTTCCGGTTTTGGAATAGTTCAGCAATGTCTCGCGGATATTGGTTTTTTCGTGCAGAGCCCTGGAAATGCGTCGACAGGCTTCGATATCGGTCAGTTGGCCTTGCAATATGCGCGGTGTTTCACCGATGACTTCGTCGCGCGAATATCCTGTCAGCTTTTCGAACGCCTTGTTCACATAGACGATTTTCGGGCCAAACGGCGCCTCTATCGGATCGGCTTCGGTAACGATGACCACATCCCCGGCATGTTCCAGAATATGCTCATAGGAAAACAGGTTCTGCCGGTCGGTAATGTCATTGAAGGAAACAACAATGAAGCCTTTACCATCGGGCAGATTGGGTTGACGTTCGACATAGGCATTTACCAGAAACCACCTGACGTCACCGGTTTCCTCATTCACCTTGCCAAAGACTTCGTTGACCATCGTGGTGTTGGTTTTGCGCACCCGGTTGACCGGGTATTCGTAAACCATCAACCGCCTGTGCTGCTCGTCAACAAAGTGCCATTGCGGATCGTATGATGTTTTTCCGATCAGATGATCGTAGCTCATTTCCAGCAAGTCCATCGCCCGCGGGTTCGCATAGACGATCGATGTATCCCAGTCATGGATCACCACGCCGACGATGGAATTATCAAGAAGGGTCTTCAGATTCAGTTCGTTAAAATCAATCTTCATCTCCCCACACTCTTCTTCGGTCGGTTGAACCGGACACGGTTTATGGTCCGCGCGTGGGAGAGCCGTCTGATCAGATAACGATTTCTGTGATGGCCTTCAGGCCATTCTGGTTTTCAAGCCAACGCCGGGAATACCGAAATCGCGATGCTTTCGCTTCCCCGAACCTCTCCCTCCGAATAGCTCCAGCCATTCAAATGGGGAGGAACAGAAATCTTTCAATGCAATTGCAGGCAACTTTCGATGATTGCAATTTGCATATCAAGACACCCGTCGGCCTGCTGTGCTGTCAGTTCTTTTTCTTGGTGTCATCGCCCCAGGGCAAGGCGTGAACGTCGATGCCTTCTTCGACGAGTTCGACCGTTTCCTTCAGCGATGCCTCACCATAGATGCCGCGTTTTTCAGCTTCGCCGTAATGGATTTTGCGGGCTTCCTCGGCAAATTTGTCACCGACATGTTCGCAATTGGTTTCGACCTGTTTGCGGATTTCGGCAATCGCGGCCTTGGTTGCTTCGGCCACGGCTTTTTGCTGCTGCTTTTCCGCTGCCAGTTCCTTTTGCCGCGATGTGCGCAATCGCGGCGCCATCAGGGCCTTGCCCACATTGGACGTGCCACAGACCGGACAGGACAAATCGCCGCTTGCGGCCTGCGTGTCATAGGTCGCGCCGTCCTTGAACCAGCCTTCAAATTCGTGATCATGTTCGCATTTAAGCTGAAAAAGAATCATGATGGTACTTGTGGAAACCGATATGTCGCAGAATTAAGGTATCTGTAATATGGCCTGACCGGGCGCATTCCGCCAGTCACATGCGAAACCTTCAATAAACAAGATTTACAAAAATGTCATCCCAATTGCCATCGGACTGGATCACACAGCATTGCCCTGTGGCAATGCCGGGACATAACCGCGCACTCGACCTTGCCTGCGGCGCCGGACGGCACAGTTTCTGGCTGGCCAAACAGGGATGGGATGTCACGGCAATTGATCGCGATCTTTCGCGTATCGAACAGCCCGGCAACCGGGCGATCACCTGGATCGAGGCCGATCTTGAAACCGGGAACTGGCCCCTTGAAAACCGTCAGTTTGATCTGATTGTCGTCGTCAATTACCTGCATCGCCCGCTGTTTGATCATCTGCGCGCAGCAACAAACCCGGGCGGCATCCTGATCTATGAGACCTTCATGGTCGGCAATGAACGTTTTGGCCGGCCACGGTCACCGGAATTTCTGCTGCGCCCGGATGAATTGAACAAAACCTTTGCCGACTGGAATATCATCACCGCCCGGCAAGGCCCTGTCCGCGACAGCGATACCGGGTTACCGGTTTCTGTCAAACAGGCGATCGTTGCGCAAAAGCCGGCTCCGCCTGAAAACGAATGATAGGGCCCGAAGGATCGATCACGGTCGCAAGGTTCGGTCTGGCAAAATCGGTATTCAAATGAACAATCGGTTCTTTCGAAACATCATACCAACAAGTCACACATTCGTGGATATGCCCAGATTGCTGTTTTGTCGAGATTATCAATCAATAACAGCATCTTATAATGCCGCGCACCCGACTGCACCACACCGGTAAAAACATATCGTCAGACTTTTGAAATCGCGGGAATTGGCGAATTCCGGTTCATCCGAACATTGTAACAGATCAATCATATTTGCTTCACGAAAGCGCCTTTCACAGACACTAGACTCCCGCCGCATTCGCTGTTGGGCAGATAGCAGCGAGCATATTATTCGATAAGGGAGACTATCGAAATGAAACGCCTTCTTGTGGCTTCCGCGCTGGCTGGTGCCATGTGCGCAAACGTTGCCTATGCGGCTGATCAGCTTCCGCAGGCAAACGATTCCTATTTCCTTGCTGCACAGCAGACCCTTCAGCAGAAGCTGATGGAACAGGACAACACCAACCGTGCCAAAAACATCATCCTGTTCGTCGGGGATGGCATGAGCATTCCGACCGTTACCGCGGCCCGTATCTTTGAAGGCCAGAAGCGCGGCGTTGACGGCGAAAGCAACAGCCTGATTTTCGGTCAGTTCCCGAACGTGGCACTGTCGAAAACCTACACCCATGACGCCCAGATCGCTGACTCGGCACCGACCGCATCGGCAATGGTTACCGGTGTTAAGCTCAATAACGGCACCATCGGCGTTTCCAAGGAAGTCGCCCGTCGTGATTGCGAAGCACAGAAAGAACATCCGCTGACCAGCATCGCCGCACAGGCCGAAGAAAAAGGCATGTCGACCGGCTGGATTTCCACCGCCCGCCTGACCCACGCGACCCCGGCTGCGAACTATGTTCACACCGCTGACCGTAACTGGGAAAGCGACAGCGACCTGACCGAAGAAGCAAAAGCAGGCGGCTGCAAGGACATCGCCCTTCAGATGATCGAATGGAAAGAAGGCGGTGACGGCTTTGAAGTTGCCATGGGCGGCGGTCGTCGCATGTTTATGGACAAAACCATGGAAGACCCGGAAGATGCAGGCAAAATGGGCCAGCGTTCCGATGGTCGCGATCTTCCGAAAGAATGGGTAGAAGCCAACGGTGCCGGTGCGCAATACATCTGGAACCAGGAACAGTTCAACAAACTTGACCCGGCGAAAACCAAAAAGGTCCTGGGCCTGTTTGACCGTTCGCACATGGAATATGAAGCCGACCGTGCAAAAGATGCGGCCGGCGAACCGTCGCTTGCTGAAATGACCGGCAAGGCGATTGATATTCTTGCGAAAAATGACAAGGGCTTCTTCCTGATGGTCGAAGCAGGTCGTATTGACCACGCCCACCATGCCGGCAATGCCGCACGCGCCCTTGAAGACACCGTCGCGCTGAACGATGCCGTCAAGGAAGCCATGGGCAAGGTCAACCTGAATGACACCCTGATCATTGTCACCGCCGACCACGCGCACACCATGACCATTTCGGGTTATGCAAGCCGCGGCAACCCGATCCTCGGCCTGTCCGAAGAAAAAGGCGATGATGGCAAGCCATACACCACCCTTGGCTACATGAACGGTCCGGGTGCTCTGAAAGACAACCTTCGTGCTGATCTGACCAATGTTGACACCACCGACATTGACTACCTTCAGCAGGCGCTGGTCCCGATGAGCAGCGAAACCCACGCGGGCGACGATGTTGCGATCTTTGCAGCCGGTCCGTGGTCGCACCTGTTCAAGGGTGTGGTTGAACAGAACTTCATCTACCACGTCATGGCGCATGCCTCGAAAATCCAGGAAAGCATGGCTTCGAAATAAGCCATCCGCTGACCACCATCTTTGCCGGTCGCAGTTCGCTGCGACCGGTGCTTCTGTTTGACGGAGACTTCCCATGCCCATCGGACGCCGCACATTCATTGCCGGTGCCTCTGCCTCAATCGGTCTTGCCCTGACCCGTCCGGCATTCGCGCAAAGCCGCATCAAAATTCGCGACCTTTACAAAACACAGGCCGAATTTTCCGCTGAGGCAAAAGCCTTTGCCGCATCGCGCGAAATCATCACGGTTCCGGGTTTCATGGCCCCGCCGCTTAAGGCAGATGCATCCTTTTTTGTCCTGACCCAGCGCCCGATGGCGGTCTGCCCGTTCTGTGAAACATCGGCAGACTGGCCAAGTGACATCGTTTTTGTCCGCACCCGCGATACGGTTGATGCGGTGGCATTCAATCGCCCGATCATTACCACCGGTATTCTTGAACTCGGTGAAGCCAAAGATGAGGAAACCGGTTTTGTCAGCCTTGTCCGACTTGTCGATGCCCAGTTCGAACTTATCTGAGCCCGCCTCTGACGTGCTTTTGCGCATCGAAGAACTCAGTCTGCATTACGGGAAAAACCAGCCCCCTGTATTGCAGATCGGAAATCTTGCGATTGATCGCGGGCAAACCGTCGGCATTTCCGGCCCGTCCGGATCAGGTAAATCAAGCTTGCTGTATCTGATCAGCGGCCTTTTGAAGCCAAGCCACGGCAAGATCATCTGGAACGGCACGGATATCACCACCCTGGGCGAAGGTGAAACAGATCGCTGGCGGCGCAAATCCATCGGTTTCGTGTTTCAGGATTTCCACCTGATTGATGAAGTCAGCCCGCTTGACAACGTTCTGATCCCGGCAAGTTTTATCGGTTGGCGTATTGATGACGCCAACCGTAAACGCGCCCACGAACTTCTTGATCAGGTGGGCGTACCGCTGGCGCGCAAAAGCACATCTGATTTGTCACGCGGTGAACAACAACGTGTCGCCATTGCCCGTGCCCTGCTGTTTGATCCGCCCGTCATTCTGGCCGACGAACCAACCGCAAGCCTTGATGACGCCGCATCAAAAACCGCAACCGACACCCTGTTTTCGCTGGCCGGGTCGAACCGCACCATCATCACCGTCAGTCATGATCAGGATGTGATTGATCGCTGTGGCCGTGTTCTGCGTTTTGACAAGGGTGCCCTGATTGATGATAGCGCTAACATCAAGGAAAAGGCTGAGCTTGCATGAACCCGTTTCCCATCGTGATGGCCAGTCTGAAACGGCACTGGATCATGAACATTCTGTTTGTTCTTCTGATCGCGGTTGCGGTTGCCATCGGTGTTGGCCTGACGGCACAGGAACGTGCACTCCGTCAGGGCAGTGCACAGGCGGCCGACAAGTTTGATATCCTGATTGCAGCCCCGGGAAGCCAGACCGAAATCGTCATGAATTCGATCTTCCTGCAACATAGCGCCATCAATCTTCTTGATGGTCCTTATTGGGGCACGCTGTTTGACGATCCGCGGGTTGAAATTGCCGCCCCGCTTGCCTTTGGCGACAGCTGGAAGGGGCATTCGATTGTCGGATCAACGCCGCAATTCGTGACCTATCTGTCTGGCGGGCTTGCCAGCGGGCATGTGTTTGAAACCATCGAACAGGCCGTGGTCGGTGCTGCCGTCCCGCTTGCCATTGGCGATGAATTTGAACCCAGTCATGGCCATGGCCCCGAAGAAGTCCTTGATCATCATCACGGCGCGGAACTTCATGTGGTCGGCAAAATGCAGCCGACCGGCACGCCATGGGACAGCGCCATCATTGTGGCGGTCGAACAGGTCTGGGATCTTCATGCCCTGCCGACCGGGCATCATGAACCTGCCGGTGATGAACATGATCATGACGCCAGCGAAGCGCATGAAGATCACGAAGATCACGAAGATCATGAACACAATGAAGCCAATGCCCATCATGAGGGTGATCACGATCATGACCATGACCACGATCATGCAGCAGATCACGACGAAGACGCCCATGATCACGGACACGAACATGATGACCATCATCACGTAACCCGCATCGGCCCGCCCTTTGATCTTGATGAATTGCCCGGTGTCCCTGCCATCGTCGTCAGACCCAAAAGCGTTGCCGCGGCCTATACCATCCGGTCCGATTATCGCACCGACCATTCCACCGCCTTTTTCCCGGCCGAAGTCCTGGTCGAGATGTATCGTCTGCTTGGCAATGCCGGATCGGTGATGCGGGCCATGGCGCTGGGGTCACAAGCGCTTGTGGTTGCGGCAATTCTGGCTGCGATCCTTGCGCTGATGCAGCTTTATCGCAAACAGTTTGCCGTTCTGCGGGCCCTTGGTGCGCCGCGTAGTTATGTCTTTTCCGCGATCTGGAGCTATGTCTCCCTGCTGGTGATTACCGGCGCGATTTGTGGCCTTGGGCTTGGCTGGATGGTTGCGCAATCGGTGTCGCGGATCTTTACCGCAGAAACCGGCATGGCCATGCAGGCGTCGCTCGGATCATCGGAACTGATGCTGGCGGGCGGCTTTGTCATTATCGGATTGATCCTGGCAACCCTGCCCGCCTTTTTGCTGTATCGCCGCCCGGTGGTCAGCGCATTGCGCGGTTCCTGACCTAACCTGATCTGATCCGTAACCGATCAAAAAACACCCCGGCAGACCATTCTGGCCGGGGTGTTTTGTCATGGGGGCAATATAGGGGGCAGTATGGGGGCGCTATGGGCTGTATGGGGCTTAACGCTTATTTGATCGGTGCTGCCATGTCATAGGTGCCGTCATTGTCGCTCATCTCCATCCAGCTGTCATCAGACGCCGATTTCGGTTCAAGATCGGACCATTCATCATTGGCATCCATGATGTAATCGGCGATATCGCTGTTCCAGGTTTCCGCGACTTCCGGGGTGATGTTAAGATACAAGCTGCCATCAACGATCCGCCACAGGTTCGGGTTGGCAGGCACCTTTGCCCCCTTGGCAACACCATATGCACAATGCCCGTCATATTTCGGGGCATATTTTGCCGGATCGGCCAGGAACATGTCGCGGTTTTCAGCCGTCGCAAAGGCCCAGGTCGCCCCGTTATAATCGGCGGTAATGTCCGCGCGGCCCGGCACGGCATGGGGTTGCATCATGCCATCGTCTTTTTGCGCCAGATTGAAATAGGCCACCGCGTCATAGCCGCTGATCGCAAAGCCGGTTTCGTCGACATATTGCTCACCCGCCAGGGCTGCGCCCGACATGGCAAAAAGGACAATCGCCCCGGTCAGTGTTTTCTTCAACATTGGTGCTGTCTCTCCGCTTGGGTTTCCGTGATGCCCAAGAGTGCCCCGCACAGCCTGAAAATCGAAATGACGTTGCGACACTGTTTCGTGAGGCCCTGTGAGCAATCTGTCATCCCGATCAGATAAAATTGCAAATTCAATGCAATTTGGCTCTTGACCTCAACCTTACTTCAGGAATTACCACCAAGGAACAAACCCACCCTTCTCCTTTACATTGAAAGGGAAACGCCATGAGTGAAGCATTTCTGGAACACGTGAATTTTACCGTTTCCGACCCCGCCCGAACGGCAAGTCTTCTGCATGACTGGTTCGGATGGTACGTCCGCTGGAAAGGCCCGTCGATCCATGACGGTGAAACCTATCACGTTGGCAACAGTTCAAGTTACGTCGCACTTTATGCCCCCGGCAAAGCCGACAGTTCAAACGGCGCCCGTGATGCACGCGACAACACCTATCAGACGCGCGGTGGCCTGAACCATATTGCCGTGGTGGTCGATGACCTTGATGCGACCGAAGCAAAGATCAAGGCATCGGGTTTCACAACCCACAATCACGCCGATTACGAACCGGGTCGGCGGTTTTATTTCCGCGATGCCGACAATATCGAGTTCGAAGTGGTCAGTTATTCCTGACCACTTCTACATCGGACCTTAGACCGCGAACCGCGAACCTCAGGCCTTACCGGCACATGGTCAGCACGGCTTATAGGTCTGACCATTTTGCAGGGACGGCACCATGCGCCGGATTTCATCAACGCGCGACAGATCGATCTCGGCTGTGACAAAGCCGGGATCGGTCCCGCCATCGGCCAGAACCTCGCCCCACGGATCAATAATCAGGGAATGACCGAATGTCTGACGCCCGCCCGGATGATCACCGCATTGGGCCGCGGCAATGACAAAGCAGCCATTTTCAATCGCCCGCGCCTTCAAAAGTGTATGCCAATGTGCCTGTCCGGTGGTTCGGGTAAAGGCCGCCGGGATGCTCAGGATCTTGGCCCCTGCCTTGGCGTAATCGCGAAACAGATGCGGGAACCGCACGTCATAGCAAATCGACACACCGATCTTGCCAAACTCGGTCTCCGCAAGTTTGGCGGTGTCGCCGGGACGGAATGTTTTGCTTTCGCGGTAACTTTCCCCATTGGCAAGATCGACATCAAACATATGGATCTTGTCATAGGACGTGATGACATTGCCATCGGGCCCAATGACAAAGCAGCGGTTTGCCACGCGGTCTTCACCCGCGACCTTTACATGGAGCGATCCGACAATCAGGGTTGATTGAAGTTCCCGGGCCAGATCGGCAAAGAAGCCAAGGCCGGGATGTTCTTCTTGGGGAAAGGCTGCGGCGCGGACATTTTCCCCACCAAAGGACATCATGGATACGTTTTCAGGAAATGCGATCAACCGGGCCCCTGCCGCATGGGCATCGCGCGCATAGGTCGCCGCACGCGCAAGGTTGTCGGACATGACGTCACGGGAATTGACCTGGACACAGGCAGCAATGAAACGGGTCATGATGCATTCTCCTTTTTATCATTATCCCTGCCATGATGACCCTGTCGGTCACGCGCGACAATACGCAATTCGATCAGTGCGAACTTCACACCTTATGACTATCGCACCGCCTTGCGGTCGTGATGCCCAGCACCCGTACGCAATGACAAAACGTCACGTCCGCGCGGGCACGTGATCAACCGCATGCCCCCAAAAGAGTCCTGATTGCAACTTACACCTTTCCTTGGTTGAAATTACTGTATACAGTATTCCGTACACCTAAGAAGGATCGAAGATGGAACCTCTTTCCGGTCGAAAAAGTCTGACTGACGAAGTGCATGACCGCCTGGTTGATGCCTTGTGTTCCGGTGCTCTCCCTCCCGGGACACCTTTGCGTCAGGAAGCGCTGGCTGAGGAACTCAATGTCTCGCGGCAACCCGTGTTGCAAGCTCTGGGGCTGCTGCGTCGTGACGGACTGGTCGAACCGATGGGGCGGCGCGGCTATCGCGTGGCACCTGTTGATGCCGATCTGGTCCGTCACGTTTATGACCTGCGAGAAGCGTTTGACGGGCTCGCCGCCCGTCTTGCCGCCCAATCCAACGCCCCGGACCGGGAATCGGCTTTGCGGGCTGCCATCACACAGGGAAACCACGCCCTGGGCAGCGGCGACACCGCAGAACTTGTTGCAGCCGACGTCGCATTTCATCAAACGATCTATCGTCTGTCGGGCAACCCCCTTTTGCCCGAAGCATCAGCGGCCGTCTGGTTGCAAATTCGGCGTGTGATGCATGCAGACCTGCAGACCGGATCGTCCCGCGATCCGATCTGGACGGAACATGAAGCCATCGCCGACGCGATCTGTGCCGGCGATGGCGACCGTGCCCAAATGCTGGCCATTGAACATACCCACAATGCCAAGCATCGCCTGATCTCGAATATGAAGGATACCGATCACCACACCAATTAACCGCCCGAAGCGGGCATCAGCCGCAACACAATAAACAAGAATGTGCGGCGCGGAGGAAACGTCATGAAACTCAGTGAGACCGAACTCGCGAAATTTCGCGAAGATGGCTTTGTTTTTTTGCCTGAACTTTTTTCACGCGAAGAAGCCGCCCTGCTGTTATCCGAAGCCAAACAGATTTACGCATCCGACCGCGAAGAGGTCTGGCGCGAGAAATCCGGCGTCGCCCGAACCGCCTTTGCCGCACATACCTATAACGAAGCCCACCGCCGTCTTGGCGCCCATCCCCGCCTGATCGAACCGGTTGTTCAGTATCTTGAAGAACAGGTCTACATGCATCAGTACAAGATCAACGCCAAGGCCGCCTTTGATGGCGCTGTCTGGCAGTGGCATCAGGATTACGGCACATGGCAACGCGATGATGAAATGCCCGAACCGCGCGCGTTCAACATTGCCCTGTTCCTCGAAGACGTGACCCCGGCCAACGGCCCGCTTCTTTTCATTCCCAAAAGCCACAAGGCAGGCGTGCTTCAGGCCGGTCACGATCTTGAAACCACGTCCTATCCGCTTTGGACGCTTGATCGTGAAACCGTGACCAAACTTGCCGATGACGGCGGCTGCGAAGCCCCGATCGGTCCGGCCGGATCGGTTGTGATGTTCCACGGCAATCTGGTCCATGCCAGCCCGCCCAATATCAGCCCGTTTGACCGCACGATTGTGTATCTCAGCCTGTGTGCGGTTTCGAACCATATTCGGGCATTCAATCGCAAACCGTGGATTGCGCACCGCGATTTCACGCCGATCGAACCGCTTGCGGATAACTGCCTTGAAGAACTGGTTGCCAAGCGCACCGCTGCATAACACCTGCCGGAGAAGTGAAGTTAAATGAATCTCGATGCAAAACTGCGCAAGCGTGCCGATGAAGGCAATCCGGTCCGGGTTGGCATTATCGGTGCCGGTAAATTCGGATCGATGTTTTTAAGTCAGGCCGGACATCATCCGGGCTACCATGTGCTGGGCATCGCAGACCTTGGCATCGACCGGGCCAAGGCGGCATTGCGCCGCGTTGGCTGGTCCGATGACCGGTTTTCGGCAACCGACCCGGCAAGTGCGTATAAAAACGGAACGACCTGGATCACCGATGATGCCGACGCCCTGATTGCCGCTGACGGGCTTGAAGTCATCATTGATGCAACCGGAAGCCCGTCAGCCGGTATTCGCTTTGCGCTAAAGGCCATCGAATATGGTCGCCATATCGTCATGGTCAATATCGAGGCCGATGTGCTTGCAGGCCCCCTTCTTGCCAAGCGGGCCGAGGCCGCCGGTCTTGTCTATTCCATGGCCTATGGCGATCAGCCTGCCCTGATTTCTGAAATGGTTGATTGGGCGCGCGCCATTGGCCTGCCGGTAACCTGCGCGGGCAAGGGCACCAAATATCTTCCGATCTATCACCATGTAACCCCTGATGATGTCTGGCATCACTATGGCCTGACGCCCGAACAGGCACAGGCGGGCGGCATGAACCCGCAAATTTTCAACAGCTTCCTTGATGGCACCAAATCCGCCATTGAAATGGCCGCTGTTTCCAATGCCTGTGATCTTGTGCCCCAGGATTGCGGATTGCAATTCCCGGCCTGCGGGGTTGATGACCTTCCCCGGTTGCTGTGCCCGCGCGAAAGCGGCGGCATCCTTGATCGCAAAGGCACGGTCGAAGTTGTTTCAAGTCTTGAACGTGACACCCGCCCGGTCTTTCGCGATCTGCGCTGGGGCGTTTATGTGACATTTGAAGCCCCCAGTGACTATGTCGCACGTTGCTTTAACGAATACGGCCTTCTGACCGATCCAAGCGGGCAATATTCCACCATGTATAAACCCTATCACCTGATCGGGCTGGAACTGGGAATTTCGGTGGCATCGGCGGCCTTGCGGGGTGAGGCAACCGGCACGTCGCGTGCCTGGTCGGGCGATGCGGTCGCCACCGCCAAGCGTGATCTTAAACCCGGCGAGATGCTGGATGGCGAAGGGGGCTATACGGTATATGGCAAACTCGCCCCGGCCAGCACATCGCGTGCACGCAATGCGCTGCCGATCGGCCTTGCCCACCATCTTAAAATCAAACGCCCGGTCGCGATGGATCAAACCCTGACCTGGGATGATGTCGAATTTGACGCCAAAGACCCGGCAATCGCATTCCGCAAGGAAATGGAAAGGGTCTTTTCCTGATTTTCGCAAATCAGTCTCGCCCCGTACCCCGTGCCACCAACAAAAAAACCCCGGCCACAAAAAGGCCGGGGTTTTTAACATGTGCGGGTCAGGATGACCTGATTTATGCCGACAGTTTTGCTTCAAGCTTGTCAGCAGCTTCAAGCGCCATCAGCTCGTCGCAGCCGCCGATATGTTCGTCATTGATGAAGATCTGCGGCACGGTATGACGGCCATTGGCACGGTCCATCATTTCCTTTTTGCGCTTCGGCTCCATCATCACGTCGATCAGCTGATATTTCGCGCCTTTTTCTTCAAGAAGCTTGCGGGCACGTTTGCAATAGGGGCACCATTCGGTGGCATACACTTCAACTTTTGCCATTGGGCATTCATCCTTTTTCAAGCAGCCGATCATGCCAAAAGCCCCGTAAACCGGGCTTTGAACATTTGATACGGCGCGGAAAACTGTTCTGATGACGGCTGTATAACAGATTTTTTGCAACGCGTCATCGTACGACGCGTGCAACCGTGATCACAGATACGTGCATGACGCCCGACTGCTTCAACGCCCGGGCACAGGCATTGGCGGTTGCCCCGGTTGTCAGCACATCATCAATCAAAACAACCCGCCCGCCATCAAGCCCGCAAAGCTGCGCCCGCGCGTCATCAATGGCAAAAGCACCGCCGACTTCACGTTTGCGCGATGACGGACCAAGCCCGCCAAGACTGCGCGTGTTTCGCGTGCGCCCCAGCACCAATCCATCCCAGGGAATGCCGGTCATTTTTGATAATCTGGCGGCCAGCAATCCCGACTGGTTATAGCGACGATGCAATAACCGCCGCCGATGCAACGGAACCGGCACAATCAAATCCGCCTGATCCCATATCCCCTTGCCACACTGATAAAGCCAGCGTGCCAGAAGCGGGGTCAGATCGGTGCGATCGGCATGTTTGAACCGAAGCAGATAATCGCGGCTGTGATCATCATAAACAAGTGCAGCCCGCGCCAGATCAAAAGCCGGTTTCTTTTGCAGACAGTTTCCACACAGCACCTGCCCGTCAGCCTGTTCATTTCCGGTGATGTTAGCGCTATCATCAAGTTCAAACGGATAACCGCAACAGGCACATTGCGGGGCCGATATGAACCGCAGTCCCGCCCAGCAATCGGCACAGACCGCATGGGTGGTTTCGGTAATCGCGCCACACCCGCCACAGCGCGGCGGCAGGATGGCATCAATCCCGATCCGGCCAACCGTGCGCAACACCGCCATTACCATTCCCGTGACCCCCAGTCACATCAGCATCACCAACCGACCCACAATATCACACGCAAAACGCGAATGCCGCATTTAAGGCATTCGCGTTTTTTGGATATCAGTACAGTATCAGCCCATATGCTTTGCAAGGAACGACAGGACGTTTTCCGGATGGCGACCGAAATGGTTATAGCCATCCTTGAACCGATGGGGCGTATCTTCGATCCAGAACAGTTCCTTTTCCTTGCTGCCCAGAAGATCAAAGGTTGTCTGTCCGTCAACCGGGTTGCGGGTCCATGCATCTTCGAGAACCTGCACCATCAGAACCGGCATCGTGACACTTGGCGCCCAAAGATGCGGGGTCATTTCGGCTGCAACAAAACCACCCATTTTCAGCAATTCAAGATCGATCAGTTCCTGATATTGCGAAACGCCCTGAAGCTCCGAGAAAGCGTCATAGATTGCCGACATTGAAACAACCATCGGGCTGACCATGCAGCTGACATTTTCAAAAAGCTCCGGATGGCGATGAATAGCGTGATATTGCGAGTTTCCACCCATGCACTGACTATACAGTGCCACCTTCATTTTCGACAGACGGGGGTGATTATCGACGAACTTCTTTACACCGACGCAGTCGCGCCATTCCCATTGTCCAATCCCGCTTAGCCCGCCATTGGCCGCTCCGCTGTTGCCATGATTGCGGATGTCGTATGTCAGGACGTTATAGCCCGCATCGGTAAGATGTTTGTATTGAATGACAAAGTCGATTTCGACCGCGTCATAGGCACTCCATGGTGCGCCAAGATGCCCGGGGAAGCCTGCACGACACATCGGAAGTGCGTGGTTGAAAATCACAAGCTTGTTGCTTTCACCGCCCTTTGCCGGGATGTACCAGGCCTCCAGCGGCACGCCATCATCTGACGGGATCACCAGATCATACCAGCCGGTCATACCATAATCATCCGGGGTCTTGTGGATCACGCTGCGCAACGGTCGCACAATCTCCGCAAGTCCCTGGACCTTTGCGTAGTCATCCGGCGAAATGGTTTCGAGCTGTTTGAATGCTGCTTCCATACGCTCCTTCGACATGCGAGACATCTTAACTCTCCTATCATTGCAACTCTGTCCGTCCTGCGGACATTTCAGAAACTCTGCGTCACATATGTCGGGTCCGGGAACAGAGGACAGTCCGAAACCGTCGATCAATCAGCGACAAACAAAAGGTAGCGCATCGCCAAGAAAGTGATTATATACTGAATTGTGCATGAACTTATAAGTAAGGTGATAAATGCGCCGAGATGAAATGGCCGATCTCACAGCCTTTGTCGTCGTTGCCGAAGCACGCAGTTTTACCCGTGCTGCCGGTAAACTTGGCCTGTCGCAATCAGCACTTAGCCAGATTGTCCGTCGCCTTGAAGAACGGCTGGGGGTTCGGTTACTGGCGCGCACAACGCGAAGTGTTGCGCCAACCGAAGCTGGCCAGCGACTGGTCGATCAACTTGCGCCGATGCTTCATGAACTTGATCAAAGCATCGCTGATCTAAGCGAATTTCGTGACAAGCCCGCCGGAACGATCCGGATCACCTCTGTCGAACATGCTGCCAAGACGGTGCTTAATCCGGCAATGTCCGCCCTTTTGAAATCCAATCCCGATATTACGGTCGAGATCACGGTGGATTACGGATTGGCCGATGTAGTCAGCGACCGTTTTGATGCAGGCGTCCGTCTGGGCGAACATGTGGCGCGCGATATGATTGCCATGCGGATCAGCGCAGATATCCCGATGTGCATCGTCGGGTCGCCGGAATATTTCGAAAGCCACCCTGCCCCTAAAAGCCCGCGGGACCTCGCCAGACATCGCGGCATTAATCTGCGTCTTCCGAGTTCGGAAACCCTCAATGCATGGCGCTTGATGCAGGATGGCGAAGAAATCCGGGTCAGGATGGACGGGCCGCTCGTCTTTAACACCATCGATCTGATTCTTGATGCGACGCTTGACGGTGTTGGTCTTGGCTATCTTCCTGAAGATCAGGTGACCAATGCATTAAGTTCAGGCAAATTGATCAGGGTACTTGATGATGCTGTCCCGCCGCTTCCGGGGTATCATCTGTATTATCCGAGCCGTCGTCACCATTCGCCAGCCTTCAAACTTTTCCTTGATGCCGTGCGATACCGTCCGTCAATTCCCAGATAAGTTAACGCATCCGGTAGCAATCACGGGGACTTCATGAATTCGATGACAAGCGACAGCCTTTACAATGAACTGAGCAACTGGTTGCACCGGCGCTCCATTCAGGGATGGGATGTCGAAACGCTTCTGACCGAACTGGTAGAAAAGCTGAACGAAGCCGGCCTTGATCTGATCCGTGTGCATATCGGGATGCCAATGCTTCATCCGCTTTTTGTCGCGGGCAGCTATTCCTGGTCACGCGGCAAAGGCATTGTTGCCGAAACCTATGACCGCGGACTTGAAAAAAGCGACGCATGGCTAAAAAGCCCCGTCCGCGAGACTTTCCTGAACGGCAAGGAAGAAGCCCGATATCAGATCAATGGCAGGGACCGCGACCGCTTCGAGATTTTCAGTCGCTTCGCCGACGAAGGTGCTACCGACTACATCATTCAGTTGACCGGTTTTGACGACCGCAAAACCAACCTCATTGGTCAGGAAGGCACGATATTTAGCTGGACAACAAATGCGCCCGGCGGATTTGACGAAAAGGCCGTCGCACTTTTGCAACGTCTGCGACTTCCGCTTAGCGCTGAAATCAAAGGATTGTCGCAACGCCGTCTGGTTGGAGACATCCTTAGGGCCTATCTTGGAAATTATTCCACCGACCGTGTTCTGTCCGGACAAATCCAGCGCGGTGACGGCGACCTGATCGAAGCCGTCATCCTGTTCTGCGATCTTCGACAGTCCTCCAAACTGGCCGAGCGATATGGATTTCAGGGATTTCTGGAAGTTTTGAATGACTATTACGACATTACCGCAGGTGCCGTAATTGCCGGTGGCGGCGAGGTCTTGCGCTATATCGGAGATGCGTCACTGGCGATTTTTCCGTTTGAGCGTTATGAGCGCGATATTGATGCTTGTGATGCGGCGCTGGCCGTTGCCCATGACGCGATGAAGCGTGCGCAAACAATCAATGAGGACCGAAAGGCACGCGGGGAACCGGCCCTTGAATTCGGGATCGGGCTTCATACCGGCAAGGTGATGTATGGCAATATCGGCACCAAGGAACGGATTGAATTCACCGTTATCGGCAGTGCCGCCAACGAAGCCGCCCGGATCGAAGCAAAGTGCAAGGAACTGTCGCAAACCGTACTGGTATCGGATGCCTTTGCAGCCATCCGCCCCGGCAATTGGCATTCCCACGGCACCTTTGAACTGCGCAATATAGGCCATCCGATCGAAATCCTGTCTCCTTTGAACCTGCAACAGGAATAAGAAAATATCATGGTGTTATGGCATTGGATTGTGATCGGTATTGTCGCCATCGCGTTAATTGGCGCACTTTCCGTTACGCTTTTTGTCACACAAACAGAAAACAGTCAGGCACATCAGGCCGAAAAGTTCCTGAGTGCGCAACAGCGTGAAGCTGTGTCTGAAAGCACCACCGCGGTCGTTTTCTTTTCCAGATCCGGGAACACAGCCCTTGCATCCCATCATGTCGCCGATCAGCTTGGCGCACGTATTTTCCGGATTGAGGCCCCCGATTACAAACTTGGCATTATCGGCTGGATCAGGGCTTTAATCGATGCCCGCAACCATCAGGCGGCTGTAACACCCGCCGAGATTGACCTTAGCCCCTATGACACGATCTATCTCGGATCACCGATCTGGCTTTACAGCCCTGCACCGCCGATCTGGGAATTTGCCCGCCATCATCGTTTTGATGGCAAACGGGTGGTTTTGTTCAACACCTTTAACAGCAAATTTGAACAAAGCTTCATTGACGAGTTTCGTGATCTTGTCCGGACAAATGGTGCTGTTTCCTTTGATCATCGCTTTGTCAAACGCGGGCGCATGGGTCAGCAGCTATCGACCGAGGATATGCTTCAGGAAATCGATGCACGCTGGGAACTGACCGATCAAACGGCAGATCCACAAGGCAAATAGACCCAGGTTCCTCGGTCAGGCCGGCATGGCTAACCGGAATTCAGAACCGGGTTTGATCGCAAGGTTTCGACAGCGAGATCAATAAAACTTCGGACCTTTGCCGGGGCGTGGCGGCCTTCGGGATGGACCAGATGAACCGGCACCGGGTCGGGGGCATGATCATCAAGCACGGTTTGCAGACTGCCGTCGGAAATGAAGGGTGCGGCCTGATAGGACAACATGCGCATGATCCCCCACCCGTCAATTACGGCTTTTCGCGCCGCTTCGATCGAATTGGTCTGCCATCTGGCATCCGGGGATACCTGTATTTTACGCCCGGCCCCCGACAATGTGTTGAATTGCCAATCAAGCCTTGCCGATGAACCGGTGGTGGCAATGATCCGGTGCCCGGCCAGATCCGCGGGGACTTCAGGCACCCCGACACGGTCAAAATAGGCCGGCGCGCCGCAAACCACCTGGCGCACCTGCCCGATGCGGATGGCTGAAAGCGATGAATCGGCAAGATGACCGATCCGCACAGCAAGGTCGATTCCTTCTTCTACGATATTGACGATGCGGTCAAACAACATCAGGCGCGCGCGCATGTCGGGATATTGATCAAGATAGCGCCCGACAATCGGGGCAACATGCATCTGTCCGAACTGCACAGGTGCGGTAATCGACAACATCCCGCTTGGGCGGGCATATGCCCCGCCAGCCGCGGCTTCGACTTCGTGCAAATCCGCCAGCAACCGTTTGCAATCAGCCAGATACCGTGTCCCGGCCTCGGTCATTGTGACTGTGCGTGTCGTGCGGATCAGAAGCCGCGCGCCGATGATATCTTCAAGCTGGGCAATGGTCCGGGTGACGGCGGCCGGGCTCATATTCAGGGCGCGGGCCGCAGCGGCAAAGCCTTGTTCCTCGGCCACACGCACATAGACCTTCATGGCGTTAAAGCGATCCAAGCACAGCCTCCTTCGCAACGACTATTATTTCATTTATCGGAATAATAAATTGCAAATGATGTGAATTCCATAAATTTTCCGAAACAGACATCATGGCACGACATTTACAGCGCAATCACAGGGAAACCTGCCATGAAACTCTATTACCATCCGATTTCCGGGCATGCCCATCGTGCGGTCTTGATGCTTGGCCTTTTGGGGCTTGATCATGAATTGGTCGAAGTCGATCTTGCCAGCGGCGCGCACAAGAAGCCCGACTTTCTCGCACTTAATCCGTTTGGGCAGGTTCCTGTCCTGCAGGATGGCGAGACGGTGATTTCCGATTCAAATGCCATTCTGGTCTATCTTGCCAAGAAGCAGGGGGTGACCAACTGGCTGCCCGAAGACCCAAAAGGTGCCGCCTGCATACAGCGATGGCTGTCGGTTGCGGCAGGTCAGATCGCATTTGGCCCCGGTGCCGCCCGTCTTGTGACCCTGTTTGGCGCACCTTTTGACCCCGATGAAGTTATTGCGCGCGCCCATGCCATCCTTGGCCTGATGGAAGCCCATCTGAACACCCAGAACTGGCTGGCAGCCGATCATCCGACCATCGCCGATGTCGCACTTTACAGCTATGTCGCCCGCGCACCCGAAGGCAATGTTGACCTTGAAAGCTATGGCAAGGTGCGCGACTGGCTGTCGCGGATCGAAGAATTGCCGGGTTTTGTGCCCTTCATGCATGCCCCGGCCGAGATGCTGGCCTCTTCCTGAACGCCCGGTCCTGACCCCATGCCTGCTGCCACCTGCCTGTTGCCAGTTGCCTGCTGCCCCCTTGTTTGAAGGACGCACCCATGTCTGATCGCATCGACACCCACAACCCGCACTCCCCCCGACCGCCTGTGTCAGATGGTGCCCCCACCCCCTGGCATGCTGGAGAAATCCGTCTTCAGCAAATTCTGGGTGTCGATGCGCGTATGGAAGAAGTCGGGCGCAAGGTGCTGCGTGATCATTTGATCGAACAGCACCGCCTGTTTTACCCGCAACTGCCATTCGTCGTATTGGGCAGTGTCGATCCCGATGGCAGACCGTGGACCACCCTTCGCGCCAACAAGCCGGGCTTTTTGTTTGCGACCGATATCTATCACCTTGCCGTAACGCTGCCGCGCGACGGGAATGACCCGGCTGATGCCGGGATGGAAGACGGCGATGCCATCGGATTGCTTGGGATCGAGCTTCATACCCGTCGACGCAATCGTCTGAATGGGACAATCAGTCGCACAAATGAGACATCGTTTGACATCACGGTCGGGCACAGTTTTGGCAATTGCCCGAAATATATCACTCCGCGCGAACTCGACATTTCCCGTCATTCTGCCCCCGCAGGCGCTACTATTACCCGTGGCGAGCATGACCTTTCAAACGATGCCCGTGCATTGATTGCGCGCAGCGACACATTTTTCATCGCGTCCTATATCGATCATGATGATCAAAGGCGGGATGTCGATGTATCGCATCGCGGCGGCAATCCGGGCTTTGTCCATATCGAGGATGACGGAACCCTGATCATTCCCGATTATGCCGGAAACCGGTTCTTTAACACCCTGGGCAATCTTTTGATCAATCCGCAGGCCGGACTGGTATTTGTTGATTTTACCAATGGCGACATGTTGCAGATTACCGGCAATGCCGAAATCATCATGGGCGGTGCCATGCTGGCAAATTATGACGG
Organism: Thalassospira sp. MCCC 1A02491; assembly: GCF_001613785.1. Classification (NCBI taxonomy): domain Bacteria; kingdom Pseudomonadati; phylum Pseudomonadota; class Alphaproteobacteria; order Rhodospirillales; family Thalassospiraceae; genus Thalassospira; species Thalassospira sp. MCCC 1A02491. Next base: position 291,415 of record NZ_LPVX01000031.1, on the reverse strand, counting down.
GGCGGAACGCCTTGTCGCATTTCGACCAAGCCAATGGATCCATCGTCCCGGCGCATTTCCGTTGCGCATGAATGGTGCGAATGGCTGAATGGTTTGATGGTTGATTGCGCGGCGGACCAAGACGCTCTATCTAGGTCGTAACAACTTTAACGACTTTTGCCGGAGCATCCCGCCTCATGGCCGATCCGATCACTGTCTTTGATCGAGACATATTAAAGCTGCGCCGCGACCGTGCGGCAACGAGGGCACAGGATTACAATTTCCTGTTTGCCGAAACCGCCGAACGGCTTGCCGACCGGCTTGATGATACCACACGCACATTCCCCATGGCGGTTGATCTTGGCTGCCATAGTGGCGAATTGGGCCAAATCATTGGCACGCGCGGCGGTATTGAAACACTGTATCAATCCGATATTTCAACCGGCTATGCCCGCAATGCGCAGGCCAATAATGGCAAGACAACCCTTGTCGCCGACGAAGAATTCCTGCCCTTTGCCGAAGGGTCGCTTGATCTGATCCTGTCCAACCTGTCGCTGCACTGGGTCAATGACCTTCCGGGCATGTTGCTGCAAGCGCGCCGGGCGCTGAAACCCGACGGGTTGCTTTTGGCCTGTATGCTGGGCGGCGATACATTGCGTGATTTGCGCGAAGCCCTGATGGCTGCCGAAGCCGAGGAAGAAGGCGGCGTATCCCCGCGTGTATCACCGTTCGTCGATGTGAAGGATGCCGGTGCATTGCTTCAGCGCAGCGGCTTTGCCCTGCCGGTGGTTGATGCCGATGACATCACCATTGATTATCCCGATGCGCTTAAACTGATGCGTGACCTTTCGGGGATGGGTGAAAGCAACCTGATCGCCAAACGGTCCAAGAAATTCACCAAACGCAGCACCCTTGCCCGTGCGGCAGCGATCTATCACGAACGCCATGCGCGCGAAGATGGCCGCATTCATGCGAAGTTTCAGGTGATCTATCTGACGGCCTGGGCTCCCGATGACAGCCAGCCCAAGCCGCTGCGCCGCGGATCGGGTCAGGTCAGTCTGGTTGATTTCCTTGGCGATGATGCCAAGAAACAATAATCCCTGTTTGGCGGGCTATTTGCCCGCCCGCACCATCTCGCGGATTTTGGTGGCCTTTTCAAAATGATCAAGCTGATGGGTTTTAATCCACCAGGATGCCGCTTCCATCAAAAGAGCCGGATCATCGTTGCGATTGGCAAAGAACGCATAAAATGACAGGCCGACATCCGGTCCCTTTTGCGTGATCTTACGATCACAAACGGCAATGATTTTGGCGCGCAGGCTTTGACGCATGATGGTTCCGATACGGGCACATGTTTGCAAGGGGTTGATGTATGACCGATTTGCCGCAAAATTGGCATCCTGATCGCGGCCCCACACTGACAGTTTTTGTCAGGACAGATTTTCCGAAAGGTTTTTCATGCAGCTTCCTCAGCCCCTGATCCATGGCAAACTGATCAAGCGCTACAAACGTTTCCTTGCCGATATCGAGCTGGATAATGGCGAGATGATTACGGCCCATTGCGCCAATCCGGGCGGGATGATCGGGCTTAAGGAGCCGGGCATTGATGTCTGGCTGTCAAAATCGGACAATCCGAAACGCAAACTGAAATACAGCTGGGAGCTGTGCCAGATCGGTGATGCCTGGATCGGGATCAATACCGCCCATCCCAATGCCATCGTCGAAGAAGCGATCCGGTCGGGCACGGTCCCGGAACTGGCGGGCTATGAAACCCTGAAACGCGAAGTCAAATACGGCAAAAACTCGCGGATTGATATCCTGCTGTCGGACCCGGAACGCGGGCTTTGTTATGTCGAAGTCAAGAATGTGCATCTGAAACGCGATGAAGATGTGCCCGGTCTTGCCGAATTCCCCGATGCCGTCACCGCACGCGGGGCCAAGCATCTTGATGAAATGGCCGACATGGTGGCCGAAGGTCATAGGGCTGTGATGTTTTACCTGATCCAGCGCACCGATTGTGATCGCTTTACCCTATCGACCGATATTGATCCCCATTACGGCGAACGGTTCAAGGCCGCGCGCAGCAACGGGGTCGAGGCGATTGCCTATGACTGTTCGATTGATACAGATGCCGTGACCGTGCGGTCGGCGTTACCGATTGTCGGCCTGTAAGCACTGATCCCAAATCCCTGCATATCAGCCAATCCTTGCCAATTTCGGCGTCTGGCTTTATGTCATTGGACTATAAAACACAGATATACTTAGCCGAACGTAAGGAGATTTCGGGTGGCGAACGGAACAGTCAAACTTCACGGACCCGAAGCATTTGAAGGCATGCGCGCCGCAGGTAAGCTGGCAGCGGAAGTGCTTGATATGATTACCCCGCATGTGGTGCCTGGTGTAACCACCGGTGAACTTGACCGCCTGTGCGACGAATATATCCGCGACCATAATGCGATTTCGGCCTGCCTTGGCTATCGCGGTTTTCCGAAATCGATCTGCACATCAATCAACCATGTGGTCTGTCACGGTATTCCCGGTGACAAGAAACTGGCCAATGGCGACATCATGAATATCGATGTAACGGTTATCCTTGATGGCTGGTACGGCGATACATCACGCATGTATATCGCAGGCTCGCCCAAAGTCATGGCGCAGCGTCTTGTTGATGTGACCTATGAAGCGCTTTGGCGGGGCATCAATGCCGTAAAACCGGGCGCGACCCTTGGCGATATTGGTCATGCGATCCAGTCCTATGCCGAAAGCGAGCGTTTTTCGGTCGTGCGTGATTTCTGCGGGCATGGCCTTGGCCAGGTGTTCCATGATGCGCCCAATGTCCTGCATTACGGCAAGCCGGGCGAAGGTCTGGTTCTTGAACCGGGCATGATCTTTACGATTGAGCCGATGATCAATCAGGGAACCTATGCGTGCAAAATTTTGCCAGATGGCTGGACAGCCGTAACGCGAGACCGCAAACTGTCGGCACAGTTTGAACATTCGCTCGGCGTGACGGATGACGGGTTTGAAATCTTTACCCGATCCCCGGCCGGTCTGGACAAGCCGCCCTATGACCTGCCCGCTGCGGCAGAATAAACAAGGGCCAAACGGGGGAAGCAGAATTGAGCGAAACCGAAGATCGCAAACCTGCTTCTGCCCCGAATATCCCCACCCCATCTGAAATTGATGACGGCACGCGGGTCTTTTTTGATCAGACCCGCGATCATCTGGCATCGGGTAGCGCCACCCCCCCGGTCGATGCAGGCATCGCACCCAAAGCAGATGATAAAGCATCAAAATCGGCCAAGCCTGCAAAACCCCATTATCACGGGCACCGCCAACGCCTGCGTGAACGTTTTATCAAGGGGGGCGCCGATGCATTGGCCGATTACGAGCTTCTGGAATTGATGCTGTGCATGGCGATGCCGCGCGGGGACGTCAAACCATTGGCAAAGGCACTGATTGCGCAATTCGGAAGCTTTGCCAATGTCCTTGCCGCCCGCCCCGAAGATTTGCAAACCGCCAAGGGACTGGGCGATGCCGGGATCGCGGCCATCAAAATTGCCGAAGCCGGCGCGCGACATCTTTCGCGTGAACGTGCCATGGAATTGCCGGTGATTGCGAGCTGGGAACAGCTGATCGAATATTGCCGGGTCCGGATCGGGCATCTCAAGACCGAAGAACTGCATTTGCTGTTTCTTGATCGCAAGAACCGCCTGATTGCCGATGAATGTCATCAGCGCGGCACGGTCGATCACACCCCGGTCTATCCGCGCGAGGTGATAAAACGCGCACTGGAACTGCATGCATCGGCGATCATTCTGGTCCATAACCACCCAAGCGGCGATGCCACACCGTCAAAGGGGGATATCGATATGACCCGCAAGATCATTGATGCCGCCAAGGCGATGGAAATCATCGTGCATGACCATATCATCATCAGTCATGCCGGATATAATTCCTTCAAGACGCTTGGCCTGATATAGACCGCATCTGGTCACCCATCGCATAACGAGAATTCATCATGCCCCATATCGGTTTGTGCGCGCTTATTGTGCGCGACTATGACGACGCCATTGCCTTTTATACCGACAAGGTCGGGTTTGATCTGATTGAAGATACGGATATGGGGGACGGGAAACGCTGGGTCATCGTTGCCCCGAAGGGTGCGACTGAAACTCGTATATTGCTGGCCCGGGCATCCGGTGCGGATCAGGAAAATGCGATCGGCAACCAGACAGGTGGCCGGGTGGGCTTTTTCCTCAATACCGATGATTTTGCGCGCGACCACGCACGCATGACAAAGGCCGGCGTGCGGTTTCTTGAAGCCCCGCGACACGAGCCATATGGCACAGTCGCGGTGTTTGAGGATCTGTATGGCAACAAATGGGATTTGCTTGAGCTGGCTTTGCAATAATCGAAAAAATTGTGGGCCGGTCAAAAACAGCGGGGAAACCGGCCCACCCCGATCACCATCACTGGCACCGGAAAGTTTTGGGGTAAAGATGGATCAGATCATTTCGAATTGCCGACCCTAGAAGGTATAAACCAGCACCAGTCCGGCACTGATGACATAGTCATCTTCGATGATTGAGCTGTCGGTATATTCATCGGGCAGAAAGCGCACATCACTTGTCCCGATCACGGCAAAGCTTTCGGTCACCGGATAGATCACGCTGAAATCAAGATGGGGGACAAAGGCCGCATCCGGCGCATAGAAGCCCCGGTCACTGCGCGCTTCACTGCGTTTTACGCCAACATTATAATCAACCAGTTCTTCGCTTTGCCATGTGACGCCACCGCCGATATTGAAATTGAACTTGTCCCAATTGGTCGGGATGTAATAGCCGACATCAACTTCATGTCCGCCATAAGCATCATTCACATCGGTCAGGTAGCTTGCCTTCACTTCCCCCCGCCACAGACGCAATGATCCGCCAAGTCCGGCTTCGAATGCCATGTCACGGTCTTCAAGCCCCTTGAGATACGGGGAATCATCGGGATCGAACGGCTCCATACGCAAATTGCCGAGCAAAGACACGCTGCCAAATTTGTTTTCCCAGACCTTTGCATTGATTCCATCAATGCCGACATGCAGGCGTTCGGCATCATAGGCCAGCATAGGCAATCCGGTCAGATCCGTGTTGTCTGCACCGCGATAGGGATTGGAACTGACCCGGCCAAGCACGCCAATTTGCCAGTCGCCGCCCAGCCATGGTTTCAGAGCATCTTCGGTCTGGGGATTTACCTGTTCGCGGATAATTTCCTTTTGCCCCGGCGTTGCCGATTGGGCGTAGGCATCGCTGCTCAGGGCCATGATGATTGCAGTTGTGGAGATCACAAGACCGCCCAGCACCATCATGCATCCCAATCGCCGCGTCCAAAAATACGAGACCATATGTCTAAACATCCCCTTGTGTGGTTGATGTCGCGACTTTGCCCGAATGTGAAAAGCACGGCGTCCGGTTTTATAGCCTTGTACGTACAAACCATCCATCAGAGGTACGAATGCGCATTCATACGCCTCTAACACCTGATCAGATGGCATTTTTCCGCAACAGGCACCTGGCGTTCCACCGGTCATTTTCTTGAAGACCGGATTGACGGATGATTGGCGATTGCGCCCCCACCCGGGATACCGGGAATGGTGCGCCCCGGGTATCTGTCACAAAAAAACGGGACAGCATTTCTGCTGTCCCGCTGTGATGAGGCGGCTTTGTCAGTATGCTTCCAGATCGACCATCTCAAGCACGTCCATCATACGCACGCGATCCTCGCCCTTGCGCAGATAGCGGACTAGAACATATTGCTGATCTTCGTCGAGGGCGCGTTGCATGACGGTTTCGAAATCTTCGGGGGTTTTCATGGCGACGTCATTGACCTGTGTAATGAAGTCCCCCTTGGAAAAGCCTGCACGCGAGGCCTGGCTCATGGTTTCCATGCGGTCTACGACAAGCCCCGTCGTTCCCACCGGAAGTTCAAGTTTTTTCCAAGCTTTTTCATTGGCCGGAACAAGGTCCATGCCCATAACTTCCTTGCGCCCGTCATCTTTGTCCTTGCTGCCAAGCCCCATTTTTTCGCGTTCCTGTGCCCGGCGGCGGGATTTGGCTTCGTCCATGTCATCAGGGATCAGGGTAAAGCTGCGATAACCGTCATTGCGCCAGACAGTGACCGTGGCTTCGCCCTTGACCATTGCGGCCTGCATACGGAAATTCATGCGCGATTGAACGGTTTCACCATTGACCGCGACGATCACGTCACCGGCACGAATACCGGCCTTATAGGCAGGTTCGTCGTCAGGCGCCCGTGATACCAGCATGCCTTCGTCCCGTTCCATTCCAAGCAGCTTTCCCATGCCTTTTTTGACTTCGCTATAGGCGATACCAAACCAGCTGCGTTTGATTTCGCCATCTGCCACCAGCAAGCTGATAATGCCCTGCGCATGCTCGGACTGAATTGAAAATGCCAGCCCCTCATTGCCACCGGACCGGGTATAAAGCGCGGAATTGACGCCGATCACCTTGCCATCCATCGACAAAAGTGGTCCGCCTGAATTGCCCTTGTTAACGGCGGTATCGGTCTGGATATAGGGGTTATATTGCCCCTTGGTGAGTTCGCGCTGCTTGCCCGAAATCACCCCGGTGGTCAGGCTTTGATCAAACCCGTACGGATATCCGACCGCAAAGACCGGGTCCCCGACGGCTGCGGCGTGGGAACTTCCCCATTTCAACGGCTCTATATCATCGGGCATATCAACCCTGAGAACGGCGAGATCGGTCAGGAAATCCTTACCAACCAACGTTGCCGGAAGACGGCGGTCGTCAGTCAGGATCACGATGAACCGCACCCCGTCGCGCACCACATGTTCGTTGGTGACAATCAGGCCGTCATGGGAAATGAAGAAGCCGGTCCCGGTTGCCTTGTTGCGGCGTTTCTTTTCCCAGTCATGTTCGGGTTCGTTCGGGTCTTCCTTTTCTTCGTCGTCATTATCGTCCTTGCGACGTTCATCGGGCGGCAGCCAGAAATCTTCGCCATTTTCCTTTTTCTCGCGTTCTTCGGCGACGATTTCGTTATAGCTTTTCTTGACGACATTGATGCGAACAACCCCCATCGTTATGCCCTTATAGATATCGGAAAGGGCAAGGTCGCCGGTCGAGGCAAAGGATACTGAGGGCATACCAATTCCTGGCAGCGCCAATAAACCTGACACCATACCAATGGCGATCAGACGGGATATCGAAACTCTCATTGCGGGTTTTCCCTTGAAACAAAGAAAGGCACGCCAGCAAAGTGCCGGCGCGCCGATTGTGGAAAATTCAATAGGTGTAAGTCAGGCCAAGCCAGAAAGCCCGGCCCTTGCGATAGGGGGTTGATGCAGAAAGCGTGTGACCACCACCACGATTGAGCACATTGTCAATCGAGGCATTTAGCGTCAGGACGCGGTTGTCTTCGCGGATGACGTCATAATCGAGCGACATATCAAGATCGAAACGGGCCTTGTTATAGCCGTCTTCATAAATGTCATAAGTCTCGCCATTGATGGTGATGTCGGACCCGCTATCGGTGATGGTGTCATATCCCGTGGTGTAGCGGCCAACCAGTCCAGTGCGCAGGGTATCGTCGAGATAGCTGGAATACAGGCTGACATTAACGAAGATCGGCTCATCGAGATTGCCCGTCAGAACACCGAGATCCATGGTCGGAATCACGTTGCCATTGTAATAGGCACCCTCGGTCTCGTCGCTGGTGGCGTAGTAGGTATTGTTGGATGTCTGACGTTCGGAATACTGGCCATTGATGCTAAAGGCGTGCTGACCACCCCACGGGTCGGTTCCGATTTTTTTGCTCCATTCCACCGAGTAGGAAGAATAGGAACTCGATCCTTCGTTCGACAGGGTATAGGTCGAAAGACTGCTGTCTGTGGAATCGCGCGAGAACTGTTCACGTCCTTTGCGTTCGACCCATTTCAGGCGGGTGTTTCCGCCCAGGAACGGCAAAGGGAACGTTACCGCCGCCATACGTTCATCCGTAAACGGGGTTTTAAGGTCAGATCCCTTGAAGTTGTATTTGTTGCCCGATGACAGATACGACCAGTCGTCGGAATAGATGATATCGGCGCCGCTGGTCGTTCCGGTACGGTTTTCCACTGTTGTGCTTGGCGTGGCGTCCCGCAATGCGTAACTTAGCATGTTGGCCGCGTAATACCGGTTCCAGCCCGCTGTGAAACTGACATCCCAGTCGGTGTAATACGTGGCGTTAAAACGCGGTGCCAGATTGGTATTGCCCAGAAACGTTTCACGTTCCAGCCGCAAGCCCGGACGAACTTCGACTTCACCGAACGGAACGTTGTCAAAATTCATGCCATATTCGGCATAAAGGGCCGCCGTGGAAAAACTTGCCGTTCCGGAAAAGGCATCATAATGGACGCGTCGTCTTGATACCTGGTCGCCGTCATCACAGGCGGGATCATCGGCATCGGCACAGACAATCGCGGAATTTACCGAGGTCGAATAATAATAATAGACATCTTCGGGACGACGACGGTTGGCACGGATCGAATGAAGATCCGCCCCCACCAGAATGTCGCCATTTCCAAGATTGCCGGTAAGATCCGCCGTATAGCCAAGATCCTGTTCCGTCTGGGTCAGATCGCCATACCAACCGTCATAACAGTTCGTTGCATCACACAGGTTTTCATAGGCCGATCCGGCAACACCGGACCGGATTTGCCGACGCACATTGCTTTCGGATTCACGGGCATTTTCCGATGTATTGAACGACAGACGGGTATCGAGTTTCAGATTGGACAGGCCATAGCCATCATATTCAATCGGCATTTCCAACCCGACATAGGTGCTAAGCCCGTCGCCGGTAATGTCCATCTTGCTGTTATAGTTTTCAGCCGCTTCCCATTCCTGGCTATAAGGGGCATAGACAAGCTGGGTTGTCAGTTTGATGCCGTCATTGCCTTTGAACTGTAGCTTGCCCAGCACATTGTCAGCAGTACTTTCGGTCGAGACTTCCCGACCATAATAATCATCGCCGGCATATTTTGTGGCTTCTGCGGTTTTGCGTCCGGCCGAAACCACAACACCCCACTGGTCGGCAACCGGGCCGCTGGCCGACGTCCCGTACATAAGCTTGGTGAAACGGGGTTCGCGTGCAGTCGCATCAGGCGTTTCGTCTGATTTCAGGTGGTATTCGGTCCAGTTTGAACCCGTACGGCTGATATTGGCGGAAAATGTCGGCCTGTCGCTTGGATCCATGACTTCGTAATTAATTACGCCGCCCTGGAACCCGCCATATTTTGCCGACACGTTGCTGTCGATAATTTCTGCCTGTTTGAGGATGGAGGCATCGACATAAACACTTTGCGGATGCAACCCGTACAGGTCATCGGCATTGATCGAGTTTTTATCATCATCAGGCAGGTTGCTTTCGCCATTATAGCTTGTATCCGTACCGCCCAGCGAATTGATGCCAACACCGTCAAGCCGGATATTGTTCTGATCAATTGCCCCGCCCGATATGCTTAATGTCTGCGGACGAAGGTCCTGTTCGGCGGTTGCGCTGGCACCGTCTTCGTCGCGCTGCCCCTGAACGACATATTGCACATTCGGATTGGCACGAAACACCATGTTCGGATCGTTATTGCCCTGAACAAATCCCTTGATCAGCTGTTCGCCGTAAACGGTTGATCCGCTGTCTGCTCCGCTGCCAAGTGCGATACCGGGCGATTGACTGCCCTGGACAACGATCGGCGCGGTTGTCGTGCCGCCTGTCGACTGCGCGTCAACGCGTTTGAGGATCACGATCTGCCCATCCGTCAGCGAAAAGGTCAGGTCGGTTCCGTCAAACAATGTCTGAAGGGCTGATTGCAGATCAAAGCGCCCGGAAATGGCATTGCCGTCCTGTGCCAGATTGACATCGGCAACTGCGGAATAGGCCGTACCTGTCAGTTCGGATACCCGTTCAAGGGCCTGCATCAACGGAAGTGACGGAATATCAAACTGGAATGTCGGGGCGGGTTGATCCTGTCGGGCGACCGGGGATGCCTGATCTGTTTGCGGTGTCGGGCCGGTTTGTGCATGGGCCGGAATGCCAAAACAACTGACCAGAAGTGTTGCATATGCCAAGCGTAATTTCAGACTTCGGGCGGTGCTGTGCCCTGCCCCGGAGCAAATTGTTGCCGGGGTTAAAAGCCCGTTCTTCATGATCATCTGACGGCATCCAAAAACGTTATTGCGTATCACTCGCAAATATGGACGCAGGCCAAATGACAAACCGGACAGAATTTATTTCATTTTAAAGTCGGAAAAACAGACGGGTGTCTAAACAGGGCGCAAATGCACCGAACCGGGGATCACCCCCGGTTGGTCAGCAGGACATACCCGAATGGCAAATCATAGCGGTTCAGTCCGAGCGACTGCACCAAAAGCCCGATGGACTGTTCGCCATCCACAAGATTGAACCGCCCACGGACATCAAGACCGGCAATCGACGGATCAATCAGCAAATTGACCCCGCTTTGACGCCGGATGGCCGCAGCAACATCCCCCAGCGATTTGGGTGAAAAGACCCGCCAGCCTTTTGCAACATTGTCAATTTGTGCTTCGGTCACATCACGGCGCACAAATTTACCCGATGGATCAACGACAAGCCCCTGCCCGGCTGTAAGGGTCACTTCGCTATGCTGGCCGGTTTGACGTTCGCGGACTCTGACGATGCCTTCTGCAACGCCGACTTCATTGCTGTCCTGATCGCTGATGACGATGAAGCGGGTTCCGACAACCGTCACATCGCTGATGCCGGTATGAACGACCAAGGGGCGCGCCGTGTCATGTGCGGCCTTGATGGTCACGGCCCCTTCTTCGAGATCAATCCGTCTTTCGGAATTGGTCAGTGACCAGGTCAAAGCCGTGCCGGGTGCGAGGGTAAGTTGGCTGCCATCGGGCAGGGTTTCATCGACAATGTCACGGGTTGCCACCAATTGCTGACCGTTTGGCGCGGGCTCAAAAACTTCCACCCCGACCACAGCCAGCACAACCACACAACACGCAGCGGCAAGCATACCGATCAACCCGCCGGCGCGACGGCGCCCCAACGGGCGCTCAGAGGTTTGTGACAGTGGGCGTGATTTGCGATAGGGATGGCGCAAGCCCCGATGCGGGCCGGAAGCATCCGCCGACCTGTCACCATTCGGGGCAGAGATCAAACCGGACTGATCTGCATCCCCCGCTGTTGCGGAGGCGAATTCCGCCTCCATCCGCGACAAAACATCATTGAAGCCGTCATCGGCCATAAAGGCGCTGACTTTGTCTGCGGCCTTCTGATGCGCCGGGCTTTGGGTGCACCAGTCCTGATAGGCCGCATATACAGGCGACGCCCGATCATCAATGCCGGCCTTGGCGTGCCAGGCGATGGCCTGATCGATCAGTTCATCAGATGGCTGTACCGCCGTGATCTGGTCACGGTCCGGCTGATCACCGATACTGGTGTCCTGATCCTGAAATTGTGGTTTATCGTTCACAACCATCGCCTAGTCGAAGTTTTTCAGGATATCGCGGCACGCGGTCAAAGCCCGGTAAAGGTGCTTTTCGATCGCGGATTGTGACAGGCCTGTCACCGATGCGATTTCATCATGGCTCTTACCATGCAACTTCCGCAAGATGAAGACTTCACGTGATCGCGGACTCAGACTTTTTAGCGCCTGTTCAAAGGCATCAAGACGCTGACGATGATAGATGATCTGTTCTGGCGATGGTGTGTCTGACGCCGCCCATTCGATCGGATTGGTTTCTTGCTGGCTGTCCACAACATGCCCCGCCACCTTGCGCCGGCGCATCCGGTCACGCACCAGATTGATCACGATGGTGCGCAAATATGCCGGTCCGTCTTCAACCGATTGCACCGATGCGCCAGCCACGCGAACAAAGGCATCCTGAACGATGTCGTGTGCTTCCTCGACATCCCCGATTTTTCGGGCAGCAAGGCGCAACAGGCTTTCGCGCTCCTGTTCAAAATCAGCAAGCAGACTGTTTCGGAAACCTGTGGGTGAAAGCATGAATAAGCAATGACTGGGAGGGCTGCATGGGCGAGTAGCCAGCAAATACACCAATCGCGCCCAATTGCAAATAGTTATTAATAACAAATGCAAGATTACCGCATCACGCAATGACACGAATTGCCCGCCAAAGAGCCGATTCGACCATCCCTGATCATGACCAAGCCCTTGAATGTGAAGTATTTCACACCAAAATCCACAACCCTGGGCACAAAAAACAGCCGGGAACACACCAATAAACAGGTTTCCGGCCAATCGAACCAATCTGGAAATTGGACCGCACAAAATTGGGCATAATTTGCTCCTCACGCAAAAAATCACCTGCATTTCCGTAAAAATGCGCAAATTTCGACCAATTGCGTCAATAAAGTGAAATCTGACTTGCAGTTGACGCATGGCAGCCTCAGTATTTTTGCGTACGTACTTTCAGGGAGTACGTACGCAACAAATCATAATTGTTGAGGGAGACATCACACATGTCAGAAAACACGAAGACTGCAAAAGGTCTCGTGAACGGATTGCTGAAATCCTCACGTGCCTTTGTCCTTGGGACAGCCTTGATTGCGGGCTCCATGACCATGCTGTCGAGTACCCATGCCCAGGCCGAAAAAATCCTGCGCATCGGCAATGACGGCGAACCCCAGTCGATGGATCCGCATTTCATTTCCACCGTTCAGACCAGCCGTATCTCCGATGATATGTCGCTTGGCCTTCTGACCTATGGCCCGGATGGACAGCCGGTCGCCGGTGCAGCAGAAAGCTGGACGGTTTCAGAAGACGGCATGACCTATACGTTCAAAATCCGTGACCATAACTGGTCGGATGGAACGCCGGTCACCGCACAGGATTTCATTGCCGGCTGGGAACGCCTTCTTGATCCGGAACTGGGTGCGGAATACGCATCCCTTCTTTACATCATCGAAGGTGCCGAGGCGGTCAATACCGGCAAAGAGGGTGCCAAACTTGGCGTAAAGGCGATTGACGATCACACCCTTGAAGTCAAACTGACGGCACCTGCCCCCTATTTCCTGGCACAGCTTACCCACCAGACCGCATTTGCCATCCCCCGTCATGTCGTTGAAAAATACGGCAAAGACTGGGTGAAGCCCGAACATATCGTGGTCAATGGCCCGTATAAACTGGTCGAGTGGCTGCCGAACGTTCACACCAAACTGGTCAAGAACAAAGAATTCTATGATGCTGCCAATGTTCCGATCGACGAGGTGATCTATTACACCTATGAAGATCGCACCGCGATGCAGAACCGTTTCCGCGCCGATGAACTTGACGTTGCGCGCGACATCGCATCCGAACAGATTTCGTGGCTGCGTGACAATCTGGCAGACAGCCTGCGCATCGCGCCTTATGCCGGTATCTATTATTATGCGATACGCACTGATAAGGACAAATTCAAGGATGTCCGCGTGCGCAAGGCGCTTTCACTGGCGATCAACCGCGAAGCCATCACCGATGCAGTCCTGAAGACCGGTGAACTTCCGGCCTATTCCTTTGTTCCGCCGGGAACCGGCAACTACACGGAACCGGCCTATGTTTCGTGGAAAGACCTGCCCTATGCCGAAAAACTTGCCGAAGCCAAAAAGCTGATGGCAGAGGCCGGTTACGGTCCGGACAACCCACTTAAGTTCACCCTGCGTTACAACACATCGGAAAACCACAAGCGTATCGCGATTGCCGCACAGAACATGTGGAAACAGATCGGTGTCGAAGCCGAACTGTTCAATTCCGAAGGCAAAATCCATTATGCCGATTTGAAAGTTGGTGACTTTGAAGTCGCCCGCGCTGGCTGGATTGCCGATTACAACGATGCACAGAACTTCCTGTTCCTGGCAGAAGAACGCACCGGGCCGCTGAACTATTCCGCATTCGACAACCCGCGTTACAACGAATTGATGCTGGCGGCCGAAAAGGAAGGCGACCTCAAAAAGCGTTCCGATCTGATGCATCAGGCCGAAGCCATCATGATGGAAGCACAACCTTACATCCCCATTTACTACTATGTCTCGAAACAGCTTGTCTCGCCAAAGATCAAGGGCTGGATCGATAACGCCCCGGATCGCCACCTGACCCGCTGGCTCGACATTGCCGAGTAAATCCTGACTTCGTGTCGCAGGCTGCGTGGTGTTCCTCCCGCCCGCAGCCTGTGGCCACCCCGACGGGGATGAGAGAGAATTATGTTATCTTACGCCATTCGGCGCCTGTTGATCGCGATCCCGACATTGTTCATCGTGATCACGGTGGCCTTTTTCATGATGCGTATTGCACCGGGCGGCCCGTTCGATCAGGAACGCGCATTGCCACCCGAAATCGAAAAGAACATCAAGGCGGCCTATGATCTTGATAAGCCGCTCATCGAACAATACGCGATCTATATCGGAAAGCTGTTTCAGGGCGACTTTGGCCCATCGATCAAAATCCGCGACTTCAGCGTTGCCGAACTGATCATGGCCGGTGCGCCGGCATCCATGCAGCTTGGACTGAGTGCAATTGCCATCGCCCTTGTCTTCGGGGTCGGTTTTGGCACCTATGCCGCCCTTCGGCAAAACAGTGCGGTTGATTTTGCGGTGATGGGCGTTGCCATGATCGGCATTGCCATTCCGAACTTTGTGATGGCACCGCTTTTGTCACTGGTGTTCGGGCTGTATCTTTCGATCCTGCCGACGGCGGGATGGGGCGATGGTGAAATCCAGTACAAGATTTTGCCGATCATTGCCCTTGCCCTGCCCCAGATTGCCTATATCGCGCGTCTGACCCGCGGCTCCATGGTCGAGGTTCTGCATTCCAACTATATCCGCACCGCGCGCGCCAAGGGTTTGCGTGAAACCCTTGTCGTCAATCGTCATGCGATCAAAGGCGCACTTTTGCCTGTTGTGTCCTATCTGGGTCCGGCAACCGCGGCTGTGATGACCGGATCGGTGGTGATCGAGAGCATCTTTGGCGTGCCCGGTATCGGCACCTATTTCATCAAGGCGGCACTTAACCGTGACTACCCGCTGGTGATGGGTGTGGTCATTGTCTATGCGGTGATGATCATCATGCTGAATTTCCTGGTCGATATGGTTTACGGCCTTCTTGATCCAAAATTGAAGTCACGCTGATGATGAATAAATCTGAAAAGACAGCAATGCTCGAAGCAGCAGGCGCGCCCGCGGAAATCGAAGGCCGCAGCCTGTGGCGGGATGCGCGTATCCGCCTGTTTCGCAACAAGGCGGCTGTGGGGTCGATGATCATTCTGGGGATCATTACCCTGTTGGCGATTTTTGCCCCGCTTCTTAGTCCCTATGCCTATGACCAGATCGACTGGGGCTATATCCAGGAAGGCCCGAACTGGGAAAACGGCCATATCTTTGGCACCGACGGCAACGGGCGCGATCTGTTTATCCGTGTTCTGTATGGTGCGCGGGTTTCACTGGCGGTCGGCCTGCTTGCGACATCGGTGTCGCTGGCCATTGGGGTGACCTATGGCGCGGTTGCCGGGTATTTCGGTGGCAAGGTCGACAACATCATGATGCGCTTTGTCGATGTGCTTTATTCCCTGCCCTTCATGTTCTTTGTCATCATGTTGATGGTGGTGTTTGGCCGAAACATCTTCCTGATCTTTGTCGCCCTTGGTGCGGTTGAATGGCTGACCATGGCGCGTATTGTCCGCGGTCAGACCTTATCCCTGCGCCGTCGCGAATTTATCGAGGCTGCCCACGCCACGGGTGTTTCGAACTTCAAGATCATTTTCCGGCACATCATCCCCAACGTTCTGGGGCCGGTCATTGTCTATATGACCCTGACCATCCCGCAGGTCATCCTGACCGAAAGCTTCCTGTCCTTCCTTGGACTGGGCGTGCAGGAACCGCTGACCAGCTGGGGGGTTCTGATTTCCGAAGGGGCCAAAGTGATTGAAGCATCGACCTGGATGCTGATCTATCCGGCCCTGTTCCTGGCACTCACCCTTTTCTGTTTCAACTTCATCGGTGACGGTCTGCGCGATGCGCTTGATCCGAAAGACAGATAAGGGACGGCAAGGACACATATCATGACAACAAATCATATTCTGACAGTCGAAAACCTTACCGCCCGTTTCCAGACCCCGGACGGGGAAGTCGCAGCCGTCAATAACGTCAACTTCCATCTTGATCCGGGCGAAACACTTGGCGTAGTTGGGGAATCCGGTTCGGGAAAAACCCAGATTTTCATGTCGATCATGGGGCTTCTGGCCAAGAATGGCACATCGAGCGGGTCGGTTCGCTATAAGGACAGTGAAATCCTGAACCTGCCTGCACGCGAACTTAACAAGATCCGCGGTGTTTCGATGTCGATGATCTTTCAGGATCCGATGACGTCACTGAACCCGTATCTGAAAATCTCCAAACAGATGACCGAAGTACTGGTCGAACATCGCGGCATGTCCGAAGCCGAGGCCCTTAAACGTGCAATCGCGATGCTTGATCGTGTTGGCATCCCAGGTGCGGCCCAGCGTGTTCATATGTATCCGCATGAATTTTCCGGCGGCATGCGCCAGCGCGTGATGATTGCCATGGCGCTTTTGTGCGATCCGGAAGTTCTGATTGCCGATGAACCGACCACCGCCCTTGATGTGACGGTACAGGCACAGATTCTGGATCTGTTGCGCGACCTGCAAAAGGACTTCAACACCGCCACGGTCATGATCACCCATGATCTTGGTGTGGTGGCCGGCCTGTGTGACCGGGTGATGGTGATGTATGGCGGGCGCGTGGTCGAAACCGGATCTGTCCGCGACATCTATTACGACAGTCATCATCCCTATACCGAAGGGCTTCTGAAATCAATGCCGCGCATCGATCACGCCAATGAAGAAAGCCTGTTTGCCATTCCGGGTCAGCCGCCCAACCTGCAAAACCTGCCGACAGGGTGCGCCTATCAGGAACGCTGTGGCTATGTCATGGATCGGTGCTGTGCCGAACGCCCGGTTCTTAAGGTGTTTGATCAGGGCCGTGCCAGTGCCTGCTTCCGGGAGGATGGACAATGACCGCAATCACCGCGCACAAACCCAAAAAAGCAACCAGTCCGATCCTGTCCGTTCGCGATCTCAAGGTGCATTTTTCCGTACCGGGCAAGGGACTTTTTGCCCCAGACCGCAAGCTTCGCGCCGTGGACGGGGTGAATTTCGACCTTTATCCCGGCGAGACACTTGGCGTTGTCGGAGAGTCCGGCTGTGGCAAATCGACCCTTGGCCGGGCGATCCTGCAACTGATCCCGCCATCAAGCGGACAGGTCGCCTGGCTTGGCAAAGATATTGTCGGCGCCCCGCACCGTGAAATGCAGCCGCTGCGCCGTGATCTTCAGATCATTTTCCAAGATCCGCTGGCCAGCCTTAATCCCCGCATGACGATTGGCGAAATCATTGCCGAGCCGCTGGTGACCCACAAACCCGAACTGGGCAAGGATGAAATCAAGGCCCGGGTCAAACGCATGATGGCGCGTGTGGGATTGCTCCCGCAGATGATCAACCGTTATCCGCATGAATTTTCGGGTGGTCAGTGCCAGCGTATCGGGATTGCGCGTGCGATGATCCTTGAACCGAAACTGATTGTCTGTGACGAACCGGTTTCGGCACTCGATGTGTCCATTCAGGCCCAGATCGTCAATCTGTTGCAGGAATTGCAGCGTGAGTTTGACCTGTCGCTGATTTTCATCAGCCATGATCTGTCGATCGTGCGCCATATCTGCCACCGCATTATGGTGCTGTATCTAGGCAATGTCATGGAACTGGCAGATCGTGACAGCATCTATGCCGCGTCAAGGCACCCCTATACCAAGGCGCTGATTTCAGCCGTGCCGATCCCCGATCCGGAGATTGAACGCAACAAGGAACGCATCGTTCTGACCGGTGATCTGCCAAGTCCGCTGTCACCGCCATCGGGCTGTGTTTTCAGAACCCGGTGTCCGTATGCACAGGACAAATGCGCAACCGCATCACCAACACTTGACCGGGTTTCCGAAACCCAGGAAGTCGCCTGTCATTTCCATGACAGCATCTCATAAGAAGCCCCCAATAATTGCACCCTGAACTTGCCGGACCGTCCCTGTGGCGGTCCGTTTTTTTTATCGGTGCAAGGACGGGCTGCTATTTGGAAAGGATGAATTGTTCGATATCGACTTCGTCGCACTGCTCGGACCGCAGATATTTGCGGCCGTAATCCAGATATGTCCCGCTGACCAGAAACAATTCAAACAGATCATTGTCGATCTGGCCCTTGTCACGCATATCGGCAAGGATCGCGATACATTCAGACAGAAGTTTGGGCCGTTTATAGGGACGGTCGACCGCGGTCAGTGCCTCGAAGATATCGGCGATCACCATCACTTTTTCGAGGATCCCCATATCATCACCGGTAAGGCCGCGCGGGTATCCCGAACCGTCCATTTTTTCGTGATGGTTGCCCGCAATCGCCGGAATGCGTTGCAATTCGCGCGGATAGGGCAACTGGGCAAGCATATCCTGTGTGATCACCACATGATCATTGATCACCTGGCGTTCTTCGGATGTCAGCGTCCCGTGCGGGACCGAAAGATTGTAAAGTTCCCCGCGGTTGAAGCCCTGATAGATGTGATCTTCGCGATCCATCAAAAGATTTTCCGGGCCCGGTTCGCGCAAGGTTACAAGTTCGGTATCGCTTAGCCGTTCATTTTCCGCCCATGACAGACCCAATGTCCGGTCGAAGTGGCGGGTCCATTTTTGTTCTGCGATGTCATGCAAGGCATAGATGGCATCCGTATCGATTTCCGCATCACCGATATTGGCATCGGCCACCAGCGCAAACTGTGCTTCCAGTTCGCTGACCCGTGCGTTGAAATCGGCCTCGCATACACCGGCATCCTCACCGGCAAGCTGGCGTTTGAGCATGTCGATTTCCGCATCACGTCTAAGGACTTCGAACCGGGTACGGATTTCGTGAATGCGGTTATGGATGGTTTCAAGCTTGGTGGCCTTTTCAATCACGTGATCGGGCGTAACGATCTTGCCGCAATCATGAAGCCAGGCGGCAAGATCAAGCTCATACCATTCCATATCGGTCAGATAGAAATTGGAAAACGGTCCGCGTTTGTCATCAACAGCGGCCTGTGCCAGCATGCGCGCAATCACCGGCACGCGCGAACAATGATCGGCCGTGTGCGGGGATTTGGCATCGATGGCATGGCCCAGTACGTGGACAAAGCTTTCCATCAGGTCACGCTGGGCGACCAAAAGACGGCTGTTTTCAATGGCCACCGCCGCCTGACTGGCAAGGGCGTTGATGATGGGTTCGATCGCCGGATCAAAGGCAATGACATTGCCCTTATCATCGCGCGCATTGATCAGCTGCAAAACGCCAATGACCGTGCCACGGGTGTTTTTCAACGGCACCGTCAGGAAGGATTTTGACCGATAACCGGTTTTGGCATCAAAGGCACGCGTTCCCGAAAAATCGAAACCCTTGGCGCAATAGGCATCTTCGATATTGATCGCCTTGCCGCTTAGCGCGACATAGGTTGCGATATTGCGGTAATTCGGACGGCCCTCGTCATCATAAAGCGGCAATGGCGGAAACGGCTTTTCAGCTTCGCGGCCGCTGACGAAAAAGGTAGCGAGCGTGTCATTGACCAGAATACGGAAATGCAGTTCGCTTTCTTCGCGGTTTACAAGATACAGCGATCCGCCATCGGCATTGGTAAATTCGCGCGCTGCCATCAGGATTTTCTGATTAAGCTCTTCGCGCCCCTGTTCGGCGGAAAGTGCGATCCCCAGATCCACGAGCCTGGCAAGATGGTTCTCGTCGGTCATCTGGCTGCCGGTCGGTTCTTTCTGGTGACTCTTGGCCCCGTCGGCTTCACGCGCCATTAATTTCCCGCCCACTCAACAATCGGATTGTCAGGCTGAATGCACTGACAGCGTTTCGATCAACACTGCATATATTATCTAAGTTGCTATATTTCTAACAGAAGACAAGTTTTTGGGCGGTAAAAATGCGTTCACATCCCTGCCATACCGTCTGCAGGGTTGCCAATTGCCCCGGAATGGACTATCCGACCCGGTGAAAGCGTGCCGGCCTTATGATCGTGCAACTGATCACGCATTCCGATCATTCACATCATGCCCCGGCGCCCAACCATTATGCCCGGAGGCGACCGCATGATCCCCCGTTATTCCCGTCCGCAGATGACAGCCATCTGGGAACCGGCGAACAAATTCCGTATCTGGTTCGAAATCGAAGCTCACGCTGCTGACAAACTGGCTGAACTGGGTGTTATCCCGGCTGAATCCGCCAAGCTTGTCTGGGAAAAAGGCGACAAGCCCTATACCCAGGACCGCATTGATCGCATCGACACCGTCGAAGCCGAAGTCAAACATGACGTGATCGCGTTCCTGACCGAACTGGCCGAACAGGTTGGTGAAGAAGCCCGTTTTGTCCATCAGGGCATGACCAGCTCGGACGTTCTGGATACCTGCTTTAACGTGCAGCTTGCCCAGGCAACCGACATTCTTCTTGAAGATATGGACAAGCTTCTGGCCGCCCTTAAAAAGCGCGCCTATGAAACCAAGGATGTCCCCTGCATGGGCCGTTCGCACGGCATCCACGCAGAGCCGGTGACCTTTGGTCTCAAGCTTGCGACTTTCTATGCGGAATTCAAACGTAACCGTGATCGTCTGGTCGCGGCACGTGACGAAATCGCCACCTGTGCAATTTCCGGCGCGGTTGGCACATTTGCCAATATCGATCCTAGCGTCGAAGAACATGTCGCAGCCAAACTTGGCCTGAAACCGGAACCGGTTTCGACCCAGGTGATCCCGCGTGACCGTCATGCCGCCTATTTCGCAGCCCTTGGTGTTATCGCATCCTCGATCGAACATCTGGCAACCGAAATTCGCCATCTTCAGCGTACCGAAGTGCGCGAAGCCGAAGAATTCTTCTCCAAGGGGCAGAAAGGCTCCTCGGCGATGCCGCACAAGCGTAATCCGGTCCTGACCGAAAACCTGACCGGTCTTGCCCGTCTGGTGCGTTCGATGGCAATCCCGGCGATGGAAAACGTTGCCCTGTGGCACGAGCGCGACATTTCGCACAGCTCGGTCGAACGTAACATCGGCCCGGATGCGACCGTAACGCTTGATTTCGCACTGATGCGTTTGACCAACGTTGTTGAAAATCTGGTGATCTATCCGGAACGCATGGACGAGATCCTTAATCAGATGGGTGGTCTGGTCTTCTCGCAGCGCGTGCTGCTGACCCTGACCCAGCATGGTGTTTCGCGTGAAGATTCTTACCGCATTGTTCAGCGCAACGCGATGAAGGTCTGGAACCGCGAAGGCGATCTTCTGTCGCTTCTGAAAACCGACGAAGACGTCACCGCACGTATTCCGATGGACAAGCTCGAAGCGCTGTTTGACCTTGGTTACCACACCAAACATGTCGACACGATCTTTGCCCGCGTGTTTGCTGACTAACGGCAACCTGGTTCAGATATCAAAGCCCCGGTCACTGGCCGGGGCTTTTTTCGTTAGAGCCGCTGGCTTGAGACAAGATCGCGGGCTTCTTCAAGCAGCCAGTCGCGAAACAGCCTGACCTGACTGCGCAATTCCCGCTTTTTGGGATGCACCAGGTAATAGCCCAGCGGTACAGTCAGAACATGTTCGGGAAAAAGGTGAACAAGCTTGCCTTCGCTGACGTCTTCTTCGGCCAGAAGCGGATTGCTGATCACCACCCCCTGATTATGAATGGCGGCCTCGATTACCATGGCGGTCTGATCAATATCGATATGCTTCAGTGCCCGGGTCTGATCGGGATCAATTCCGGCAAAGGTCGCAAGCCAGTCTGCCCACCAGTGATGTTTGGTATCATTGATCAGGGTCGCGCGCACAAGATCCCCCGGCGTTTCAAGGCCGAGTTCATCACGATATGACGGCGCGCAATAAACAGCAGCCTGCCCGCGATACAGCAACACCGCCTCAAGACTGTCGTCATTGCCATCAAAGTAGCGAACCGCAATATCAAGGCCATCCTGATCGAAGTTCGGCTTTTCTTCGGTCGATCCGACATGAAGGGCCGTGGTCGGATGCATGATCAGGAACCGGGCCATTCGCGATGAAAACCACTTGGCGGCAAAGCTTGGCGGCATGGCGAAATGCACGGAATGATCCTGCCGTCGGCGCAATTGCGCACTGGCATCGGAAATCTGCTGCAAGGCCGGACCGATACGGGCGGCATAGGCCAACCCGTCTACGGTCGGGTAGACCTGTCGCACCGAACGAGTGAACAGTTCAACGCCAAGCCATTCTTCGAGTTTGCGGATCTGCTGTCCGACCGCACCGGGCGTGACATTAAGTTCATCCGCAGCCAGCGAAAAGCTTTGCAGACGTAATGCAGCCTCGAAAGCCGGAAGCGTTTTCAGGGGCGGATATGGCGACATAATGCATTTTTTCTATATCATAATCCAGATAGCATGATTTGTAAGATACACGGTAAATAAGTAATTGTCGTGGAAACTTCGCAATTCGAGTTTTCCGACATGAAGAAGAATGCCTATATCGTTTTCGGATTTCTCGCCCTTGTCTGGGGGCTGACCTATCTGTTTAACAAAACCGCCAGCCACTATGTCAGCCCGATGCATATTGTGATGGTTCGGGTGACCATGGGCTTTGTGCCGTTATTCCTGATTGCGTTGTTGCGCCGAAAACTTGCCTGGCGGCACCTGCGACATACCCATCATTTCGTTGTGATGTCGCTTCTGGCAGCATCGGTTTATTATTACGCCTTTGCCAAGGGCATCGCGATCCTGCCATCAAGCATCGCCGGAATCCTGGCCGGGGCAATTCCGTTCTTCACCTTTATCGCCGCCCTGCTGTTCCTGAAGGGAGAGCCGATCAATCTGCGTTCTGTCGGGGGATTGTTGCTTGGCTTTGCGGGGATTGCCGCCATTGCGCGCCCGTGGGAAGGCAGTGCCGGGGCAATTGATCCGGCCGGGGTCGGCTATATCGCATTCGGGTCTGCCTGTGTCGGGCTGTCCTTTGTTTATGCGCGCAAATTCATAAGCCCGCTTGGCATTTCCCCGATTGCGCTTTGCACCTATCAGCTTGGCCTGTCGTCGGCCACCCTGCTTGTAGTGGGTGATCTTGACGGGATTGATGCGATCTTTGTCAGTCCGCTGGCAACGGCCGGGCTGTTTATCGGGCTTGGCCTGTTTGGCACCGGCATTGCCTATATGTGCTATTACTATGTTGTCGAAAAACTCGGCGCGATCAAAGCAGCCAGCTCGACCTATATCCCGCCTGTCATCGGTCTTGCGACCGGGACCCTGATCCTTGGTGAAACGGTTACCGCGACCGATCTGGTTGCCACTTCGGTAATTCTGGTCGGGGTCATCATCATGCAATCGGGCAGAACGCCCGCCCCCATCGCGTCCACCACCCCTGCGATACCCCCATCACCAGATGTCCGGGCCCACAACCGGCCCGAACCAGCCTGAGAGCTCCCTGTTCTCAGAAACTGCGCCCGCGTGTCCCCGGGGGCGCTTTTTTTTTGCGGCCATGTGATGCTTGCCCCAAAAAAACGGGCAGACAACAGCTATGCCGCAAGCTTCATTGCCGCATCGACAAAGGCTGAAATCAGCGGATGGGACTCGCCGCGCAATCCGGATCGTTCGGGCTGGAACGCTGTTCCGATAAAGAATGGATGATCAACGATTTCGACAGCACGCGGGTCCCCGTCCCGATCCCAGGCCGAAACGCGCATCGAACGGCCTTCAAGCAACCCGACATGGTCACGGTTAAAACCATAACTGCAACGATAGGTTTCCGTGATCCGGTCTTGGCCATAACGGGACTGGATCAGGCTGTCTTTGAGCAGATCAATTCCGCCGTCCTGATCAATCAATGCACAGACCAGCGGGGCAATAATCGGAAGTTCGGCGTCGGGATCGATTTCGGCATTTGCGGCATTCCCGAAACCAAGCTCGTTACGGACATATTCAAGAACCGCATGTTGATAACCGCCACATGTACCAAGAAACGGCACCTTGTTCCGGCGGGCATACCCGATGGCGGCAAGGGCACCGTCAAAGCTTTGATACGGGCTTGCAGGCACACACCAGATACCCTGATAACGGCCAAGCTGTGATGCAATATTTTCCGGATCAATCGATGCGGTCGCAATCCAGTCATGGTGAACCGATATGCCCGCGCGATTGCCCGCGATTTCAAGCGCCTTCGGGATCGCCTGATGGGCAGTGACATCGGGATTGAAATCGCCGATCAATGCAATTTTGACAGTCATGAATTTTTCCTCGTTTCAGGTGACATTACGAGGGAACGCAAACCGGTTTTCGCAACAAAAAACGGCCCGTGAAATCACGAGCCGGGATTTGCGCCACAAACTGAGCTGCCTTTGACGAAGATACTACAAACTTCCAGTGCGCGCCATATCTTCGAGCGCCATTTTCACCGCCTGTGCCCGGTTGGACACATTGAGTTTGCGATAGATGTTTTTGAGATGGTATTTGACCGTGATCTCGCGCAGGTCGAGATGACGGGCAATATCCTTGTTCGGGCGCCCTTCGGACAGCAGTGCCAGGACTTCGCGTTCACGCGGTGTCAAACGGCCAAAGTCGCCATCACTTCCGAAACCGCCGGCCAGACGACCATCCCCGTCGCCACCACCGATCGTGCCGTCGCTCAGATCATTCAGAATCGACGATGGCAGGTATTTTTCCCCGGCCAGAACAAGCTGAACCGCATTTGCCAGGGCCTGCCCGCGCAGGGTTTTGGGAATGAAACCATGTGCCCCGGCCTCGATGGCGTTGCGCACATCTTCACTGCGATAGGCACCCGACAGCAGAACCACAAAGGTCGATGGCGCGACTTTTTCAAGTGCACGTTTCAACCCTTCCAGACCGTTCATGCCGGGCATACGCAGGTCAAGCAACACAAGATCGAATGAATTGTTTTCGTCAATCAAATCCAGCGCCGGTTCCAAAGCACCGGCCTCAGCGACTTCGCAATCGTCGAAATACTGCTGAAACAGAAGTGATATCGCCTCACGAACCAGATCGTGATCGTCCGCCAAAAGGATACGCAAAGCCTTTGCCCTTCTTCTACCTGATTAGCACCCTTACGCCCCTGGTGCATGATATCACACCAAAAGGTTGCACCCACTCGTCTTTTATTACAAGACGCAGGATACGAGACCGCCTAGTGGTTTGCAAACTAGAAGTTTTTGGCAAAGGCCCGCATCCTGACCGTCAGGTCAGGACTTCTGCGCGCGCAACCGGACGTAGTTCTTCGAGTTTGGCATTGAGTTCAGAGGCCGTGATATCGACATTTTTGCGCCCGAAGTCCGCCAGAAGCATTGCAACAACGCCATTGTCACGCGGGTTGGCAACCACTTCGCCCACGACCTTGACGGCATAATCCTGACTTTCCTGGGCGGACATGCCCATCTGTTCGCCGGCCCAGGCGATCAGCATTTTATAAAGATGTGTCTCGACACGAAAATCCTGTTCCAGATCAAAACTGTACTTTGCTTCGAAACCACGTTCACGATCATTAAAGCTGTTCATATCGAGCCCTCCTTGGATGTTGCACCGGCTTTCACACTGGGTGTGTTGCGCCCGTCCTCTGAATTAATATTTGAGAATAAGCGGGGTATTTTTCACCCCTTTGTTCGACACTTTTGAATTTGACAAATCATCTTTCATCGCGCTTTGATCTGGCTCATGTGCACAGTCATTATTTTACGCCGCCCCGACCATGACTGGCCGGTGATCATCGGCGCCAATCGCGACGAAATGAACAATCGCCCGTGGAAATCCCCGGCACGTCACTGGGATGATCGTCCCGATGTTGTGGCCGGGCTGGATGAAACGGCCGGTGGCACCTGGCTTGGTGTCAATGAAGATGGCGTTGTCGCGGCCGTTCTGAACCGGTTTGGCACCCTTGGCCCGGCCGAGGACAAACGATCCCGCGGGGAATTGCCGCTTGAGGCCCTTGATCATGCCGATGCCATTGATGCGGCACAGGCGCTGGCGGCCCTTGATGGCGATGCCTATCGCCCGTTCAACATGGTTATTGCCGATAACCGGGATGCCTATTGGCTGGCCAATCGCGGGACAGGAAAAATCGAAATTACCGACATTCCCGAAGGATTGTCGATTTTGACGGCCCATGACCTGAACGATACGGCAAACAGTGCGCGCACACGCCGCAATCTGCCACGGTTTCGTGCGGCCCCGGCACCGAACCCGGAAGCCGATGACTGGTTTGCCTGGCAGGCCTTACTGGCCGATACCGGTATCGAGGCCCCCGATCCCGATCATCATGACATCCGGTCCGATGCCATGCTGGTGCGCAGCAATATGGGATTTGAGACGGTTTGTTCGTCCCTGATCGGTTTGCCGGCGATTCCCACAAGCGAACATGAACTGCCACGTCGTCCGGTCTGGTTATTTGCCGACGGGCAGCCTGACACCACACCGTTCCATCCGGTAAACCTTTAGGCCCCTATCAGGCATAAAACCGAACTTTGCCAGATGTTTGCAGTGCAAAACAGACCGTCCCGGGATGGATGCCCGGACGGTTGCAAATTTTGATTATCAAGTTTGCGTAAATAGAGCTTAAGCGACAATTGAGTTTCTCGCCCAGCACTGCTATACGGGGGGCGCGAATTTCAGGGTGCCTGCGCAGTTGCCGTGCGGGCCTAGATGTGAAAGATCCCGCCAATGTCCAGAAAGCAGCCCATCTACGAGGGTAAAGCCAAGGTTCTTTACGAAGGTACTGAGCCCGGTACGATCATTCAGTATTTCAAGGATGACGCCACTGCGTTTAACGCTCAGAAGCGCGGCACGATTGCCGGCAAGGGCGTCCTGAACAACATGATCACCGAATTCGTCATGACCCGTCTGGCGGAAATCGGCATTCCGACCCATTTCATTCGCCGTCTGAACATGCGCGAACAGCTTTGCAAGAAATGCGAAATTGTTCCGATCGAAGTGGTGGTCCGCAACATCGTTGCCGGTTCCATGGCAAAGCGTCTTGGCCTTGAAGAAGGCGAACGTCTGCCCCGCCCGATCGTCGAGTTCTATTACAAGGACGACGCGCTTGGTGATCCGCTGGTTTCTGACGAGCATATCCTTGCTCTGGGCTGGGCAAGCCCCGAAGAGCTTGAGGAAATCGTTGGCATGACCCTGCGTGTGAATGATTACCTTTGTGGTTTGATGCGCGGCATCGGTCTGAAACTGGTCGATTTCAAACTTGAATTCGGTCGTGTTTGGGAAGGCGATTTTGCGCAGCTGGTGCTGGCTGATGAATTCAGCCCCGACAACTGCCGCCTGTGGGACGCCATCACCAACGAAAAGATGGACAAGGACCGCTTCCGTCGCGATCTCGGCGGCGTCGAAGAGGCCTATCAGGAAGTCGCGCGCCGTCTTGGTGTGCTCCCTGAGTCCGCCGAAATAGAGTCGCTGAACAAAGACGCGACCAAATAACACCCCAAGGCCGCGCTCGCGCGGCCTTTTCTTATGGCTGACCGGCGGCGAATGCCGGACAGCGTTCTGTTTGCAAACAAAGTCGCGCGAGCCCCGCGCCTGCGAACTTAAAGGAGCTTCTCGTGAAAGCACGTGTTCATGTCACCCTGAAGAACGGTGTTCTTGACCCGCAGGGCAAAGCCGTTCACCACGCCCTTCAGGGTCTGGGTTTTGATGGCGTCAATGACGTCCGCCAGGGCAAATTCATCGAACTCGAACTGGATGGCACCGATGCCGCCAAGGCCGAAGCCGAGGTCAAGGAAATGTGCGAGAAGCTTCTCGCCAATACCGTGATCGAAGACTACAGCATCGAGCTGGCCTAACCGCCTGGACGGGGCTTTGCCGATGCGGGGCCTTTGTCTTTCGCGATCACGTAACGGACATTAATCGAGAGACGGTATTTCATGAAATCCGCTGTCATCCTCTTCCCCGGTATCAACCGGGAGAATGACGCCATTGCAGCACTTGAGCAGGCCACCGGCACCAAACCGATCGTAGTCTGGCATGGCGAAACCGAACTGCCAAAGACCGACATCATCATGGTTCCGGGTGGTTTTTCCTATGGCGACTATCTGCGTTGCGGCGCCATGGCTGCCAAATCCCCGATCATGCGCGCTGTTGCTGATCGCGCCAAAGCCGGTGTGACCATTCTTGGTGTTTGTAACGGTTTCCAGATCCTGACAGAAGCAGGCCTGCTGCCCGGTGCGCTGATGCGCAATGCCAGCCTGAAATTCATCTGCAAGAACACGCATCTGAAAATCGAAAACGCCGATACCCGCTTTACCAACCAGTACAAGGCTGGCGAGGTTGTCGACTATCCGGTTGCCCATCATGACGGCAATTTCTTTGCCGATAGCGAAACGCTTGACCGCCTTGAAGGCGAAGGTCGCGTGATCCTGCGCTATTGCGATGCGGATGGTGTTGTCGATCCCAAGACCAACCTTAATGGTTCCCAGCGCAACATTGCCGGTATCATCAACGAGGCCGGCAACGTTCTTGGCATGATGCCGCATCCGGAAAATGCGATTGATCCGCTCCATGGTGGCACTGATGGCCGCAATCTGTTCAAAAGCTTGGTGGAGGCAGCATCGTGAGTGCACTTGATTTCAACACCCCGATCACGCCGGAACTGGTCAAGGAACACGGCCTGAACGAGGAAGAATACAAACTCGTTCTCGAAATCATGGGTCGCGAACCCAACATCAACGAACTTGGCATTTTCTCGGTCATGTGGTCGGAGCATTGCTCCTACAAGTCGTCGAAAAAATGGCTAAAAACCCTTCCGACCAAGGCTGACTGGGTCATTCAGGGTCCGGGTGAAAATGCCGGTGTGATTGACATCGGTGATGGTCAGGCTGCTGTCTTCAAGATGGAAAGCCACAACCACCCGTCCTTTATCGAACCCTATCAGGGTGCAGCAACCGGCGTTGGCGGCATCATGCGTGACGTCTTCACCATGGGCGCACGTCCGATTGCAAACCTTAATGCCCTTCGCTTTGGCGAGGCCGACCATCCGAAAACCCGCCATCTTCTGAGCGGCGTTGTCGAAGGGATCGGCGGTTATGGCAACTGCATGGGCGTTCCGACCATCGGTGGGGAAACCAACTTCCACGCATCCTATAACGGCAACATCCTGGTCAATGCCATGACCGTGGGTCTGGCCGATGCGGACAATATTTTCTATTCGGCGGCGGCCGGTATCGGCAACCCGGTTGTCTATGTCGGTTCGAAAACCGGTCGTGACGGCATCCATGGTGCGACCATGGCATCGGCCGAATTCGATGATGACAGCGAAGAAAAGCGTCCTACCGTTCAGGTCGGCGATCCGTTCACCGAGAAGCTTCTGCTTGAAGCCTGCCTTGAACTGATGGCAACCGACATGATCGTCGCCATTCAGGATATGGGTGCGGCCGGTCTGACCTCGTCCTCGTTCGAAATGGCGTCCAAGGGTGGCGTTGGTGTCGAACTGTGGCTTGATAAGGTTCCGATGCGCGAAGAAGGCATGACGCCCTATGAGCTGATGCTGTCAGAGTCGCAGGAACGCATGTTGATGGTTCTGAAACCCGGTTGCGAAGAAGCTGCCAAGGCGATCTTTGACAAATGGGAACTCGACTTTGCCGTCATCGGTGTTCTGACCGATACCAAACGCATGGTTCTGAAATGGCATGGTGACGTTGCCGGTGATCTTCCGATTGATCCGCTGGCCGAAGCATCGCCGGAATATGATCGTCCGTGGGAACCGACCCCGAAACAGGATCGCATTGATCCCGACAGCATTTCAGCAAAAGTCAGCCATATCGACGCGCTCAAGACCCTGATCGCATCGCCCGATCTGGCATCGCGTCGCTGGATCTGGGAACAGTATGACCATCTGGTCATGGGCAACACCATTGTTCGCCCGGGTGGCGATGCCGGTGTGGTGCGCGTTGACGGCACCAACAAGGGCATTGCAGCCACCACCGATTGCACCCCGCGCTATGTCATGGCCGATCCGGTCGAAGGCGGCAAACAGGCCGTTGCCGAAGCATATCGCAACCTGGTTGCGACCGGTGCCAAGCCGCTTGCCATCACGGACAATATGAACTTCGGCAACCCGGAACGCCCGCGCATCATGGGTCAGTTCGTTGGCGCATGCCAGGGTATTGGCGAAGCCTGTATCGCACTGGAATTCCCGGTCGTTTCGGGTAACGTGTCGCTTTACAACGAAACCAACGGCGTTGGCATCATGCCGACCCCGGCAATTGGTGGCGTTGGTGTGATTTCCGATCTGGGTCACCATGCAACGATTGGCATCAAGCGCGATGACAGTGCATTGATCATGATCGGTGCGGCCACCGGTGAACTTGGCCAGTCGCTGTATCTCAAGACCATCGAAGGTCGCGAAGAAGGTGCACCGCCGCCGGTTGATCTGAACGCTGAAAAGCGTGCCGGTACGCTGGTCCGTGAACTGATCGAACTTGGCCTGGTGCGGACCTGCCACGATATCGCCGATGGCGGTTTGCTGGTCACGGTTGCCGAGATGTGCCTTGCCGGCAATATCGGTGCTGAACTGCATCTTCCGGAAGTTGGCAGCGAAGTCGCATGGCTGTTTGGTGAAGACCAGGGCCGTTACGTGATCGCAACCCGCGACCCGGACAAAGTCCTGAATGCGGCAAGCAGCTCGAACGTTGCAGCAGTGATCATTGGTCAGGCAGGCGGCGATTCTGTCACCATCGATGGTGGCGACAAAGTAACGCTGGCCGAACTGCGCGAACTGAACGAAGGCTGGATGCCGTCCTTCATGGCCGAAGCCGTTCAGTAAGCAAACCCGATTTCAAAACAAACCCCCGTCAGAGCAATCTGGCGGGGTTTTGTATTTTCAGGCGTTTAAACAGCTGGTTACTTGAAGCTGATCTTGGGGAACAGGCCCTTTTTCTTGGGTGCCTCAGCCGGGCCGACGCGTTCTTCGATCGCGGTTGCAATCTTTTGGGCGATTGCGCCATAGGCCTTGGCATGTTCGCCATCGGCCTCGGTCTGGACAATCGGTTTGCCTTCATCCGCACCCAGACGGATTTTAAGATCCAGCGGGATTTCACCCAGGAACGGGACACCCAGTTCATTGGCAGCCTTGCGTGCGCCGCCATGATCGAAGACATGATCGACATGGCCGCATTCCGGGCATTTGTAATAGGACATGTTTTCGATCAGGCCGAAGACCGGCACATTGACCTTGCGGAACATGTTCAAGCCCTTTTTGGCGTCCAGAAGGGCAATGTCCTGCGGGGTTGAAACGATGACAGCACCGGTCACCGGCACACGCTGTGCCATGGAAAGCTGAATGTCACCGGTGCCCGGGGGCATGTCGACCACCAGCACATCAATATCGCCCCAGTCGGTATCGCGCAGAAGCTGTTCAAGCGCACCCATTGCCATCGGTCCACGCCAGATTACCGGTTGTTCTTCATCAACCATGAATCCGATCGACATGATCCGGATGCCAAAGGCCGATGGCGGGATCATTTTGCCCTGATGTTCGGATGACGGGGTCGGCTTGGCAGCACGAAGCCCCATCATGCGCGGCAGGCTGGGTCCATAAATATCGGCATCAAGCAGTCCGACCTTGAGCCCCTTGGCCACCAGCGACAGCGCCAGATTGACCGACGTGGTCGATTTGCCAACCCCGCCCTTGCCCGATGCGACGGTGACGATGCTGCGCACGGTTGGCAGTTCAAGCGGCTTCTGACCGGCCCCTTGCGGGCGCTGTCCGGGTTGGGCCGGGCGCGCAGCCGCTGGTTGTTGTGGCGCGGACTGACTTGCAGCCGCCGGTCGTTCCGCCGTCAAGGCGACACGGGCAGTTGTGACCCCGTTCACAGCAGCCACGGCCTTTTCGGCGGCCTGACGCAAATCTTCGAGTGCCGGACCACGCTTTGGATCGACCGCGATCATTACATTGACGACTTCATTATTGATATCAATGCCTTGCACCATATCCTTGGCTGTGATTGATTTGCCGTCGACCGGGTCGATGACGCTGTCGAGTGCGGCGACAATCTGTTCACGGTTGAGCGAAGTCATATTGCGGTCTCCAAATTTTGGCTTAAGTCCGTGATCACACAGAACTTGCAGGCGCGTAACATTGTTTTGCAAGGCAAGCTGTCATATAAGGCCTAAGGGCATGCTCCGTCCAACAAGATTTCGTGAGTTTGCTATGGTCTGCAATCGGTTGCACCACCAAATGGCATATGATCAACATGTTGCCGGACTGGTGGTAACGGACTGATCGCCCGAACTTTGACCGGTTTTACCGGCCATGATCGTGCGAAATGTCAATCGGGCCAAATCACGGCTGTCACGTGGTCTGGATCCACGCCAGAATGGCACACTGGATCTTGTTGGACGGAGCATGCGTTGGGGGTAACGTCCCCAAGCTCGGTAAACAAAGATAAACACCGAACGGCAAGAAGAGGAAAACACTCGATGCCTTGGAATTCACAAGGGGGCGGCGGCCCCTGGGGTGGCGGCGGAAATAACGGCGGCGGCCAGAATCCGTGGGGACAGCGTCCCCAGGGTGGCGGCGGCGGCGGAAATACGCCCCCTGATTTTGATGAAATGATTCGTAAAGGCCAGGAACGCCTGAAACGGCTGTTCCCCGGTGGTGGCGGTTACAAGGGCTTTGTCCTGATCGGTATCGCAGTCATCGGGTTGTGGCTTTTGACCGGCTTCTATCGTGTGCAGCCGGGCGAACAGGGTGTGACACTTCTGTTTGGCAAATGGGTCGGCACCACGGGCCCTGGTCTGAACTACTTCCTGCCCGCCCCGATCGGCGAAGTCATCAAGCCGAATGTCGAACGCACCAACCAGATCGAGGTTGGCTATCGCGGTGCAGGCACGGTGGCATCGAACGGTTCGCGTGACGTTCCGGAAGAAAGCCTGATGCTGACCGGTGATCAGAACATCATCGACATTGATTATGTTGTTCAGTGGCGCATCAGCGACGCGGGCGCATATCTGTTCAATGTTCGCGATCCGGAAAACACCATCAAGCTGGCATCCGAAAGTGCGATGCGTGAAGTGATCGGGAAAACCAATCTGGAAGAGGCCCTGACTGTTGGCCGTGTCCGGGTTGAGGAACAGACCCGTACCCTGCTTCAGAAAATCATGGACGGTTATGATTCCGGTATCTTCATTGCAGAAGTGAAGATGCAGAAAGTGGATCCGCCGCGTGATGTTATCGATGCGTTCAACGACGTGCAGCGTGCCCGTCAGGACCGTGACCGTTCCCAGAACGAGGCACTGGCCTATCGCAATGACATCATCCCGCGTGCAAAGGGTGAAGCTGAACGTCAGGTTCTTCAGGCGCGTGCCTACAAGGACCGCGTGACCAAGGAAGCAGAAGGTGAAGCGGAACGCTTTACCTCGGTCTATAATTCCTATCTGACCGCGCAGGACGTGACCACACGTCGCCTGTATCTTGAAACCATGCAGGACATCCTGAACAAATCCGAAAAGATCATTCTTGATCAGAAAGGCGATGGAAACGGCGTTGTCCCGTATCTGCCGCTGCCGGAAGTTCAGAAACGTGCGAATGCAGGAGGCAACAACTAATGGCAAGTCCTAAACTTATTGCCGCTGGCGTCGTCCTTGTAATTGCCGCTGTGGTTGGTTCGATGTGTGTCTTTACGGTTCGTCAGGACCAGCAGGCACTTGTTCTTCAGTTCGGTAATCCGGTTCATGCGGTTTCCGAGCCGGGCCTGCATTTCAAACTGCCGATCCAGAACGTCGAATATTACGAGCGTCGTATTCTTGAACTCGATCCGCCGGTACAGCAGGTTCTTCTGTCGGACCAGAAGCGTGTCAATGTTGACAGCTTTGCCCGCTGGAGAATTATCGATCCCCTGACCTTCCGTCAGCGTGCTACCAACTCTGCCAACTTTGTGCAGCTGTTTGGTCAGCGTCTGAACTCGGTCATCCGTGGTGAACTTGCGCAGGCCCCGCTTGTTGCAATGCTGTCGGACAACCGTGCACAGATCATGGAAAAGATCCAGGCGACCCTGGTTGATCCGGCCAAGGAATTCGGTGTCGAACTGATTGATGTTCGTATCGGTCGTACCGACCTTCCGCAGGAAACCTCGCAGGCGGTATATAACCGTATGCGTTCTTCGCGTATCGCCGAAGCCGCACAGCTTCGCGCAGAGGGTGAAGAGCTCAAGGCGAAAATCCAGGCAGAAGCCGATCGTGAACGTATTGGCATCATCGCCGAAGCCAACCGCCAGGCAGAAGTCCTGCGGGGTGAAGGTGATGCACAGCGGAACGTTATTTTGGGTAAAGCTTACGGCCAGGATGCGAAATTCTTCGAATTCTACCGTTCGCTGGAAGCCTACAAAACGGCGCTTTCGAATGGCTCGACCATGGTGCTTTCACCAGACAGCGAGTTTTTCCAATACTTTAATCAGTCGGCTCCAAGCACAAGCCGCTAGACAAAACACTAGGGCGACCTGATACTGGCATCAGGTCGCCCTTTTTGTTTTCATAATCAAGTCCTGCTGGCGCATTGCGTAAGGCAGGCTTTAAAAACCGCCGGAACGTCCACGCCCATGAAGGAACTTGCTACTGCCATACTTCTGGCCATCGCGCTGGAGGGCATGTTTTATTCGCTGTTTCCCGGCGGCGCGAAAAGGGTGCTGGAACTGGTTCAGGAAATCCCTGAGTCACAATTGCGCATCGGTGGACTGATTGCAGCGGTCGTTGCCATTGGCGCAATCTGGGCGGTACGTGTTTGGCTCTAGGCCCCGAAAACCGCCAGATATGACAGGAACGTCACGACTTTGTGCCGAGAATTCCTTGATTTTTCCAAGAGCCGCCCAAATTCTGCCAAAGTCGGGGTTAATTTGGTTACTTAAGCGACGGGTAAAATAAACGCCCCATCGCGCGCTGCAAAACAGAATTACAAATACCGTGAACGCGGCAACGAACAGGATCAGACACATGCTAAAAGCATTTTACAACCCGGTGCGGTCGAAGGTTAGCGCTGCACTGGTGATTGTTCTCCTTGGCGTGACCAGTGTTTCGCATATCGCGAATGCCCGCCCCGCTCCTGAGAGTTTCGCAGACTTGGCCGAAAAGCTTCTGCCGAGTGTCGTGAATATATCTACCAGCCAGATGGTCGCTGAACGCCAGGGACCGGATTTCCAGTTCCCTCCCGGTTCGCCGTTCGAAGACCTTTTCCGTGACTTCATGGATCGCAATGGCCAGGGCGGCCAAGGTGGTCAGGCCCCGCAAAAGCGCCGCGCAACGGCACTTGGTTCGGGCTTTATCATCTCGGCTGACGGTTACATTGTGACCAACAATCACGTTATTGATGGTGCCGATGAAATCAGCGTCCGTCTTCATGATGGTGAAACCCTTGATGCCGAACTGATCGGTCGCGATCCGAAAACCGACGTCGCCCTTTTGAAAGTCGAACCGAAGGATGACCTGCCATTTGTAAAATGGGGGGACTCGGACGCGTCGCGTATCGGTGACTGGGCAATGGCGATCGGGAACCCGTTCGGTCTTGGCGGCACGGTAACGGCCGGCATCATCTCCGCCCGTAACCGCGACATCAACCAGGGTCCGTATGATGACTTCATCCAGACCGATGCATCGATCAACCGCGGGAACTCTGGCGGGCCGTTGTTCAACCTTGATGGCGACGTGATCGGTATTAACAGCGCAATCTATTCCCCGTCCGGTGGTTCGGTTGGCATCGGCTTTGCCATTCCGTCGGCCATTGCACAGGGTGTTGTTGATCAGCTTAAGGAATATGGCCGTACCCGTCGTGGCTGGCTTGGTGTTCACATCCAGACCGTGACCGACGATATTGCGGACTCGGTTGGCCTTGATAGCGCAACCGGCGCAATGGTTGCCGGCGTTTCTGACGACAGCCCGGCCAAGAAAGCCGGCATCAAACAGGGTGACGTCATCCTGAAATTTGATGGCAAGGATGTCGAGTCCATGCGTCGCCTGCCGCGTATCGTTGCCGAAACCAAAATCGGCAAGGATGTCGACGTTGTGATCTGGCGCGATGGCAAGAAACAGACCGTTCAGGTCGAGCTTGGCGAACTTGAAGAAGAAGTGATTGCCGCAAGCGCAAGCCCGTCCGAAGGCGATGAAGCCCCGGCAATCGCCGAAGCCAGCATTGCCGAACTGGGCATCAAGGTTGCCAATGTCGATGACGCGCTTCGTCAGCGTTACAACCTTGCCGAAGGTACAGAAGGCGTGATTGTCACCGATGTTTCGGGTGACAGCTATGCCGCCGAAAAAGGCGTTCGTCCCGGTGATATCATCATCGAGGCATCGCACAGCTCGGTCACAACCGTCGAAGACGTCACCAAGGCTGTCAAAGCCGCGGTCGATGATGACAAACGCACCATCCTGATGTTGATCGAAACATCGGCCGGCCCGCGTTACTTCGGTCTCACACTTTCGGTTGCTGAATAAGCATCCCTAACACGATGATACGAAAAAAGGGCGACCTGCTTGGCAGGCCGCCCTTTTTCTTTGGGGTGTGTCCGATATCAGGAAACGAAATCGGACTTGCTGTAGCCTTGCAGATAAAGCAAGGCCGTCAGATCACCATGATTGATGCAAATGCGTGCCTGTTCCTGCACCGACGGTTTGGCGTGGAAGGCAACACCGGTCCCGGCAAGCGAGATCATCTGAAGATCATTGGCGCCATCGCCAACCGCAATTGCATCATCGACTGTAATGCCCTGCTGGGCTGAAAGGGTTTCAAGAGCATCGACCTTGGCCTGGCGATCGAGCACCGGCTTCTTGACCTTGCCGGTCAGTTTGCCATCACTTTCGATCAGGACATTGGCCTGATCATAGTCAAAACCAAGTTCGGCCCGAACCGCACCGGTAAAGAAATCAAATCCGCCCGATACCAGTGCCGCAAACGCCCCGTTGGCCTTCATGGTTGCAACAAGGGTCTTGGCCCCGCCGGTATATTCCACGGTTTTCCATGCTTCTTGCAGCATGTCGGTCGACATGCCTTCAAGCAGGCCGACACGTTCATCAAGGGCGGCTTCGAAATCAAGTTCCCCGTTCATCGCGCGCGCGGTGATCGCGGCAACACGTTCCT
The DNA here is from genome assembly GCF_001613785.1 of Thalassospira sp. MCCC 1A02491. Classification (NCBI taxonomy): domain Bacteria; kingdom Pseudomonadati; phylum Pseudomonadota; class Alphaproteobacteria; order Rhodospirillales; family Thalassospiraceae; genus Thalassospira; species Thalassospira sp. MCCC 1A02491. Next base: position 254,231 of record NZ_LPVX01000031.1, on the reverse strand, counting down.
TTACACCGGCAAACTCGGCCAATTCGTCAAGGGTTTCCCCGGTGACCATGGTGCTGTCCATATCTGCAATCAGCAGTTTCTTGCGCCGGGTGGCAATTTTCTGGGTGACGGCGTCCACGCCAAGTTCTGCCTCGGCAAGGCTGGTATCGGCCACATCAAGGGGGATGCCATCAAAAATCAGATCGCATGCCTCGCCATCCGCCAGCCAGGTAACATCCCCAACCAGCGCACCGGCACCGGTCAAGGCGATTGCGGCCTGATCAATCACGTTTTTGGTCAGCGCATTTGAATTGGGGGCGGCAATCAGGGTCAGTACCAATTTCATGGTCTGCGGGCTCCTTGGCGGAAAAGGCATAAAACAGATTTGTCGCCTTTATCCGAATTGCACCCGACTGTGGCAAGAGAACTTTGATGATCGACGCCATGCTTACGTGTTTTTTGCAGCCGGTTATTGTCCCAAATCGCTATGCCTTTGGCATCGAAGTCAATAGACTGACCGGCCTTTGACACATGTTTGAATTTGGAAGTGCCTTTTATGTCGGCTGTGAATGCCAATTTGTCTTTTGCCCCGGTCCTGATCGTTGCTGGCCCGACTGCCAGCGGCAAATCCGCCCTTGCGCTTGATATGGCCGAAGCGTTTGACGGGGTGGTGATCAATGCCGACAGCATGCAGGTCTATTCCGAACTCCGTGTCCTGAGTGCCCGCCCCGATGAAAGTGAAACGTCGCGTGCGCCACACCGGCTTTATGGTGTGCTGTCGGGACGCGAAGCCTGTTCGGCCGGCAAGTGGCGCGACATGGCGATGGCCGAAATCAATGACTGCCACGCGCAGGGAAAATTGCCGATCATAACGGGCGGGACGGGCATGTATCTGAATGCCCTGACCGAGGGAATCGCCCCCATTCCCGATGTTCCGAGCCGGATTCGCGACTGTGTGACCGCCGAACTCGAGGATATTGGCCATACCGCCTTCTTTGAAAAGCTTAAAAAGAACGATCCGGAGACCGCGGCAACACTCGATGGCACCAATACGCAACGGATGATTCGCGCTGCCGAAGTTTTTGCCCATACCGGTCGCGGGTTGGCTTCCTGGCACAAGGAACCGATGGTTCCCCCGCCCGCCAATATGAAGTTCAAAAAACTTTGTTACATGCCGCCGCGCGATATTCTTTATGACCGCTGCAATCGCCGTTTCGACCTTATGCTTGAACAGGGTGCAATCGATGAAGTCCGCGATTTGATTGCGCTTGGGCTTCCTGACACGGCGCCGGTCATGAAGGCCGTGGGCGTGCGCGAGCTTGGCGCATACCTTGCCGGCGAGATCGATTTGCCCACCGCCCGGGAAAAATCACAACGCGAAACCCGACGTTACGCAAAGCGCCAATTGACGTGGTTTCGACACCAGATGAGCGACAAGGAAATCATCGACGCGCAATATTCGGAAAGTTTGGCAGCAAAAATGCGTCATGATATTAACCAATTTCTGTTGACCACGCCAAAGTGAGGCGATAGGTTGGCGCTTCCCCCGCCGAAATGGCGGAAAACCGCCGTTTCGGCGGATTTTTCAACTCCAATTTGAGGATAATTGGATCATGTTTCAATCACGCGGTTATCACGCGACACGTTGTTGTCGTTAAGTAAAGAGGCTCGAAAATCATGGCAGAACGTATTTTAAGCGGTTCGGAAGTAGTGTTGCAGGCCCTTGCTGATCAGGGTGTGGAAGTCGTGTTCGGCTATCCTGGCGGCGCTGTCCTACCGCTATATGACGAGATATTTAAACAAAACCGGATTCGTCACGTTCTAGTGCGCCATGAACAGGCTGCTGTCCACGCTGCTGAGGGTTACGCCCGTTCGACCGGCAAGGTCGGCGTTGTGCTGGTGACCTCGGGACCGGGTGCGACAAATGCTGTTACGGGCCTTACCGACGCGTTGATGGATTCTATTCCAGTTGTCTGCCTGACCGGCCAGGTCCCGACCCATCTGATCGGGAATGATGCCTTCCAGGAAGCCGACACCACCGGCATTACCCGCCCGTGCACCAAGCATAACTATCTGGTGAAAAATCCGGATCGTCTGGCGCGCACCATGCACGAAGCCTTCCACGTTGCATCAAGCGGCCGCCCGGGTCCGGTTGTGATCGACCTTCCCAAGGACATCCTTGTTGGCAAGGCCCCCTATATGGAGCCGGCCCAGGTTCAGCATCGCACCTATAACCCGGTCGTCAAAGGCGAACGCAGCCAGATCGAAGAAGCGCTTGAGATGCTGGCATCGGCGAAAAAGCCGATCCTGTATTGCGGCGGCGGTGTGATCAATTCCGGCACCCAGGCTTGCAAGCTTCTGACCGAATTCACCCGCATGACCGGTGCGCCGATCACGCTGACCCTGATGGGGCTTGGCGCCTATCCGGCATCGGACAAGCAGTATCTTGGCATGGTCGGGATGCATGGCACTTATGAATCGAACATGTCGATGCATGATTGCGACGTTATGGTCGCCATTGGCGCGCGTTTCGATGACCGCGTGACCGGCAACCTTGATTTCTTTGCGCCGAATTCGCAGAAAATCCAGATCGATATCGATCAGAGCTCGATCAACAAAAACGTTCCGGTCGATATCGGGATTGTTGGTGATGTCGGTCATGTTCTTGAAGACATGATCAAGATCTGGAAAGCCAAACAGTACAAGATCGATGCGACCGCCCTTGATAGCTGGTGGGATGAAATCGAAGGATGGCGTGGCAAACACTGCCTGTCCTACAAGCAGCCCAAAGATGTTATCAAGCCGCAGCACGTTATCCGTCGTGTTCATGCGCTTACCCGTGATCGCAAGACCTATATCACCACCGATGTTGGCCAGCACCAGATGTGGGCAGCCCAGCATTTCGGGTTCGAACACCCCTATGAATGGATGACGTCCGGTGGTCTTGGCACCATGGGCTATGGCATGCCGGCCGCCCTTGGCGTTCAGGTTGCCCATCCCGATGCGACGGTCGTGTGCTTTACCGGTGACGCGTCCATCATGATGAACATTCAGGAATGCGCGACGATGACGCAGTATCGTCTGCCGATCAAAACCGTGATCCTGAATAACCGTTACATGGGCATGGTTCGTCAGTGGCAGCAGCTTCTGCACGGGTCGCGCTATTCCGAAAGCTATAGCGAGACCCTGCCCGACTTCGTCAAACTGTCCGAGGCATTCGGCTTTACCGGTCTGACCTGTAACAATCCGGCCGATCTTGATGACGCCATCAAGAAGATGCTCGAGATTGATGGTCCGGTGATTCTGGATGTTGCCGTGGATGACAAGGAAAACTGCTATCCGATGATTCCGTCGGGCAAGCCGCACAATGAAATGCTGCTTGGGCAGGAAACCGACGGCAACGAAGCCATTGATTCCGACGAAGGGATGGTTCTGGTCTGATCCTCACAAACCAATGTGCGAGACGAACTCATCAAACCATAATTAAAAGGCCGGCGCGGGCGGCACAAAGATGCCTCAATGTGCCTCCTGGCCGAGTACCTACGGAGCGAAACCGTGAAAGAAACCGAAATCTCGAAACACACCATATCCGTTCTGGTGGACAACGAATCTGGCGTTCTGGCCCGTGTGATCGGCCTGTTTTCCGGCCGTGGCTATAACATTGAAAGCCTGACCGTTGCCGAAGTCGACGCCGATGCCCACCAGTCGCGCATCACTGTGGTTACCTCGGGCACGCCCATGGTAATCGAACAGATCAAGGCACAACTTTCGCGTCTTGTCCCGGTTCACAAGGTCAGTGACCTGACACTTGCCGGGCCGAGTGTCGAACGTGAACTGGCACTGGTCAAAGTGATCGCCACGGGTGAACAGCGTGTTGAATCCCTGCGTATTGCCGACATCTTCAAGGCCCGCGCAGTCGATGCGACCAATAATTCCTTCGTTTATGAAATCATCGGCAGCCCCGAAAAGATTGATGCCTTCATCAAATTGATGGCGCCACTGGGGCTTTCGGAAATTTCGCGTACCGGTGTGGCTGCGATTTCGCGCGGCACACTAACGATGTGAGTTTGCCCTGCCTGGTGATCCGCATCGGGCAAGGCATCGGGATATGTTCCCGAAATCATTATTACCATCCACCACGCACAGACATAAGCGTGGTCCAACGTCCAGAGGTATCGAAAGATGCGTGTTTATTACGACCGCGATGCAGATGTTAATCTGATCAAGACCAAAAAAGTTGCCATCATCGGTTACGGTTCGCAGGGCCATGCCCATGCACTGAACCTGCATGACTCCGGCGTTAAAGAAGTTGTTGTTGGCCTTCGTGAAGGCTCGAGCTCGCGCAAGAAAGCCGAAGCTGCCGGTCTGAAAACCATGACCCCGGCCGAAGCAGCCGCATGGGCAGACGTCGTCATGATCCTGACCCCGGACGAACACCAGGCAGCGATCTATGCAAACGAACTGCGTGACAACCTGAAACAGGGTGCCGCACTTCTGTTCGCACACGGTCTGAACGTTCATTTCGGCCTGATCGAGCCGCGCGCTGACCTTGACGTCATGATGATCGCGCCGAAAGGCCCGGGTCACACCGTTCGTTCCGAATACAAGCGTGGCGGCGGTGTTCCGTGCCTGGTTGCTATCGAACAGAACGCTTCGGGCAACGCGCTTGAAGTTGCACTGTCCTATGCATCGGCAATCGGTGGCGGTCGTTCCGGCGTTATCGAAACCACCTTCCGTGAAGAATGCGAAACCGACCTGTTCGGTGAGCAGGCAGTTCTCTGTGGCGGCCTGACCCAGCTGATCAAATACGGTTTCGAAACCCTGACCGAAGCTGGTTATGCACCGGAAATGGCATATTTCGAGTGCCTGCACGAAGTTAAGCTGATCGTTGACCTGATGTATGAAGGCGGCATGGCCAACATGCGTTACTCGATCTCGAACACCGCAGAATACGGCGACTATGTCACCGGCCCGCGCGTGATCGACGCATCGGTCAAAGAACGCATGAAAGAAGTTCTTGCTGACATTCAGGAAGGCAAATTCGTTCGTGACTTCGTTCAGGAAATGCATTGCGGCCAGCCGATGTTCAAGGCAACCCGCCGTCTGAACGCCGAACATGAAATCGAAGAAGTTGGTACCAAACTGCGTGCGATGATGCCGTGGATTGCTGCAAACCAGCTCGTCGACAAAGAAAAGAACTAAGCATCGCTTAGATCATTCTTACGCAAACGGCCGTCCCGATGGGGCGGCCGTTTTGCTTTGTGTGCCGCAATGTTTCCTGTCCGGGTTCAGGCACCGTGTTTCATCTCTCGCAACGGCAGGCGCAATTCGGTCACAGCCCAGATCACCGCACACAGGATCGAGACAGTTGACCCAAGGGCCACCACAGCGGGCCATCCCCCCATGCCATAAGCAACAGCCGAGCTTGCCGAACCACAGGCACCGCCAAAGAAGTAGCTGGCCATATAGCCTGTCGTCAGGCGGCTGCGGGCTTCGGCACTCAGACGATAAACCTCGCTCTGGTTCGAGATATGCGTGCCCTGAATACCAAGATCGAGCAACACCACCCCGATGGCAAAGGCCACCAGCGACCATTGCCCCCAATAGAGCAACACCCAGCTTGATATGGTGGTCAAAAGGAACCCGCCGGTGCTAAGCCGTGCCCAGCCCTTGTCAGCCAGACGACCAGCAATGCGCGCAGCAAGAATACCGATCGCCCCGATCAGGCCATAAAGCCCGATGACGGCTTCGGACATGTCATACTGGCGTACCAGCATGAAGGCCATCGACGTCCAGAAAATCGCAAAGACCGCATATTGTAACCCGCCAATCAGGCTGCGCCGCCGCAGAACCGCCTCATCCCTGAACAGATGCAGGATTGACAGATAAAGTGCGCGATAGCTGGTATGCGAAGTCGGCGGGATATTAGGAATGATGCGATAGCACGCAACTGCATAGAACGCCATCAGGACAGACGCGACAATAAAGACCGATCGCCATCCGGCGAGCTCCGCCATCACGCCGGAAAAAGTGCGCGCCAGCAATATCCCCAGCAAAAGCCCGCTCATCACTGCCCCCACCGCCGATCCACGCTTGTCATCGGCCGCAAGGTGGGCGGCGAGCGGCACCAGAATTTGTGCCGTCACACAGGTAATGCCGACCGAAATGCTGAATGCCACCAGCATCAGAAACGATGGTGCCAACCCCATGGCGAGCAATCCGAGTGCCGTAAGAGCCGACGTCACCGTCAAAAGTTTACGCCGTTCGTGATGATCCCCCAGCGGGACAACCGCAATCAAGCCGGTCAGATAGCCAAGCTGCGCGACCGTCACCAGAAGTCCGGCGCTGGTTTCACTTAACCCGTATTCGCGGGCCAGCAATTCAAGAAGCGGCTGCACGTAATAAAGGCTGGCGACAGACAGGCCACTTCCGACTGCCATAAAGGTCAGAAGTCCGCGAGTCAGGGTGGGCTTGGCATGCATTTCAGATGGGCTTTCAAAACGTGGTATTGTTTCAGGATATCCATCAAATCAGTTGCTTACAATCGGATCGCTGGCACAAGTCCGTTGCAACAGGGGCAACGATATACCTGCCCGCGCAAGGCAGCCATTCCCAATGCATGATCAGATGACGTGGTTTGGGCTGGATTTATCAGGCCCATCTGTTTAATTCTGGCCTTTAAAACTTTAACTTCAAGACGAGCAGATTGAATGTCTGACTATATCGATATCGCCCCCGAGGTCGCAGCAGCCCTGGCAAGCGGCAAGCCGGTTGTGGCCCTTGAATCCACCATTATCTCGCACGGGATGCCTTATCCGCAGAACCTTGAAACAGCGCAGGCTGTGGAACAGGATGTGCGTGACAACGGTGCGATCCCTGCCACCATCGCCGTGATTGGCGGTCGCTGCAAGATCGGCCTGTCGCCCGAAGAACTCGAATATTTTGCCAAGGGCACCGATATTCTGAAGCTGTCGCGTCGCGATATTCCATATTGCATTGCCAAGAAACGCGATGGTGCGACCACGGTTTCAGCAACCATGATCCTGGCAGAAAAGGCCGGTATTCGTGTCTTTGCGACTGGCGGCATCGGTGGTGTTCATCGTGATCTGGCTGGCAATTTCGATGTATCGGCCGATCTGACCGAACTTGGCAAAACCAGTGTTGCGGTTGTCTGTGCTGGGGCCAAGGCGATCCTTGATATCCCCAAAACGCTTGAGCATCTTGAAACGCTTGGCGTTCCGGTTATTGCCTATGGCACTGATGAATTCCCGGCATTCTATTCGGTCGAAAGCGGTCACAAGGCACCGCTTCGTCTTGATAGCCCGGAAGATTTGGCTGCATTCCTGAAATCGAAATGGGAATTCGGTCTTGAAGGCGGTGCTGTGATTGGCAATCCGCCAGAAGCCGACAAGGCACTGGCACGCGAAGCCATCGAAGGCGCGATTGATGATGCACTGGCCGAAGCCCAGAAAAAAGGCATTCACGGACGTGATGTCACCCCGTTCCTGTTGGCACGTGTCACGCAGCTGACCGAAGGCAAAAGCCTTGAAGCCAACATTGCCCTTGTGCGCAACAATGCGCGCCTGGGCGCAAAGATCGCGGTTGCCATGGCAGGCTGATCAAACAGATCGCTACCGAACAGACGAAGGGCTGGCAAATGATTGCCAGCCCTTTTTCATTTAATCACGAAGATGTCCGAAGATATCCCTGCCCCTCGAACCCGGGTTTGATGCGGGTATCGTCAATCGGGGTGCCCCAGTGGGTCGTACTGGGCAGGATACCGGCCCATACCGGCCAGTCATAATCTTCGTCATCATCGACCGGATCGCCGGCGCGAACCTTTGCCGAAACCTGTTCAAGATCAAATCCAAGGAACATCGTGGCTTTGAGTTCCTGTTTGTTTGGCTGGCGGATTTTATCCCAGCGCCCCGGTTCAAGCTTTTCGACAAACAGGCGGGAATGTTCCATCTTGTCGGCGTCATCGGTTACAACCGCGCCCTTGCCATAAATGATGACTGACCGGTAATTGGCGGAATGATGAAAGGCAGAACGCGCCATCACCAGACCATCAAGATGGGTGATGCACAGGCAGGCTTCTGCGCCATCGGCAATCGCCGCCAGAATGCGGTTTTTTGACGCACCATGGATGTAAATCCGTTCACCCACACGCCAATGCGCGGTCGGGATCATGGCCGGACGACCATTGACCACCGTGCCGACATGACAAATCAGCGCATCATCAATGATGCCATGCACAAGTTCACGGTCATAAGACGCGCGTTTGGGTCCGCGGACAACTTTGGTGTGGGGATGGACTTCATATTGTTCGGACAAGGTCGTATCAGCCATGGCGGTCTCGTTGTTTTATTCGGGTGGCAATCAATGGTGCCATCATCGTTAGAATTGGACTTTTAAAAAGGTCCATTATAGTAAAAATGATAGATCCAATTTAACCCGCAGGACCGCCGATGCCACGCAGTGATTACAGCTGGATTTACCCAAGCCAGATCGACGGGGACAACGAGCCCGGCGCAACCACGGCCTATCGCAGGCTTTATCACGGCATCCGGTCGGCCATTCTCGACGGGCGGCTGCATCCCGGTGAACGGCTTCCGGCAAGTCGTGATCTGGCAAAGTCACTGGGGATATCGCGCAATACGGTGGTGACCAGTTTCGATTTGCTGACATCGGAAGGATATCTTGAAACCCGCATCGGCGCTGGAAGCTTTGTTGCCCGCTCACTCCCCGATCGTGACATGCAGACCGTGTCACAAACCGGAACGGCCCCGTCGCGGGCATCGGACGCGCGTCCCTTGCATCTTAGTCAAAGCGCATCAAGGATGCTGGCATATCAGCGACGGTTTCCGCGTTTTCGCGTTGCCCGCCCGTTCAACCCGGCAACGCCGGATCTGGACGGTTTCCCGTTTGACATGTGGGCGCGCCTTTTGCGCCGCGCCTGGCGTGCGCCGAATATCGACCTGACCATTCCCGATGACCCGATGGGATTGCCGCAATTGCGGGCAGAGATTGCCAAATGGCTGCGCCAGTCGCGCGGGGTCAATTGCCACGCCGATCAGGTCATGGTGGTTTCCGGTGCCCAGCAGGCACTCGATCTGATTGCCCGTGCCCTTGTTGATCCGGGCGATATCATCGCAACCGAGGACCCCGGTTACGAGGGCATTCGCGGGGTTCTGGCATCAAGTGGCGCCATTGTGCATCCGGTGGCGGTCGACGATGAAGGATTATGTGTTGCACGGTTATCACAAACACCGTCCCCGTCCCGGGTGATTGTGACCACCCCGTCGCGCAATTATCCGCTGGGCACCACATTGTCGCTGTCGCGGCGACTGGCACTTTTGCAATGGGCACAGGCCCATGACGCCTGGATTGTTGAAGACGATTACGACAGTGATTATCGCTATGACGGGCCGCCACTTTCATCGCTTCAGGGGCTCGATACCGATCATCGGGTGATTTATGTCGGGACGTTTTCACGGGTCCTGTTTCCGGGTATTCGGCTTGGCTATCTTGTTCTGCCACCGGCTTTGATCCCGGCTTTTCGTGGCATGCGCGGTTTTGCCGACGGTGTTCCGGCACCAACGGCACAGGCGGCACTTGGTACATTCTTTGCCGAAGGACATTTTGGCAGTCATGTCCGCAAAATGCGGATGCGATACGGGGAAAGACGCGCCCATCTCAAGGATCTGATTGCAAACAGCGCGTCAGGGTTGCTCGAGGCAATGCCATCGGACGGCGGATTGCACCTGTGCGCCCGACTGACAGGTGGCCATGACGATATATTCATTCAGGAAAAAATGGTCGAAGCCGGTTTGGATTGCCGGGCTCTTTCATCCTATTACCATGACAAATCACCCGAAAATGCAGAAACCTTGCCCAAGGGGCTGGTTCTTGGATTTGCCGGCTGGGATAAAAACCAACTTTCTGACAGCTTCGGTGAACTGATCGAAATTCTGAAACGTAATGCTTGATGTACCCCGAGCCAGAGAGAGTGGCGTGACATCCCCTCAATACGCTGTCACAGTCACGACACTCTCTCCCCTCCGGCTTTGAAATCCCCGCAGGACCACAAACTTCAGGAATATTAATGACCCAACGCCCGATCGCCATCATGTGGTTTCGCAACGATCTGCGTCTGGCGGACAATCCTGCCTTGCGTGCCGCTATAAAATGGGCGTCCGAGCATGACGGTTTGGTGTTGCCGGTCTTTATTCTCGATCCGGTCATTGACGGTCAGCTTGGCGGGGCAACGCGCTGGTGGCTTGAAAAAAGTCTGTCTGCCCTTGCGCAAGGCATTGATGGCCTGGCCGCAAAGTCATCGACCAAAACCCCATCCTTGCGCCTGTTTCACGGCGATGCGCATGGGGTTCTTGAAACCATTATCGGGTCCTGCAACGTCAAGGCGGTGTTTTGGAACCGTCTGTATGACAAACCATCAACAGAACGCGATACCGACATCAAATCCGCATTGTCTGATCGCGGCCTGACATGTGAAAGCTTCAAGGCCAATCTTCTGTTCGAACCGTGGGAAGTCAAAACCGGTAACGGCACGGATTTCAAGGTCTATAGCCCGTTCTGGCGAGCCTGCCAGAAATTTCCACCGCCCCGTGCGCCAATTGCCGCCCCGGACACGATTGCGCTGTGCGATGCTGAACTTGGTGACGAAGTAAGCCTTTCGGCCCTTGATCTTGGCCCCAAACCGTTTGACTGGGCCGGTGGCCTTGCCGAACGGTTCACCCCGGGTGAACAAGGGGCAAAAGACCAGCTGTTTGATTTTATTGATGATCGTCTGGTTGATTACGCCGATCTGCGCGACCGGCCCGATCGCCGGGTAACGTCCGAGCTTTCCCCGCACTTGCGTTTTGGCGAAATCAGCCCCTACCAAGTATGGCATAGTGCAAGCCATTATGCCGATGCCCATCCGGGACAGGGGAAAACCGCGTCAAAATTCATGTCCGAACTGGGATGGCGCGAATTTGCCCATCACATTCTGTTTCATGCCAAAGACCTGCGATCTGTGCCATTGCAGGGGCAGTTTGCGCATTTTCCATGGTCAGAAGATCAGGACGCCCTTGAACGCTGGCAAAAAGGCCAGACCGGTTTTCCCATTGTCGATGCCGGCATGCGCGAACTTTGGCACACCGGCTATATGCATAACCGGGTCCGGATGATTGTCGGTTCGGTTTTGGTCAAGCATCTGCTGATTCATTGGCGCGCGGGGCTGGCATGGTTTGACGATACGCTTGTTGATGCCTGCCCGGCCAATAATGCCTTTTCCTGGCAATGGATTGGTGGATGCGGGGCGGATGCGGCCCCGTATTTCCGCATTTTCAACCCGGTACTTCAGGGTGAAAAGTTTGATCCGGCCGGTGACTATGTCCGTCAATGGGTGCCAGAACTGCGTGACATGCCCGAACAATACATCCACAAACCGTGGGAAGCATCACCCTTGATCCTCAAGGCCGCTGGCGTCCGTTTGGGCACCGACTACCCCGAACCGGTTATCGGCGTCAAAGAAGGCCGTGAACGCGCCCTTAGCGCCTATCAGGACATGAAGCAGGCGGCATCTTAGGCACCCGGCTTACCCCGCCCCGCAGCAACCGGGTTACCTACTTCCAGAACAGCTTTTGTTCTGTGAAGTTCTTGCAGGCTTCTTCAAGGCCAGGAAGTTCATGTTCGACGCGTGCGCCAAACCAGCCCGACACCAGTCCGACCGCAACATGCCCGTCAGCTGACAGTTCGGGCGTCAGGGCCGAAAGCCTTGCCTCTGCAACGGCGGCGTCCTGAAGCTGTCCCAGAATTTGCTGCATCGATGTTAGTCTGGAGCGGAACTTTTTGACCTTTTTGGCCGGATAGACCGACCCGAAAAACTCAGTCCCATAGCGCATCTGTTTGACATCAAGGCGCAAGGCATGGAGTTGCGGCGTAGTGAGTTCGGCGACATTTTCGCCCCGCTTGGTGACCCGCTTATAGGCCCGATCAAGAAGCGGTGTTGCCAGGTCAGTGACCGGGGATGCCATTGCCTTCATCTGTTCGGCACTGGCCCCTGATGCCCAGCGCGAATAACTTGCCCAGGCCCCCAGGATCAAAAGAAGCTGACCATATTCCGGCGCATCCAGCATCACCCGGGCCGCGTCCAATGCCTTGGCACGCTGTTTTTGGGCTGCGATGCGCAATTCGGCAACGCCTTGGTGGTCGGGGAAACGTTCTTCGATCAGGGGCAGGGTCTCACCCAGGAAAACATCCCAATCGCGCAAACCATCCAACCCCTTGCTGCATGATTTAAGCAAACGGCGCAGCAAGACGGCCTCGCCAGCCGGAAGGTTTCTTTTGAAAAGGTTCAGCGCGACCCGCAATCGACGCATCCCGATACGCATCTGATGGCAGCCTTCAACATCAAGATCCTGGCGAACACAGACCTCGTTGCTGAGAATCATCCGAAGCCCCTGCCCCAGCATGGTGCGAAATGCCGTTTCAGCCGACATGTCATCGGTCAGTTCAACCGGGGCTGCGCGGTACGCGCCGGGGGCCCGATCAAGATAAAGGTCACGCCCGCGCGATGCCTTCGAGCGCATGCTTAACAACAAAGGCACCGTGCGCTGCAGTTCAAGTGCGAGATCAAAAAGTGCAGCCGGATGGCCTTTTTTAAGTTCAAACTCGACCTCGGAAATCGGAACTTCCTTTTCACCTGATCGCACCACACCCTGATCGATCGCCAGTTCCATGACGGCATCGCGATAGGTCAAATCAACGGCACTTCGTTTCAGGTCGCTTTCGAAAATACGGTCGATCTTCTTTTTTCGGGCAAACTTGTTCAGAAGTTTTTTGACGTCCTTGTCGGTAAACAGATCAAGATCAAGCACACCGTCTTCGAGTTCCACCGTCCATTCATGACGCGATGGCAGTGCTTCACGCAGGCCGTTGGACGTCTTGACCGTTTGCTCCCAGCCTTTGGTGCCTTTTTTGCGCACGCGGATCGCAAGCCCCTTGTTGGCAAGGGCAAGCTTGGGCGTGTCATGGTAAATAGAGACAAGATGCGTCGTCATCAGACGCCGACCTTCCTTGACCTCGCGCAGGACCGGCGCGTTCTTAAGGCGCGCAACGTGTTTCGGATCGATCCGAAGTTTCAGTTCGATCTCGATCTGCTTCTCAGTCATGTTTGTCCCCTGGGCATCCAGTTTTCGGTGACGCGGGAGCCACCGGTTCGTTACGCGAACTCCGATAACAATTTGCTGCCGTCTGATTTCAAAGCGTACCGGAATGTAAAATTTCCGCAACAAAAGGCGTAAAGCCGTTCTTAATCAAGCACTAAACGCAGATCTGGCGGCTCGCACAGTTTCGGCTTTTCATTTGAAATCCAGACTTGGGGATTCTGTTCATTTGAGCAGTTTTGTTCCCCTTCTTTGCTGGTTTGCATCAAGGACCATGCGACGTTCCCCCAAAAAATTTGCCGTCACACCAGCCCGATTCCCGACATCCGGCATTTTTGCGCATTCTCAAGATCGGAAATCCAGCAACCATCTGAAAGTACAGGACTAAAATCGCATTCCCACCCCTTTGATCAGGTCTCAGCGATATCAAACATCCCTATGCTGTTTGCGGGACATTAAAAATTGAGGGCAAAAATGCAGACCAAAAAACTTATCGGCTTTGCCGTGATTGGCACCACCCTGTTGTTGGCGGGGTGCCAGACCACCCGGAATTATTCTTTTTCGGAATGGCAGGAACAGCCGATCGGCAAATCGCGGTTCAACGTTCCGACCATTTCAAACATTCCTGTCACAAAGCTTGAACAGAACGACCGCAACAACGGTCAGGTCCAGAACGAAAAGTGGGAACTGGGCTGTGGCAACGGGATTGTGACCAGCTCTTATACGTTTGATGTCTGGTTTACCCAGCAAACCGAACAGAAACTCAAAGACGAAGAAGAATTTCGGGCCGAGTTTGCCAAGAACAATATCGAGATCTTGAAAACCTATCCGGTTACGTCAAACGATAACGGTCGTGCCGTCGGCTATTACGCGGATGCCAATATCGGCAACATTTCCGAGTGCAAGGTTGCCAAATTCGGCTTTCGTGCGACCCGCGGGCAGAAGATCTATGACAATGATCATGGCGGGATCGATGCCGTGGTCAGCGTCTATTACTGCGGCCAGCCCGATCTGAACATGACCAAGCTTATTCAGGGCATCAGCCTGGTCAAGGATCGCGACGCCTATGTCGCGCAGGTTGCCGCACTCCCGAAACCGCAATGCCCTGCCCGCAAATCAGCCGCATCGCAATCCTCATCCTTTGAAGACAGCAACTGGGCGACCGTGAAAAAAGGCGATTACAAACGCACTTTCGCGATGACCTGGGGCGATGGCTTTTCCGACGGTTATCTTGATACCCAGATCAGCCTCAAGGACTATGGTGGATCAATGGAATTTGTCGGCCGCAACAGCGCCAACTGCAAAATGCAGCTGAGTGTCAGCAAATATGACAGCCCGGCCGAAGGCAGCTGGTTTACCAATTGCGACAAGGGCGATTTTGCGTCGGGCACCTTCACGCTGGATCGCAAGCGCAACCTGACGGGAGAAGGAACGGATCAGGACGACAAAGCCGTTGCTTTTACCTTGTGGCTTCCGAATACCGACAGCTGACAGGATGGAGAAACAAAAAACCCGGCCATAAGGCCGGGTTTTTTTGGCTACCGAAAGTGGTGCCCAGGGGCGGACTCGAACCACCGACACGCGGATTTTCAGTCCACTGCTCTACCAACTGAGCTACCTGGGCAAATCCGACTTTCGTCTCCGTCTCCGGAGTGTTCCCTGCGGAACGAGCGGGGTTATACAAACTCCTTTGGGGCTTGTCTAGCCTCAAATCGCATTTTTTTTGCGATTAAAATTCTTCTTCATCTTCAAGGTCTTCCAGATACTCCGGCGGCTCGGTCGCGGGAATTGAATAGCTTTCATTCAACCACTTCCCAAGGTCGCGATCCGCACAGCGTCTGGAACAGAACGGCTTGTATTTGTAGTCTGCCGGCTTGCCACAAACCACGCACTCGGAGCTGACTGTTTTCGTTGTATTTTCTTGTGTCATCCTAATTCTTTTCCAACCGGTAACTATCGTTTTCAAGGGCCGGATCGGCCAGGATTTGCGGGACCGTTCCAAACACCCTGATCAGTATCTGGCGCGCATCGTCACTTTCAGCAAGTCTTTGCGCAATGCCACTGGCAACATACAAACACACCGTTCCCGCCAGTCCCGCGCGACTTTCCCCGACCACATTTCGCAAGACATTGTTCAATGCAGAAACAGCATTAAGCTGTGCCTGATCCTGTTTGACCAGAATCCGTGCTGCCAGCGATTCGCCGGCGCGCTGACGGCTGAATTCATAAAGACCCAACCGGGTAAATCCGCCAATTTGCACGGCACCATCAAGTTCCGGCCCGAACGCGGCCTTGATCGCGGCATCGAATTTGTCACGCCCGGCACGGCTTTTCATCCGCAACGGATCAATCACCACAAGACCGCCAATATTGCGCAGCCTGATCTGGTGGACAATTTCGTCCGCGGCCCGCAGATTGATGTCTATTGCACGGGATTCCGGATCACGTCCGCTATCTGCGCCGGCCCCATTGACATCAATCGCACATAACGCTGTTGCCTGATCAATTGCGATCCACCCGCCCCCGGCAAGGTCGACTTTTGAAATCAGGGCATTGGCAATATCGGCCTCGATGTCCTGATCATCAAACAGCAAACGTGACCCGCCATGGCGCAACAGATGATCTTCGGCTTTGCCGCGTGCCTTTAATATGCCGCGCAATCGAACAAATTCATCGACACCGTCGACCAGGCATTCCTGCCCCGCCATCATATGGCGTTCGATCATCTGATCAAGTTCCGACTGCGCCTTGCAAACCAGCAACGGTTTACGCGGGTTTGCCAGTGCGGCCTCGGCCTTTTGCCACTGGGCGCTTAGCAGCCGGTATTCACCGGCAATCGCGTCTTCGTCCCAATCTGTGGCACCGGAACGCAACATGATGCCATGGTCGTGTGACTGGATGTTTTTCAGGATCGCAAGCAGGTTGGCACGCTGTTGCGCATCTTTGAGTTTTCTGGGCAGCTCAATCAGTCGACCACCAGGACGCAAGATCATCCCGACACCTTCGATCGCGATGCGTCCGGTCAGTTTCACGCCCTTGTCTTCAAAACCAAGGCGGGCGATCTGAACCACAACCCACTGGCCTTCGTGCAACGGCCCGTCATGGCGGTCAAACGGCAACAAGCCGTCTTCCAAACCATCAAGGGCAACCATTGCGGCCGCCATTTCAGGAAGAATTTTGGACACACGTCCAAGATGGATATCAAACCGTGCTGGGCCGCCGCGATCAATCCACAGACGGCAAAGGCGGTCATTCCTGATCAGCGCGACCCTGCGTTCAAGCGCAATCGCATCAATCAGCAGGCGGTCCCGGTTTTGTCCGCCAGCCGACATGATCAGACCTCTTTTGTTTGATAGCCAAGGCCGCGCAGCAGACCATCCACCTCGCACAGTGACAGTCCGACCACATTCGAATAGGACCCGGAAATCGCCTTTACAAAGGTTGCCGCATGTCCCTGGATGGCATAGGCGCCTGCCTTTCCTTTCCATTCATCATGCGACAAATAACGATCCAGATCTTCGTGCCCGAGATTTCTGAATTTGACTTGTGTTTCGATCACACGCGACCGTTCCGTGCCATCCGGTGCAATCAGGCACATGCCACCATAAACACGATGGCGACGCCCCGAAAGCAGTGTCAGGAACTTGCGGGCTTCGGCCTGATCCTCGGCCTTGCCTAAGGCCCGGTTGCCGCATGCGACCACCGTGTCCGCCGCAAGCACAAAAGCCCCGCCATTACCTTTTGCAACAGATCGGGCTTTTTCCTCGGCAAGGCGAAGCGCCAGCCGGCGCGGACTTTCATCGGCCGTGGGTGTTTCGTCGATATCTGCCGGGACCACCTGATCTGGCACAATTCCGATCTGCGCAAGCAGCTCAAGACGGCGCGGCGATGCAGATGCCAGTATCAGTTTCGACAAGACGTGGCTCCCGGATATCGGATCTTAAACCGTGGGATTGACGTGCTGAAAAATGCACATCCCCGTAAACAGCAACAAGTTGCCCTGTGCGCAAAGGGTAAACTGCGCGCCAGACAAGGTCAATTTGCGCTGGAACTGGTTCCAGATTACTTGAAACGGAAGGTGATACGACCTTTGGTCAGGTCATAAGGGGTCATTTCGACGCTGACACGGTCCCCTGCGAGAACACGAATACGGTTCTTGCGCATTTTACCCGAGGTGTGGGCAAGGATTTCGTGGTCATTGTCCAGCTTCACGCGAAACATCGCATTGGGCAGAAGTTCAACGACGGTGCCCTGAAACTCGATAACGTCTTCTTTAGCCATGTGACTCCTAGCTTTCGTATTGCAATATCAAAATACCGGTGGGGCGCAAACTGCTCTGAACCGGGCAAAAGGTCAAGTTCTTTCGCATGTCATGGCGGGCGTCTCAGCACTGCATCTTTGGCATAGCAGCAATATTTGATCGGACCGGCACGAGGTTGCGGGCCTTATCCGGAGTGCCAACATGCCCACATAAATGGTGATTGATCCTTTGCCCCGGCCTTGTGCCCGCGTATTGTTCCAACAACCAATCGCCCCGTTTCAAAGGAAAATACGGATGCCCCGCCACCCGGAAATTCGTTTGGCCCAAAAGCCCGACGCCCCCGCCATCCATGCCATGCTGCTTGAAATCGCCAAAACTACCGGCTGTGAGGACAAATTCAGAAGTACGCCCGATGATTTGGTCCGTGACGGCTTTGGCGACAGCCCGGCATTCGAGGCATTGATCGCAACCGATCACCAGACGCCGGTCGCGGTTTGTGTGTTTTTTCCCAGCTATTCAACATTTCGCGGCAAAGCCGGGCTTTATATCCAGGACCTTTATGTCGCGCCGTCTCATCGCGGGGGCGGTTTCGCCCGGCATCTTGTTGCCAATGTTGTCCGCCGGGCACGTGCATCCGGCAAAAGTTATATCCGGCTGTCAGTTGATGCCGAAAATATGGTGGGCCAACGATTTTACGAAAAGCTTGGGATGCGTCACGCAAGTGATGAACGGATTTTCGTTCTTGATGGACCGGCATTCGACCATCTGGCAACAGAGGCCAGCTGATCTTTCTAGATTTTCGGTGCCGGACCGACCGGGAAACGGTCAAGGATGCGCTTTTTGATCTGATCGCGAACCTGACGATAGGCATCAAGTCTGGTTTCGCGCGATCCTTCGATCATGGTGGCGTCAAAGGTATTCCAGAACTCGACATCACAGGCCATCGTGCGGGTCATCTCCACCGCACGGTGCTGGGCCTCTGGCGACATGGTGATAATCAGGTCAAAGAACCCGTCTTCGAGCTGATCGAATGTCTTGGATTTGTAGGATGAAATATCGAGCCCGATTTCATCCATCACGGCGATGGCAAAACCGTCAACATCGCCTGCACGTACGCCGCAACTTTCAACATAAACGCGTGTTCCGTGATAATGACGCAACAACGCAGCCGCCATCACGGAACGAACGGCATTGTAACTGCAGGCAAAAAGAACCGAGCCGGGAAGTTCTTCTGCCACGTCGCCTTAACCCCGGATGTGAAGAACACAAATCAGCGTAAACAGGCGACGGGCCGTATTTTCATCAATCGTCACCTTGTCGGTCAGAAGTTCGCGCAATTGCTCCGACCCTTCGTTATGCAGGCCGCGCCGTGCCATATCGATTGTCTCGATCTGGGCTGCACTCGCCTTCTTGATTGCGTCATAATAGCTTTCGCAAATCATGAAGTAATCTTTGACGATCCGGCGAAACGGCGACAAAGGCACGGGAATGGTGGTCAGGTTTTCACTGTCATCATCGCCACGCACATCCATATAAATGCGATTGTCTTCGATGCGCATATGAACCGAATACGGGCCTTCGAACCCGCCAGCAGGCTCGAAGTGATTTTCTTCCAGCAGGTCGTAGATTGCCACAGCCTGCTCGTGCTCGACCTCGGGACGGCGACGCACCTTGTATTTTTCATCAAGATAAATACCGGCGATACACTGATTTGAAGCCATGGCTTTCTCCCTGCGGTCCCCTTACGCGCTGCACTGCAACAGCTTACATCTGGTTTGACCGGATCGCTACTGAAAGTCCGTGTGCCTGCAAACCTTCACTTTCTGCCAGTGCAATTGCGGCCGGCCCGATTTTGGCAAGGCTTTCGGGTGTGCACTTGATCAGCGACGAACGCTTGATGAAGTCCAGAACCCCAAGACCGGAAGAAAACCGTGCCGAACGGGCGGTTGGCAGAACGTGGTTCGGCCCGGCGACATAGTCACCAATGGCTTCCGGCGTATAACGACCCAGGAAAATCGCGCCGGCATGATGAATGTCTTCTGCCAGGGCGTCCGGGTCATCGACCGCCAGTTCAAGATGTTCCGGTGCGATCCGATCCACAAGGACCGGAGCCTGCGACAGATTTTCGACCAAGACAATTGCACCAAAGTCGCGCCAGCTTGCGCCCGCGATTTCTGCACGTGGCAACGTTTCAAGATGCACATCAATGGCTTGTTGCACGCGATCGGCAAACCCGGCGTCATCGGTAATCAGAATCGACTGCGCAACCGGATCATGTTCGGCCTGCGACAACAGATCGGCTGCGACCCAGCTTGGATCGTTGCTGCCATCAGCAACCACAAGGATTTCCGACGGACCGGCAATCATATCAATGCCGACCTGACCGAAAACGCGACGCTTGGCCGCGGCAACAAAGGCGTTGCCCGGACCAACGATCTTGTCGACCGGCTTGATGGTTTCAGTGCCATAGGCAAGGGCTGCAACCGCCTGTGCGCCGCCGATACGGTAGATTTCGTCGACACCGGCAATGCGGGCCGCGGCCAGAACCAGCGGGTTCATTTTGTTGTCCGGGGTCGGCACGACCATGACAAGGCGTTCAACACCGGCCACCTTGGCCGGGATCGCATTCATCAGAACAGATGACGGATAGGACGCCAAACCGCCCGGCACATAAAGACCGGCTGCTGAAACCGCGCGCCAGCGCCAGCCAAGCTCAACCCCGGCTTCGTCGGTGTAACGTTCATCTGCCGGCATTTGCTTGGCGTGATAGGCGCCAATACGTTCGGCAGCCAGTTCCAGCGATTTAAGCAAGTCCGCATCAATATCGGCAATTGCGGCATCAACTTCGGCAGCACTGACCGCCATGCCCTTGGCATCGATATTCAGACGGTCAAAGCGGTTGGTATATTCACAAACGGCGTCGTCACCGCGTGCGCGAACGTCGGCGATGATATTGGCAACAGCGGCATCAACATCGGCATCCGATTCGCGCTTCATGCCCAGAAGCTTGACAAAGTCTTCTTCGAAATTTGCGTCCGTAATGGAAAGCTTAAGCGGCATTGACTACCTCTGAGAAACGGTCGATCCAGGGCTGAATGTCAGTCGGGCGTGTCTTAAGAGCAGCCCGGTTCACAATCAGACGCGATGTCACATCGGCGATATGTTCAATCTCGCGCAAGCCATTGGCCTTAAGCGTATTACCGGTCGAAACAAGATCGACAATACGACGACACAAACCAAGCGTCGGGGCCAGTTCCATCGCACCATTAAGCTTGATGCATTCGGCCTGCACACCGCGGGCTGCAAAATGGGTCCGGGTTACGTGCGGATATTTGGTGGCAACACGAACATGCGACCAGCGTGACGGATCATCGCCATCAATCATGTCTTCGGGTTCGGCAACAGCCAGACGGCAATGCCCGATATTCAGATCCAGCGGCGCGTAAATGTCGGGATAGTCGAATTCCATCAGGACATCATTGCCGCATACGCCGATATGGGCGGCACCAAAGGCAACAAAGGTTGCAACATCAAAACTGCGAACACGAATGATATCGATATGCGGATGATTGGTGGCAAACCGAAGTGCCCGGGATTTCGGATCATCAAATGCCGCTTCCGGTTCGATCCCTGCGGACCGGACCAGTGGCATCACCTCGTCAAGAATGCGCCCCTTAGGCAGGGCGAGCACCAACTTTTCGTCACTCATAAATCAGTCGCCTTACGCGTTTGTCTGTTGTCCCGATCGCTGTGCGATCACCACCGGCAAATCAGGCCGGAACGCGGACACGTTCGATTTGCGCCCCACAGGCCGCAAGTTTTTCTTCAAGCCGCTCATAGCCGCGATCAAGATGATAGACACGGTTAATAACCGTCTCGCCCTCGGCTGCCAAGCCCGCAAGCACCATGGATACCGATGCACGCAGATCGGTTGCCATCACTTCGGCACCTGACAGCTTTGCACTACCGCGTACGATTGCGGATCGGCCATGCACATTCACATCCGCCCCCATGCGTCCCAGTTCGGGCACATGCATGAAGCGGTTTTCAAAAATGGTCTCGGTAATCATCGAAGCGCCATTGGCAACCGACATCAGCGCCATGAACTGGGCCTGCATATCGGTCGGGAACCCCGGATAGGGTTCGGTCATGACATCAACACCGCGAAGGGTCGCACGGTTACCCCGTACTTTCATGCCGTCAGCAGTTTCTTCAATCTCGACGCCGGCCTTGCGCATCGCATCAACCAGGCTTTCGATCAGATCCATGCGGGTTCCGGTCAACTCGATCTCACCGCCGGTGATGGCCGCTGCAATCGCATAGGTGCCGGTTTCAATACGGTCCGGTACAACAGAATATTCCGCACCATGCAGGCGCGGTTTGCCTGTAACTTTCAGGGTGTCAGTGCCAATGCCCTCAATCTCCGCCCCCATTGCAACAAGGCAATGGGCAAGATCCGCGACCTCTGGTTCGCGGGCAGCATTGGCAATCGTGACAACTCCATCGGCAAGCGATGCCGCCATCAGCGCATTTTCAGTCGCCCCGACGGAAACCTGCGGGAACAGGACATGCCCGCCTTTCAGGCCTTCGGGTGCGCGGGCTTCGATATAGCCCTCTGTAAGGTGGATTTCAGCCCCCATGGCTTCGAGTGCCTTGAGATGCAAGTCAACCGGCCGGTTCCCGATCGCACAGCCCCCTGGCAGCGATACGCGCGCAATGCCGCAACGTGCAACGATCGGACCCAATACCAGAACCGATGCCCGCATTTTACGGACCAGATCATAAGGTGCCGTGGTCGAGATGATTTCCTTGGCGGTCATTTCCAGAACGCGGCCAGTGTGCCCGCCATTGGGCGCATGCCCGTTCAGATGCAACGCAACACCATGCTGAGCGAGAAGATTCGCCATCGAAGTGATGTCCGCCAGATGCGGCAGGTTGGAAAGGGTCAGCGTTTCATCTGTCAGCAGGGATGCCGCCATCAGGGGAAGTGCCGCGTTTTTGGCGCCGCCAATTGCAATTTTGCCCTGCAACCGGCGACCACCGGAAATCTTGATCTTGTCCATTCAATCCTCTTTGTGCTGCGCTTGCTCGCGCAGCGAACGCGCGTCTTGGCATCTTGATGCCAGATTGGTTGCCATGCCTTTATCACAGACGCGGCAATGTGACACCTTTTTGGCCCATATATTTCCCTGCGCGATCCGCATAGGAGGTATCGCATTCGCTTTCGGCTTTCAGGAAAATGAACTGGCAGGCCCCTTCATTGGCATAGATGCGTGCCGGAAGCGGTGTCGTGTTCGAAAATTCCAGCGTCACATGCCCTTCCCATTCGGGTTCAAGCGGGGTGACATTGACGATGATGCCACAGCGGGCATAGGTCGACTTGCCCAGACAGATCACCAGCGTGTCGCGCGGAATGCGGAAATATTCCACCGTGCGCGCCAGGGCAAAACTGTTGGGCGGGATCACGCAAACATCGGTCTGGCGATTGACAAACCCGTCATCGGAAAATTCCTTGGGATCGACAATGGCCGAGTCGACATTGGTGAAAATCTTGAACTCGTCGGCAACACGGGCGTCATAGCCATAGGAACTGACACCATAGGAAATCACACCATCGCGTTTGAAACCGTCAACAAACGGCTCGATCATGCCTTTTTCCTGCGCCATCTGGCGTATCCAGTGATCCGGTCTTACCGACATAGTGCCACCCCTTTGTTGCGAAACAGTCCCTGTGCTTTTCAGCACCTTCGGTTTTACCCGTGCCTGACCTTCAAGATCAACCAAACGATACGCCGTTACACGCTTTATGGCTGCCTGGTGCGATCGCACCGCTTTGGGGCCGGCGATAACGGGTGGCAGCTTCGCAACCTAGTTACCGTGCTACTCGTTCGAACTGCCTTTGGTATCAGAGTCGCCAGAGCTCTCCTTGCGCGATCGCTGCTGTTGCTTGCGCTTGGCCAGATTGGCACGAAGAGCTTCGGCCTCACGCTTGAGGCGTTCTTCATTCACCGCCGGGCGGATATCGGATTTCTTTGTAGTCATGGTTCGATTTGGGTTCCGGTGTGCGTACGGGTTCAATCCTTGGACCTGTTATAAAACAGCAGGCGAAAAATTACAGCCGATCTTGACGAAAACAGGGCGAAAAGCAGCCTTGGACAATCATTCGGAAAACTTCGCATATTTCGGGCTTGACCAATTGCTGATCCGTGGCCTATAACCCGCCCGCACCGCATGGGGCATACGCTGCTGTAGCTCAGGGGTAGAGCACTCCCTTGGTAAGGGAGAGGCCGGGAGTTCAAATCTCCCCAGCAGCACCATCCCCCACCGGACTGCCTGATGATATCGGGCTGCTGTAGCTCAGGGGTAGAGCACTCCCTTGGTAAGGGAGAGGCCGGGAGTTCAAATCTCCCCAGCAGCACCATTTCCCCCAAATAGATCGCCAATGATGGCAAATGCCTGATGCGCTGCAGTTCGCAGAAATCGCATCATCACTTCTGGTGCGTTCGACAACGCCAGCAGACTTTGCGCTATGGCGAAAGCGAGCTGACAGGTTACCGGGCGACCAAATAGCGCAATGACAGTACCGTCGGATCCACCCCAAGCGTCTTACGACACAGGATTGCAAGGATTAGTGGATAACCGGCAACAGACACCGCGGCGATGACAACGCCACCCAACATGCCGACCTGAAGCATGGCAACAGCCAAACCAATTACGGTCAATCCTGCCCATACAGAAACAATTTTTGTCATTGCCCTGTGGATGCCCGTCATATTGAGCAGCGCAACACTTGGTCCGCACGCGGCCTGAACCGCATAGGCAATCAGCATCATCCGTAAATAAGGGACAGCACCGGTATAATCGTTACCAAACAGCGACAGCAATTCCGGCGCGAAGATAAAGAAAGCACCGCAAACAGGCACTGCCACCAGCAAGGAAAAGCCCGTCGCGCGTGAAACCAGGGACTGCAATTCCCAGGTATCATCTTTGGCCATTGCCCTCGAAAGAAACGGTGCCACGACAGAATTCACGGCCGTCAAGGCAAAGGCCACAAGCATCGCCAAACGAATGACCGCGCCAATTTCGCCGGCATCAAATGCGGATAATAGGACACCTGCCAGCACGACAGGCGACTGGTTCAGCAGTGCGATGGAAAGTTGGGAAAACAGAACATTCAGACCAAGCTGAAGCCAAAGTCGAATGTCTGCCATCCTTGGATGAAAGGTGCTGCGCCATTTGATGTGCCCACCCCTGATTACAAGGCAAAGCGCCGATACCGTCGCAACACTTAGTGCAATGGCATAAGAACTGACGACACTAAGCAGGGTCAGTTCCCCATGCAGCCAAAAATAGAGCGAAAGAAGACAAACGGCAAAGATCAGGGGCCTTACGACGGCCTCCCCCACTACCGCGCGTGAAACATTGGCATCAGCACGAATTGCGCCCTGCAATACCGAAAGAATGACAGCCAACGGCAAGCACACACCAGCCGCAAACCCGATTTCAAGACTATAGTTTCTGAAATGGACCAGAATGGTCGCCAGGGCTATACCGCCAAGGATCGACAACAGAGCTGCGAACGCCAGAACAAAGCGCTGCATGCCACTGACAAGCTGCCGTTTTCCTTCTTCACGATATTTGGGCAAGAACCGGACAATCGCGGTATCCATGCCGAACGTTACGACAGGAGCAGCCGAGATAATCAACCCAAGTATGACCGAGAAGAAGCCAAAAAGATCCTTGCCGCCATAGCGCGAGACAAACACGCTGGCCAGAAACATCATGCCCGCCGAAAACGCATTGGCGAACAGCACGAAGATCGCGGCAAATTTCAAGTTATCTTACCCGTAAAAAGACCGGTACCATTCAACAAAGTTGCCGATCCCGGTTTCAATCGATGTTGCCGGTTTGAAGCCGACGGCATCGGTCAGCGCTTCGACATCGGCATAAGTCGCCGGCACATCGCCATCCTGCATCGGCAGCATATTCTTTTCGGCCGTAACGCCCAATGCCTTTTCGATGGTCTCGATCATATACATCAGTTCGACCGGGCTGTTATTGCCGATATTGA
Source organism: Thalassospira sp. MCCC 1A02491 (assembly GCF_001613785.1). Lineage (NCBI taxonomy): Bacteria > Pseudomonadati > Pseudomonadota > Alphaproteobacteria > Rhodospirillales > Thalassospiraceae > Thalassospira > Thalassospira sp. MCCC 1A02491. Next base: position 228,751 of record NZ_LPVX01000031.1, on the reverse strand, counting down.
ACACACGATACGGCGCGGAACTGGTCGCCGGATCGGGTTTGGCCGAATTCCAGTTCGGATTTGGTTGGGCAACCGTGGAAATACAACGGTAAACACCTTCAACAATGTCATCGATATAGGTGAAATCACGCCGCATTTTGCCTTCGTTAAAGACGTTGATCGGACGCCCTTCAAGAATGGCCTTGGTAAACAGGAACAGGGCCATATCCGGGCGTCCCCACGGACCATACACCGTGAAGAAACGAAGACCCGTCGTCGGCAAGCGATAGAGATGGCTATAGGTATGCGCCATCAGCTCGTTTGCTTTTTTGGATGCTGCGTAAAGGCTTATCGGGTGATCGACATTGTGATGCACGGAGAAAGGCATTTCCGTGTTCATGCCATATACCGAGCTGCTTGAAGCATAGACCAGATGCTTCACATTATTGTGGCGACACCCTTCAAGAATATTGGTGAAACCGACAAGGTTCGCATCGATATAGGCATGCGGATTTTCGATTGAATACCGCACCCCGGCCTGTGCAGCCAGGTTCACAACATATGTCGGTTTTTCCGTTGCAAACAGATCCGCGATACCCTCGCGGTTTTCAAGGTCCATACGCACAAATTTGAAACCGGGCTTACCTTCCAGACGGGCAAGTCGTGCTTCTTTCAGGTTAACATCATAATAGTCATTGACGTTATCCAGTCCGACGACGGTTGATCCCTGCTCCAGCAATTTCAGGCAAAGGTGAGAACCAATAAAACCTGCTGCGCCCGTAACGAGTACTTTTTCGTTGGCGGGTATAACAAAGTCGGACATATGCGTATGAATTCCTGATTGAATTGATTGCAGCGACGATTACCGTACCGCCGAAATTTGGCTTTCCTGATATCAGCAAGCCACACGCTGCGCAAGACATGAGCGCCCCCACACCGGCATTGGAATCCGGTGCAAGACTCCGTGCGCATTTTCTGATAACCTGCGATGTATAGTCTTTTGCGTTCAAACTTGGAAACCACTTCGACATCAATGATTGCAGCGGGCCAAACCATAGCAAATCCGAATAGCGGCGGAATGGGCGTAATCCTGAATGTTCGGGAAATCGCGCAAACGTCTGACGGGCGGGTTCTGGCCGAATATGAAGCAGTCGAAGTCCAGAAAAATTCCCGATCAGGAACTGCTGCCTCCCCCTATTCCATCGGGGGAGAGGATAATAACAGCCTGCGGACGCGCATCGTTGATCCAAGAACATTGACCGAAGCACAGGCCGTCGCCGGTGGCGTAAGCCGGGCCGAGTATCGCGACGCTGTCAAAACCAATGAAGAAAATGGTGACACTTCTTCTGCAACTTCAAACAGCACAGACCTTGATCCCGCAGAAAAAGCCGTTGTGTCACAATTGCAGGCACGGGATTCTGCCGTGCGTCAGGAAGAAGAGGCCCATGCGGCCGCAGCAGGCCCATATGGATCGGCCCCGCAATATACCTATCAAATAGGCCCGGATGGCAATGCCTATGCTATCGGGGGGCATGTTGATGTCAGCGTTTCGATGTCGGGCAGCAAGGCCGACCGTGATCGCGCACTGGCGACATTGCAGAACGCCGCCCTTGCGCCGAATGCGCCTTCTGGTGCTGACATGGCGGCCTTCCGACAGGCCAGCCTGCAGCGGGCCACCAGCAACGACGACAGCCCTGTGTTCTCAGCGGAAGAATCCGCGACAAAAAATGCACGCGCCGATAGCATCGACCAGCCAAGCCTTTCGATTTCCGTCTGATTTCCAACCTCCGGAAATGGCCTTGCGCCTCCCACATACTATGCAATATGGGATAAAACATTGACTCCCGCACAAGCTGACCTATCTGATCGAATAGTTGAGGCTTTCAGAAACTATCCTGCCGTTTGACACGACCCCGGTTTTGTTGAATGCTGCGCACGCGTCCGGGGGGGACGCTTGAATTATAATCTAACTATTGCGCGTAACCGTGTCGTCAGTACGGGGAGCGTTTCCGGGGCCAATCATCAGATGTCAGAGCTTCGGACAAGAACGGGTACTGCATAAAAATGAACATCCTGCTAGCAGACGACCACGATCTCGTCAGAGACGGGATTACTTCCTTCCTTAAAATCGCAGCGCCGGAAGTTGAAGTCGCGCAGGCGAAGGATTTCGCAGAAGCACTTGCCGTCGTTGACGGGGAAACAGACGTTGAGCTGACAATCCTTGATCTCAACATGCCGGGCATGAACGGTTTGTCGGGGTTGACGGTCATGCGCCAGAAGCATCCGGAGATTCCTGTCGTGATCTTGTCAGGCTCGGTAAAGCGCAGCGACGTTCTGAATGCTCTTGAGCATGGTGCATCAGGGTATCTCCCCAAAACATTGTCAGGCAAATCGCTGATCAATGCGTTGCGCCTGATCCTGTCAGGGGAGAAATACATTCCTTCTGCATTGCTTGAAGATGACGGCTCGCAAATCCGTCCTGGCGAAATTGATCTTGAAGGCCTTGCACCCGACAACCCCCTGCGTCAGCTAACCAATCGTGAACGTGAAGTTCTTGGCCTGTTGACCAAAGGGCTTTCCAACAAGGAAATCGCCAAGCAGCTTACGGTTCGTGAAATCACGGTCAAAGTCCATCTGACCGGCATTTTCAAGAAACTTGGCGCGGCCAATCGTACACAGGCTGTCAAAATTGCCATGCAGCTTGGTTGGGAAGCCTAAAAGCAACCAGCCTTTTGCCCGATATCAAATACAAAAAAGCCCGGCTACAACCGGGCTTTTTCTTTGACCGGATCCTGGACTACTTCAGCATCTACTCTGGCATCATTGAATACAGACTTCCGACAATTCATCCAGAATACCCAGAAGCTCCTTGAGGTTGAGTGGCTTGGACATCACCATCACCGGGGCATCGGCACCATCATCGTCTACCGGACGCTCTGCATCGCCGGGATGCCCGGTCATCACGATAACCGGCAATGCCGGGTCGCGGCTGCGCAGTTCCTTGACCAGGGCATTGCCGTCCATTTGTGGCATCCGGATGTCTGTAATCAGAATATTGGGCTGCACCACCGCTGCAAGTGCCAGCGCATCTTCACCATCACTGGCCGCAGAAACGTTATAGCCCTGTGCTTCGAGATATCCCGATATGATTTCCATGGCGTCAACTTCGTCATCCACCACCAGAATTCTGATATTCTGACGCGCTTCCGCATTCAATCCCGTGTCCCCGCCCGGATGTTCTTCCGGCTCATATTCCGTCTGGTCTGCATCGCTTGCATCAAAGCTGACGATGGGAAGTGTCACTTCAAAACAGGCACCATCACCTTCGTTCCTGACATCGATCTTGCCGCCCATTGCTTCCACAATGCCAAAACTGACCGACAGCCCAAGGCCCGTGCCCTTTCCAACATCCTTTGTTGTGAAGAACGGATGGAACAACAGATCAATGGCGGCTTCGGGAACACCACCGCCATTGTCATTCACCGCCAGCTTAAGCACCTGATTGGTCTTATCGACCATGGCGCTGACCCGGATAAGACCGCCGATATTTCCATCATCGCCATTTTCGTTAATCGCGTCGCGGGCATTGGTCAGCATGTTGACAAGAACCTGCTCAAGCTGAACCTGACGACCATTGACCAGACAGGCCTGAGCAGGTGGCACCACTTCGATTTCAATGCCCGAAAGCCGGCAGTCATGTTCAATCATGTCCACCGAACTTGCCACAGCACGCATCGGATCGAACGGCACGAAGTCATCATCATCGGGCCGGCTGTAGATCTGCAGATGCTTGATGATTTCCGACATGCGTTCGGTCTGGCTGCTGATCAGCGCCAGTCTTTCATGCTGAAAGGCTGGCTTGACCGCATCAAGATCATATTGAAGCGCACAGGTATCGGCCGCCATGCGAATAACATTCAGCGGCTGGTTCATTTCATGGGCAACAGAAGCCGCCATTTCACCAAGGGTCGCAAGCTTGGACGTCTGGACCAGTTGGCGTTCGATTTTGCGCTTCTCGGTAACGTCTTCGGCCAGCATCAGCATGGCCGGCGCCCCTTCATGGGTAAATGCAATGGCGGAAACTTCGAGTTCCACATTATCGCCCGCCGGACGCTGACACATGATGGTGAAATCTGCGCGCCCGGTGTATCCATCCCTGTAACGGGCAATATATTCGCCCAGCGTTTCCTTGCTTGCCGGATGAACCATTTCCATAAAGGAACGACCGATAAGGGCTGCACTATCGTCTGCGCCAAGGATCGAAAGCCCCTGCTGGTTGATATAGGCGATTTCTTCCCCGCTCAGGATGGAAATCAATTCGGGGGCAAGTTCAACCAGTTTGCGGTAACGTTCTTCACTTTCCTTAAGGGCACGCTCGGCGCGTGATCGCTCAATCGCATAGCGGATGGACCGGCGAATGGTGCGACCGTCCGGGAATTCCTTGGTCAGATAATCTTCGGCACCATGCTGAAGCGCCTCGAAAGCCAGTTCTTCATCCTTGTGTCCGGTCAACACAACAACCGGTGCTGTGTTGGCACAGTCCCTGATACGGCTGATGGTCGTCACGCCTGAAGAATCCGGTAATGTCAGATCCAGCAAAACCACATCAAAAACCGCATCAGGGCCCTCTCCGTTCAGAACGGCCATGGCGGAAGTCAGATCGCTGCGATGTTCAATATCAAACGGCTCCCCGGTCTCCTCAAGGAGTGTGCGGACAAGAAACGCATCACCGGGGTTATCTTCCACAAGAAGAATGCGAAACCGTTGTTCAAGCATCAGATTGACTTCCAGCTAACAAATTGAGGGGCCCCGTTTACCGGAAGTACCGATCGGGAACCTGCTGATTCTGCATGGTTTTGACCTTACTAGCAATCCTGCACGTCAATCAGAACTCGACCTTTAACCTGACCTTTCAGGATTTTCTCCCCCCAGGGCAGAATTTCGGACAAGGCAACCTTGGTCGTCGCGGCGGACAAATGATCGGGCGGCAATTGTCTGGCAAGGCGTTCCCAAGCCTTCACACGATAGTCATAGGGACACATCACCGAATCAATTCCGATCAGCCGAACCCCGCGCAACAGGAACGGTATGACCGTAGCCGGAAGATCCGGACCACCGGCAAGACCGCATGCAGCCACCACACCGTGATACTTCATTTCTGACAATACATGTGCAAGTGTGCTGCTGCCGACGCTGTCAATCGCCCCAACCCATTTCTCGCTTAGAAGCGGCTTGCTGGTATCGGTCAATTCGTTGCGATCAACGATTGTCGTTGCGCCCAGATCACGAAGATACTGATGTGTTTCGGCACGCCCGGTCGATGCGGCAACCCGGTATCCCAGCGCCGCCAATATCGAAACCGCAACTGACCCGACACCCCCGGCAGCACCGGTTACAAGAACCTCACCATCCTGATCAGGTGAAACACCCTGCTCCTCAAGGGCCATGACCGCCAGCATGGAAGTGAAGCCGGCCGTGCCGATGGCCATGGCCTGATCCGCCCCCAACCCGTTTGGCAGCGGAACCAGCCAATCCGCCTTGACCCGGGCATATTGAGCATAGCCACCCCAGTGGGCCTCACCCACGCGCCAGCCGGTCAGGATGACCTCATCGCCCGGTTTATATCGCCGGTCTGTTGATGAAACGACCTCACCGGAAAAATCGACACCAGGCACATGCGGATAGGATCGAACAAGGCGTCCCAGTCCGTTCAGGATCATGCCATCCTTGTAATTAAGGGTCGACCATTTCACCCGAACCAGAACATCACCTTCTGGCAAATCTTCTGTCGTCAGATTTTTGAAACTGGCCGAAACGGACTTGTCCTGCTGATCAAGAACCAATGCACGGAATGTATCACTCATGACTTTCTTCCCTGTCTGACGGTTTTTATGACCAAAGGTTAGTCTTCGTTCCCTACCCCGTCAAACCTGCTGTCCGGATCATGACAATTGTGTCAGTCGACAGTGTCACTCGGCCAACCCCGGCTGGGTGGGCGAGACCGGGTATTGGGCATCCCCCCAAATGGCAATGACAACTATCGCCACGACAAGAAGCAAAAGGTAAAGCCAGACCCGACGCGTCGATTTCGCAGCACGCTGATCGAAAGAAGCAACATCGTCCTGGATCGCTGGTGGCAAACTTCGATAGGACAACCACCCCAGCAACGGCACAATGACAAGATCATCAAGCCAGCCAATACCAACAAGAATATCAGGCAAAAGATCGACCGGACTGATCAAATAGACCAATCCGCCAAGCAGCAAAGCTTTCGACTTCCAGCTGACATCCCCTCGAAAAAGGGTCCGCAAAAGATTTGGGACAATCATCCAGACTGAAGATCTGATCTTGGGCATAGCCGCCTCCTGTCCTAAATCAGGGTTGGGTGCAGTCTCTAGGGTGCCAGTGTTTCAAACACATCTTTTTCCGGAGCATGGCCCAAAACATTGGCCTGATGCCACAGCGCATAGAAAAGAAGATGCCAGCAAGCCGCACCTTCGCGTTTTCCCGGTGTATTGAACAGCTTTTCGACCTTTGACGGGTCCGCGATTTCAAGTATGCCCGCCTGATTGGCAACCAAAGGTCCCAGATGCTTACCCTGTCCTGAAATCCATTCTGCAACCGGCACAGTAAAGCCACGTTTTTTCGCAAATGGATGGGCCATCGGCAAACAGCGTTCCAGCCAGCTGCGCAGCAGGAACTTGCCAACTCCCTTGCGAACTTTAAGACGATCTGGCAACTGATAGGCAAATTCGGCAACCATCGGATCCAGGAACGGTGTTCGCCCTTCAAGCCCGTGCGCCATCAGCATACGATCAAGCTTGATCAACAAGTCATTTGGCAACCAGTCGGAACAATCAACAGCCTGCGCTACCGCGAGTCTCGAACGCTTTCCGCGGTTTTCGCGACTTTCCGATGCAGCAATCCCGTCGCGCCATCCTTCAAGCACATCGGGACGCAATACATCAATCTTGTCGAACGTCCCCTTGGACCGCATTACGCGCCCGCCCAGAAGAAGCGGTCGCATCACGGAACGGTACCGCCCATACCCGCCAAACAGCTCATCCCCGCCTTCGCCGCACAGCACGACCTTGAAATCGCGTGCGGCTTCGCTGGCCAGTTTGTAGGTTGGAAGAATTGCGTAATCTGCAACGGGATCATCCATCCGCGCAGCAACTTCCGGCAGAAGCGTCCAGAAATCACGTTCCGAGAACATGACCTCGATATGATTGGCGTTACAGGCCTTGGCAACATCACGCGCAATTTCTCGTTCATCATGCACGCTTGATGCTTCAAACGCTGCTGTATAGGCCGTTACCGGACGCTCATTCAGCCGGTGCATCATGCCAAGCAACGATGCACTATCAACGCCGCCTGAAAGGAACATGGCGTAATCGACGTCTGATCGTTGATGCACCCTGACGGATTCTTCGAACACACGGTCCCAGTCGGTCAACGCTGCTTCAAGATGTGTGCCGACCGAAGCACTGTCCCCAAGAACCTGACGACGGCGACGATCAATGATCCGACCATTGCTCAGCACAATGGTCTCGCCTGGCAGAAGCCGCTTGATCCCGTCAAAAATCATATCGCTGCCGGTTGTGAATTGAACCTGCAATAATTCGGAACGGGCATCTGCACGCACATCCCGACCAACCAGACCAGCCGCGATCAATGCCTGTGCTTCGGATGCGAAGGCGAAATATTCCGGCGTTTCGACATAGTAAAGCTGTTTGATGCCAAACGGATCGCGGCACAGAACAACCTGGTTCTCTACAGCATCATGAATGGCAAAGGCATACATACCGCGCAGGGCATCAAAGCCGTCAATATTGTCACGGGCATAGACCCGAAGTGCTGTTTCGCTGTCTGAACGGGTCTTGAAACTGGCTTCACACAGGCTTTTGCGCAGCTCGACATAGTTGTAAATCTCGCCATTGGCGACCAAGGCACTGCCATTTTCATGATAAATCGGCTGATCACCGGTATCGAGATCAATAATCGCAAGACGCGTCTGAATGAAGCCAACGGGCCCCTTTACATATCGCCCCTCGCCATCAGGCCCGCGATGCCCCAACGCCGTGCAAAGACGGTCCATCTTGGACATGGGCACGGCGGAACCGTCACGCACAATAATTCCTGCGATACCTGACATAGACTAGCCCTGACTTCGCATAATTGTCTGAGTTTTCAGCAAAGTTCGATACAAGTCGACGGTTTTTGTGATCATGTGATCAAAGGTAAACTCTTGCGATGCAGTCTCGAATGCGCTTTCGCATTTTGCTTTCCAAGCATCAATATCTGCGATCCATCGAACAATTTGCTCTCTCATGACATTGATATCATGTGATAAAATCAAATCAGGATCCAGCACCTCGTTTGCAACCGGCACGTCAGTCGACAGTACCGGACAGTTGCATAAAAGCGCCTCCGCGACCACGTAGGAAAAGCCTTCACGACGAGAAGAAACAATCACACCGTCAGCGGCCTTCAGATAGTTCGGGACATGTTCGCTCCTGCCAAGAAGCTTAACGCGATCTGCCAGTGCGTGCGTCCTTATCATATCTTCGAGTTCCCCTTCGAGTGGTCCCTCTCCAATAATGTATAAATTCGCATCAATTGAAGCCCATGCCTCAATCAGCCGATCAAATCCTTTAGCCTCAACCAGTCTTCCGATCGCCAGAAAATGCGGGCGTCCCTGACTTGTCAAATCTTCATGCGGGTTAACTTCACGAAAGCTCGGTAGACCGTGATAGATTGTCGTAACACGATCCGATCCGATATCTTTGCTAAGCGCCTTGCTTACACCGATTGCCCAATCAAGCTTGCGAAATGCCCGCACATTTTTTTTTTGATTGTGAAGGGTTCCAACTGTGGCACAAGCATTTGGTAAAAACGGCAGGATCAAAGCCAACATCTGCGCAGCTTTACTGCCTTGCGCATGAATAATATCGAACTTTCCCGCACGTAAAGTACGTATCAATTCAAGAAGAACCAACGGGTTCCTGCGATTTCCATCAAGTGAGAGTGTAACAGGGCGCACCCCTTTTGGAACCCTCGGCGCGACAGCGCTTGTTGTAAGGAAAGAAACCTGGTGGCCCTGCGCAACCAACCCTGAAGCCAAATCGCACGCATGCCGCTCCAGGCCACCGTTGCCCGTGCTCGCAACCACTTGCGCAATATTAAACGTTTTGTCTTCATTCATATCGGGTAACACAACTTGCCAGTTACGAGCTCTGTAAACAGGGTATCTGCAGGTCGGCCGGATTGAAGCCGGCCAAACAGCGATATGCAAAATTATTCGTCATAGCGGGCTTTGAGATAGGAAATCATCGGAAACAAGGCCGCCAGAAGCGCGATTAAAAAGCCCATCCCGCCTTCCTTGTATCCTTTGCGCGATACGAAACAGCGCCAGAAGCGCGAAAAAATCCGCCGGAAATTATGACGGAATGTTCCGATATTCCCGCTTGCCCGCAAATCTGCGGCACGCGCATTGGTGTAGCTATCAAGCCGACGGATCATGTCCGAGATATTGCGATCCACAAAATGCACCAAGGCACCATTCAGTTTCGGTCCCTGCCGCCCGGTCATTTTGATTGCCGGGTGAACCCGTTGGTCACCCCATACCTTGTGCCCCTTGCGGAAAAGGCGCCAAACGGCAGACGTCCCAAATGACGCCCCCCAGCCATATCGCACCAACCGTTTGCCAACATAATTGTCGACCGGGATCAGATAACGGTCATAAGCGCCGCTATTGACCGCCTTGCGGATTGCGATGGCCAGCTCCTCGTTGACATGTTCGTCGGCATCCAGCTCGAAAATCCAGTCGCCGCTTGCTTCTTCGATTGCCTTGTTACGACGATGCCCTTCGATATCCCAACTGCCAATAACAGTTTTGGCACCAAACTCTTTGGCAATTTCCTCGGTTCGGTCATTACATTTGTCGCAGACCACAACAATTTCGTCGGCAAAGCTGACCTTTTCCAGACAGGCTGCAAGACGCTTTTCCTCGTTATGGGCGCACAGAACAACTGAAATACGCGGTGCTGCATCAGTCATTGTTTTTTCCTGCAAGACGATGTTCCGTAACCAGTTGGGTTGCGGCTTTGACAACCTTTTCGACCGGCAATGTTTCCATCAGGTTTTCTTGGGAAAACCGGCTGGTGCGGTTCTCGATAATCTTGTCGTACGACCAGTCAGTCCGAACAGCGCGGCCCCATTCGGCGAATGGACGATAATGTTCATCACGCGATGGACCAAACAATCCCAGTGTCGGACATCCGGACGCCGCAGCCATATGCATAAGGCCCGAATCATTCCCGAGATACAGATCGGCACGCTCCAGACAGGCCATGACAGTCAACAGGCTTTCCGTTCCAAAGATTTCCGAACACCGTCCATCTGGAATGGAACTGATGACTTCCTCTGCCATTTCGCGTTCATTGGGTGCACCAACCACCATAACATGGGCGTCTTCAAGTACAGCCCCCTTCCCGGTCAGGGTCGCAACCGTTTCGATGAAACGTTCCTTGTGCCAGGTCTTGCCAACCCAGTTCGAGGTCGGCCCGACAATCAAGAGCGAACCTTTGATATTGCCAAGCAACGCGTCGGCACGGTCCCGGCTTTCCTGATCGATCCAGATTTTTGGCAAAGGCGGCGGAGTGACATCAATCAGCGCACCAAGTTGCTCAAGCCGATGCAAATTGTCATCATTGCCTTTTTGCACCACCCGCTTCCACCCTGGCAACACATAGGCCGTGGCACTGCCGCGCAAATCGACAATCACATCCCACCAGTTCAGAACAACCGACTTCCAGAGCTTCCACCAGTGCCCGCCGCGTTTTTGCTTGGGCATTTCGATGATGCGTTCAAGGTTCGGAACGGCCTTGAAGATGGGTGCGGCGACCGGGCCACAGGCGACCGTCACGCGAATACCGGGAAAGGTTTCGACATAATGGCGCAGGACAGAAGTCGACAGCACCGCGTCGCCAAGACGGTTGGACGTGATAAACAGAAGACGCACGGCTTAAAGTTTCTCCAGCTCGCCTGCAACATGGATCCATTCGCGGCGATCATTCCGCGCAGCTTCGGACTGGTTGGCAAAGAATGCGCGGTCGGTCAGAAGCTGGGCTGTGATATTTCCGTATGCGGCTTCGTCCGGAACGATATAGCCGGTCTTGCCGTCCTCGATCCGGCTTCGGGCAATCCCGCCATAGGAAACAACCGGCGTTGCCGCACCAAGCGCGTCAACGATCCATTGTCCGACATTGTCGCTGCCGTATTTGCCGTGATGCAGGAACGCACGCGCATTCGCAACCGTTTCGGCCATGTCGGCTTCGGGCTTGGGATGATAGACCCGCACACCCTTGTCAATGGCACCGCCGACCAGATCAAGGATGTCATCGGAAACATCATCATTCTCGCCTGCCATTGCCGTAAACAGGTCATATGCATACACTTCAAGGATCGCATTCGGTGCCTTGGGCGCGACATAGGCATCCCAGATACGAATGATCTGGGCAATACCGGTTTTGGTATTGGCAACCGTCACCGCCAGTTCATCGCGCGATTCAAATGCCCAATGCATGTTCGACGCCATGGTGAAGGCAGCTGTTGCGCCCGGTTTCACCACGATCGGCTTTTTGGCAAGGTCCGCATCAAATGATTTGGCCTGGGCATCATCGGTAAAGATGACCTGTACTTTCTTTTCCTGAAGCACCAATCGCACTTCATCCGCATTCAGTCGCGCCGGATCACCGTCAAACCACAGAACAACCGTGGCATTTGCCGGTACCGAAGGATGGCTGAGCAAAGCAGGATCGCGCCAGACAATAACAGTATTGGCCGCATCGCCACCAAAAGGCGGCAATTGGGCATCAAGTTGTCGCCATGCTACACCGCTTGCATCCTTGTCGATACCGCCGTTGCGGCGCGCTTCGACCTTGTGACCACGGGCAACAAGGGCCTCGGCCAGCGCAATGAAAGCACGTTGGCAGGTTCCCAGCGGGCGGGCTTCGCGATCCTTGGGATCAAAGCCGATTGAATGATCAAGCATCAAGATTTTCATAAGTTTGGTTCTATCTGCTCACAGGCGTTTTATGAAGGGTTTTCTTGCAGATCGTGCGGGCTTTATCCCCGCAGTCTACCCTTGCGAAATTTAGCTGATTGCCCCACATTTCGCCCAAACAAATCCGACAGATCGGAGCCAATACGATTATGAGTGAGTCTTTTTACGCCGTTCTGAGTGATCGCGCCGTCATCCGCGTGAGCGGACCGGACCGCGTCAGCTTTCTGCAAGGGCTGGTGTCAAACAATGTCGAAACCGTTTCTGCCACCAAATCGGGATATGGCGCCCTGCTGACACCGCAGGGGAAATTCCTGTTTGATTTCTTTGTCTATCAACAGGATGAGGACAGCCTTCTTCTGGAATGCGAACGCGGTGAAAATGGCGAACGCGCCGCCGAACTGTTCAAGAAACTGCGCATGTATAAACTGCGCGCAAAGGTCGAACTGACCGATGTCACCGACAGTTACGACGTTATCGCCATTTTCGGCAAAGATGCCCTTGCGAACCTGTTTACCGACACGACACCGGGTACGACCGGACGCATTGCCAATGGCATCAAGGCTGTTGACCCGCGCCTGAGCGCAATGGGGGCCCGCATCTTGCTGCCCAAGAATGAGCTGGCTGAAATGGCAGCAATCGGCGCATCGGAAAGCGATGAAGAATCCTATCATCAGCTTCGCGTTTCACTTGGCCTGCCCAATGGCAGCGAAGAACTTGAGATCGAAAAATCCATCCTGCTTGAAAACGGCTTTGAGGAGCTGGGCGGGGTTGATTTCAAAAAAGGCTGCTATATGGGCCAGGAACTGACAGCGCGCACCAAATATCGCGGCCTTGTGCGCAAGCGCCTGTTGCCGATCTCGGTTGAGGGCCCGGCACCGGAAGCCGGAACCATCATTATGAACGGTGACAAGGAAGCTGGAACCATTCGGTCTGTGCACGGGAATGGCGGTCTTGCCCTGATCCGTCTGGAACGGGTTGGCGATGATGCCGACCTTGTTGCCGGCGATGCAAAAATCACGGTTCATGTTCCGGGCTGGGTCAAACTGCCCGAAACTGCGGCATAATCCACCCATCACGTGATCGCAAAATTTTGCAACCGGGCCCCGAATTCGGGGCCCGTTTTGTTTTCAAACCTGTTCGAAAGGGGTAATAACCCCTATGTTAAGGCCGGAACAAAACAGGTAACCGGAATGAAACTGCGTCACGCAGCCCCGCTTTTGATCGCATTGTTTTCTGCGCTTTACGTCATGGCGACATCGCCAAACATTGCATTGGCACAGCAAACGCCGCCGGGCATCAGCGACAGGCCGGTTCCGGATATGTCAATCGACGAAACCACCGCGGAACTTGCCACCATCACACAGATCTATAACCGTAAGGGCAAAGAGATCAAACAGATGGCCCAAGGCGTTCTGTTGCGATTCTATCCGCAAAAGATCGTGCCGTGTGGTGCAATCGTGACCACGGTTCGCGACTGCATTGATCATGAATGGCCGGATCTGAAAAATTATCCTGGTCACTTTCTCGGACCGCATGAACAGCCACCACTGAAGCCAACCCTGGCACAGGCGCGGATGACAGAGGAAAACTATTTCGATGCGGTTGAGCGCCTGAACATGTTGTTGCGTGCGGTACGCTATGAAAGCACGCTTAAACCCGAAACCCGGTACCGCGCCCATATGAACGAGGTCATCGAACGCATGACCTATTTGCAGGAAGAAGAATTCCACCGCGCGGCCCTGTACGAAAAAATGTTCAAGATCGGTGGTATTGTGCTGCTGCTTCTCGGGCTGTCGGTTGGCGGGATGTTGATCATGAAACACATCGCCCACCGCAACGACCCGGATTCAGAAACCGGTCATAAATAACGGCGGCAAGTTTCCCTGCCGCCGTCTGAACTCAGTCCCGATCGCGCCTATTTGCGACCAAGGGCCGCCTGTGCTGCTGCCAGGCGTGCAATCGGCACGCGGTATGGCGAACAGGATACGTAATCAAGCCCCTGTGCCTCGCAGAACGCGATGGATGACGGATCACCGCCATGCTCCCCGCAGATACCAAGCTTGATGTCCCCTCGGGTCGCACGACCACGTTCTGCTGCAAGCCCGACCAGTTCGCCAACACCTTCCTGATCAAGGGATACGAACGGGTCGCCTGCAAAGATATCCTTGGCGATATAAGTATCGAGGAAACGCGATGCGTCATCACGTGACAGACCAAAGGTCGTCTGGGTCAAATCGTTGGTGCCAAAGCTGAAGAATTCGGCTTCTTCGGCGATTTCACCGGCACGCAGGGCTGCGCGCGGCAGTTCAATCATGGTGCCCACAAGGAAGTTCAGCTTTGCCGATTTTTCGGTTTCGACATCGGCCGCAACCCTGATGATGGCAGCTTTGAGGATTTCGAGTTCCTTTTTGCCGACAATCAGCGGGATCATGATTTCCGGGATCACCGGATCACCGCCATCCCTTGAAACTTCGATCGCGGCTTCAAAGATCGCACGCGCCTGCATTTCATATATTTCCGGATAACTGATGCCAAGACGGCAACCACGATGCCCCAGCATCGGGTTGGCTTCGGCAAGATCAAGCAAGCGACGCTTAACGATGGCCTCGGACACACCGGCCGCATTCGCCACCTCGGCAATTTCGGCATCACCATGCGGCAGGAATTCATGAAGTGGCGGATCGAGCAGACGGATCGTCACCGGAAGCCCTTTCATGATCCGGAACAGATCAATGAAATCCTGCCGCTGATAAGGCAGAAGCTTGTCAAGGGCGGCACGACGACCCTGTTCTGTTTCAGCCAGGATCATCTCACGCATGGAAATGATACGTGCCGGATCAAAGAACATATGTTCGGTACGGCAAAGACCGATGCCTTCTGCGCCAAAACCACGTGCGGTTTCGGCATCATCCGGGGTTTCAGCGTTGGTGCGGACCTTAAGACGACGCACGCCATCGGCCCATTCCATCAACTGCGAAAAATCACCAGACAGATCGGGCTTAAGGGTCGCGACTTCGCCCAGCATGACTTCGCCGGTGCTGCCATCAAGGGTGATGACATCCCCTTCTTTCAGGGTAACACCGCCGGAAACCATAGTCTTGTTGGCATAGTCGATCTTGATCGTTCCGGCACCGCAAACGCACGGCGTTCCCATCCCGCGTGCCACAACGGCGGCGTGACTGGTCATGCCACCGCGTGATGTCAGGATGCCCTCGGCGGCATGCATGCCCGCGATATCTTCCGGGCTGGTTTCAATACGCACCAGAATGACCTTGCGGCCTTTGTTCGAAACCCATTCTTCGGCTGCCTCGGCAGAAAACACGATCTGACCGGATGCCGCCCCCGGCGATGCCGGAAGTCCCATGCCGACAACCTTGCGTTCCGCATCCGGATCAAGGGTCGGATGCAGCAACTGATCAAGCTGGGCAGGATCGACACGGCGCAATGCGTCTTCCTGGGAAATCACGCCATCGCGGCACATTTCAACGGCAATGCGAAGGGCAGCCTTGGCGGTGCGCTTACCCGCCCGGGTCTGAAGCATGTAAAGCTTGCCCGATTCAACAGTGAATTCCATGTCCTGCATGTCGCGGTAATGGGATTCAAGCTTATCACGGATATCACAAAGTTCGGCGAACACACGCGGCAGGGCTTCTTCCATCGATGTCAGATCAGAACCGGATTCTTCGCGTTCGATCTTGGTCAGCGGTGCGGGGGTGCGGATACCCGCAACCACATCTTCGCCCTGCGCATTGATCAGATATTCACCATAGAACCGGTTTTCCCCGGTCGACGGGTTGCGCGAGAAGCAAACACCGGTCGCGCAATCATCGCCCATATTGCCAAAGACCATGGCCTGAACGTTGACAGCGGTCCCCCAGCTTGCCGGGATGTTGTGCAAACGGCGATAGGTGTTGGCACGTGCATTCATCCAGCTGCCAAATACGGCGCCAATCGCGCCCCAAAGCTGTTCGCGCGGGTCCTGCGGGAATGGGGCGTCGAGTTCGCTTTGGACTTTCTTTTTGAATTGTTCAACGACTTCGGCCCAGTCATCGGCACCCATTTCGGTATCAAGGGAATAGCCCTTGTCTTCCTTGTGAATTTCAAGGATTTCTTCAAAATGGTAATGGTCAACGCCGAGAACGACGTCACCATACATCTGAATGAACCGGCGGTAGCTGTCATAGGCAAAGCGACGGTCGCCGGAAACGGTTGCAAGGCCTTCAACGGTTTCGTCATTCAGACCAAGGTTAAGAACCGTGTCCATCATGCCCGGCATCGAAGCACGGGCACCGGAACGCACGGAAACAAGAAGCGGGTCCTTGGCATCGCCAAATTTACGCCCGACCAGCTTTTCAACAGCGGCCAGCGCATTTTCCACTTCGGCATCAAGACCATCCGGGTAGGCACGGTCATTGTCATAAAACGCCGTGCAAACTTCGGTTGTAATGGTAAAGCCGGGCGGAACAGGAAGTCCGAGATTGCTCATCTCGGCAAGGTTCGCGCCCTTGCCGCCCAGAAGTTCACGCATATCCGAACGGCCTTCGGCGCTACCGCCACCGAAACCGTACACCCATTTGGTCATCTTGCCTTTTCCTCATCTGGTCAAGGCCCCTTTTGGGCCTCCCCGGATGGGGAAAGCCCCGCAACCTTGACCTATTTACGATTCGATCTTCGAGAAGTCGGCAATGTCATGCAACGCAGTGCGAATTTGCGCCAACAGCTTAAGACGGTTGGCACGTTCGTCTGCATTGTCACTATTTACCGTGACCTTTTCGAAGAATGCATCGACCGGTTCACGCAACCGCGCAAATTCGGCCATAGCCGCGGCATAATCCTCGTCACGCAGAAGTGGCAGGGCCTTATGCCGGACATCAATGAGCGCCTCATACAGCTTGCGTTCTTCTTCCTCGCGCAGAAGAGATGCAGAAACGTCCGCGTCATAGGACGTATTGTCCTTTTTCTCTTCAATGCGCAGGATGTTGGACGCGCGCTTGTAGCCGGCCATAAGGTTGACGCCGCTTTCACCAGAAACAAAATCGGAAAGCGCTTCAACACGGGCCAGCAGGCGGACAAGATCGTCCTCGCCATCCAGTGCAAACACGGCTGAGACCAGATCATGGCGCACACCCTGTTCACGCAGATGGACTTTCAGGCGGTCTGCAAAGAAGGCCAGAAGGTCTTCGACCGCCGCGTCACGACGAATGGCTGCCGGATACTGGGAAACGGCAAATGCAAATGCGCGACGCAGCGGCAAACGCAAGCCGTTTTCCAGAACCAGACGGATGACACCCAGTGCCGCACGACGAAGCGCAAACGGGTCTTTTGAACCGGTTGGCTTTTCATCGATGGTAAAGAACCCGGCAAGGGTATCGAGCTTCTCTGCCAGTGCCACCGCGACCGAAACCGGGGCCGTCGGGCAAGTATCCGACGGGCCGGCAGGTGCATAATGTTCGGCAATGGCATTGGCGACTTCCGGGGCTTCGCCGTCATTTTCGGCGTAGTATTTACCCATCAGTCCCTGAAGTTCGGTGAATTCGAACACCATCTGCGACACCAGATCGGCCTTGCCGATTTCTGCCGCACGGTCTGCCAGTTTGACATCGCAATTCGGAATGTCGGCAGACAGTTCACGCGCGAGGCCCCGCAAACGCAATACGCGATCGGCAAGTGATCCAAGTTTGGCGTGGAAGACGATGTTATCAAGTTTCGGCAGACGCGATTGCAGCGTCACTTTCCGATCCTGATCCCAGAAGAATTTGGCATCATGGAGACGCGCACGCAGAACACGCTCGTTACCGGCGATGATTTTGGCGTTGTTGTCCGCAGTCACCATGTTGGAAATCGTGATAAAGCGCGCGGCAAGTTTGCCGTCCTTGTCTTCAACAACGAAATATTTCTGATGTTCACGCATCGAGGTTTCCAGAACCTCGCGCGGGATGTCCATGAACTGGTCGTCAACCTTGCCCATGACCGGAACCGGCCATTCAACCAGACCACAAACCTCTTCAAGAAGACCATTGTCTTCAAGAAGCTCATATCCTTCGGCAGCGGCCAGTTTTTTGGCACCTTCAAGGATAACCTGCTTGCGCTCTTCACGGTCAATCATGACCTTGGCCGCGCGCAGTTTTTCCTTATATTCCACAGCATTGGCAACGCTGAATTCCGCCGGCGCCAGGAAGCGATGACCACGTGTGCTGTCACCAGCCGTTACCGGACCATAGGTTACCGGGATCACCTTGCCGTCAAACAGGCACAGGATACGGTCAAGCTGACGAACCCAGCGGACTTTCTGATCAGCCCAGCGCATGGATTTCGGCCATGGCAGTTTGTTCATCGCGTCTTCGATGATGTCCTTGATCACCTCGGATGCCGGGCGGCCTTTCTGCTCGACAATTGCAAACAGGAAGACACCCTTGGGCGTTTCGCGCTTTTCGCACTGTTCAAGGGTCACGCCGTTGCCGGCAAGGAACCCGCTGATGGCCTTTTCCGGCGCATCGGCACGCGGACCGCGGCGTTCTTCGCGCAGGTCAGGCTGCTTTTCCGGCAAACCGTCAATGATCAGCGCCAGACGACGCGGGGTCACAAGTGCCTCGACATTATCAAATGCAAGGTCGGCGGCTTTCAGGCCATCCGTCACCAGTTTCGACAGGTCTTCGCTTGCACGGGCCTGCATACGGGCCGGGATTTCTTCGGAAAACAGTTCAAGCAGCAACTCGGCCATAACTTATGCCTCCTCTTTCAGATGGCCGCGCGACCGCAGCCACGCCTCGCAGCAGGATTTCGACATGTCACGAACACGACCGATATAGGCCGCACGTTCGGTAACCGAAATTACGCCGCGCGCATCAAGAAGGTTAAAGAGATGGCTTGCTTTCATGGCCTGTTCATAGGCCGGAAGCGCCAGACCGCGTTCGATATTCACCGCACACTCGGCCTGTGCATCCTTGAAGTGCTGGAACAACATATCGGTGTTCGCGACTTCAAAGTTATAGGTCGATTGTTCAACTTCGTTCTGAAGGAACACTTCGCCATAGGTCACGCCCTGACCATTATAATCAAGGTCATAAACGTTTTCGACGCCCTGGATATACATCGCCAGACGTTCCAGACCATAGGTCAGCTCGACCGGAACCGGATTACATTCAAAACCGCCAACCTGCTGGAAATAGGTGAACTGGGTGACTTCCATACCGTCAAGCCAGACTTCCCAGCCAAGGCCCCACGCCCCAAGGGTCGGGCTTTCCCAGTCATCCTCGACAAAACGGATATCATGGGCCATCGGATCAATGCCCAGATGTTTCAGCGATCCAAGATACAGATCCTGCGAATTGCTGGGCGACGGTTTCAGCAGAACCTGGAACTGGTAGTAATGCTGCAAACGGTTGGGGTTCTCGCCATAACGACCATCGGTCGGGCGACGACATGGCTGCACATAAGCCACATTCCAGCTTTCCGGACCAAGCGCGCGCAGGGTTGTCGCGGTATGGAAGGTACCGGCACCGACTTCCAAGTCATATGGCTGAAGGATGACACATCCCTGATCAGCCCAATAGCTTTGCAGTCGAAGAATGATTTCCTGGAATGAAGGGGGACGTTGCGACCCGTCGAGCGCCATGGCGCGAACTCTCTATTACTGTTGCCTATAAATTAGAGCGGCAAGCTACCGCCCTGCCCCCTCGCGGTCAAGAACGCAAAAGCCCTGAGACACGCTGAATTTGCAACCCTTGCATCCGGGCTGGCCTTCTTATGCCGCATTGCAGCAACATAGATCAACGATCCGATCCGGATTTCCAAGCAAAATTCACGCAATTTCACCCAAAGTCGTAGCCCGGAATGCTTTTATTTACGGACAAGAATATCAGACTCAGGCATCGCAGCGATGGGATGAACCCTCGGCATGGTAAACGCCACAATCAGGGCATTTTTCCATCTCCTGCGCGGCGGGCGCGGACTGTTGGTTTTTCTGGGCGCGGGTTTGTTTGGGCTGATCCTTGGTCGGGACCTGCTTGGCACGGTTAAACAGCTTGAAACCTTGCCAGACGACAACAATGACCAAGGCAGTGAAGATTATTTTCGAAAAGCTCAGCATATCCGGTCCCAAAGCATCCAAATTTCCGTGACGCAGGCCACAGCCATGTCGCACTTATAGGGAACTCTGCGCGATTTAGAAACCGGGCAATGGCAACGGATTGCGCAAAAGTATATCGGTTTCGGGCAAATATGCCCCCGCGGCATCATGCAGAACAATCCCGCGCCGCATGCAAAGCGGGGATGCCACACCCTTTCTGGCCGATACAATGACCCGTAATGGTGCATCTGAATCGGCCTTGGACCAGATCGGGTAAACTGTCATGTCACCGGCACGACCATGCAAAAGCCCGATGATACGGTCCAGATGATCCGCACGATGCACAAGGGTGATGCGGCCCTTTTGCCGAACCATCTTAAGGCAAAAGCCGATCCAGTCTTTCAGATCGGCACTGCCTTCCTGATGGGCGGTCGCGCGGCTTTCATTGGCCGGTCGTGTGCCCCCGGCATAATAGGGCGGATTTGAAATAACCTGATCGAAGCTTTCCGCGACAAGCGGCAAGCTGGCATCATTGATATCACCGTGAACCGGGTTGACCCGGCCCGCCAGTTCATTTTCCACGACGTTGCGGCAAAACAGGGCGTAAAGGTCATCCTGAAGTTCGACCCCGGTAACCTTTGCATCCTCAAGCCGCTTGGCAACACATAGCCCGGCCGACCCCACAGCCGCCCCGACATCCAGAATTTTTTCATCCCGTCTGGAATTGATCGAAACAGAAGCCGCCAGCAACACCGCATCGACTGCCGCGCGATAGCCGTCCACCGGCTGTTTCAACGTCACCGCCCCACCCAGAAGATAATCATGACTGATGCGTGCTTCCGGAAAATCAGGGACGTCTATTGCTGCCACTGCGCTTGCCATCAGATCAAGGTCCTGCCTGCTGTGTTATTCCGATGCCAGGGCGTCGGAGGATGAATTGGTCGCAGCGTTATGCGCATCCAGATCGCGTCTGGCAATATCGAGAATGTATTTCGCCCGGCTTTCGGCTTCGCCATCCACCATCAAACGGCGGGGAAGTGCACCAATCGATCCTTCGATGATGCTGGCATGATAGTCAAAGATATGGCTTGTGATTCCTTCGTCCGCCAAGACCGATTGCGCCCAGCTCAGTTCGATCGGATCATTGCTGCGAAAGAGTTCAATCATCTGGCATTTCCCCTGAAACTTTGGTGTTGCCTGCGTCCTGCACCTTTGGATCGGAACGACAGGAACAGACTATATGTAATATAATGTAGGGGCTTGCAGACAGAGATTTCAAAATTCTGTCGGCAAAACCGCAATTTATCGGGAGAAATCCAGATCACCCGATACGATTTGTCCACTTGACCATGGTGCCTTGGCCTATCTATGTTGAGGCCGCCTGGTGTTATTTGCGATCTTCGCCCAAAGCAGGCAGCGAAGATGCCATTGAGATAGTCGGAATACAGCGTGACCAATACCGCACCGCAGCCTAAGACTCAGCCGAGCCTTGATTCACTGATCAACCTTGTCGACGCCGATATGAAGCGTGTCAATCAGGTGATCATCGACAACATGCACAGCGAAGTCGCCCTGATTCCGCAATTGGCAACCCATCTGGTTGCAGCCGGCGGCAAGCGTATGCGTCCGATGCTGACATTGGCCGCAGCCCGGTTGTGCGGATATGGCGACGGCCCGCATGCGGTTGATCTTGCCGCATGTGTCGAATTCATCCATACCGCAACGCTTCTGCATGATGATGTGGTCGATGAAAGCCAGCTGCGTCGGGGTCAGGCATCGGCAAATGCCCTGTTTGGCAACGAGGCAAGCGTTCTGGTCGGGGATTTCCTGTTTGCGCGCGCCTTTGTGGTCATGGTCAAAACCGGATCGCTGCGCGTTCTTGATATTCTGGCACAGGCATCGGCTGTCATTGCCGAGGGCGAAGTCCTTCAGCTGTCCACGGCAAACGACATGGGCACGACCGAGGAAGCCTATCTTGAAGTCATCACGGCCAAGACTGCGGCCCTGTTTGGCGCGGCGTCACAAATTGGCGCGGTGATTGCCAACCGGTCCGCCGAAGACGAAGAAGCCCTGCGCCTTTATGGTATTTATCTCGGCACGGCATTCCAGTTGATTGACGATGTTCTGGATTATTCGGCCCATCAGGCAACACTTGGCAAAACCGTCGGCGATGATTTCCGCGATGGCAAGGTGACGCTGCCGGTCATTATTTCCTATGCCAAGGGCGATGATGAAGAAAAAGCATTCTGGCGCCGCTGCATGGAAGATCAGGATTTCAAAGACGGCGACCTTGACCGGGCGCAGACCCTTATTCGCAAATATGATGCCCTTGATGCGTCCATGGACCGGGCCCGTGAATACGGCCAGATGGCGATTGAAACACTTGCCCGTTTTGAAGATGGCGCGATCAAGGATGCGATGATCGAAGCGGTAGAGTTCTGTATTTCCCGCCCTTATTAACGGCCATACCCCAAACGCATGCCGGGGTCGTTGAAGTTTGTCGTAAAAATATCTTGCGTCATGCTTCATAAACCAGTATCACCCGGCTTCGCAGAATGACGGAGCGTAGCTCAGCCTGGTAGAGCACTGTCTTCGGGAGGCAGGGGTCGGAGGTTCGAATCCTCTCGCTCCGACCATCATTCAAAGGCCCTGAAACGTTTCGGCGTTTCGGGGCCTTTTGCGTTTTACCCGCCGCGATCGGCAACTTTCAGCCCGGTTCGCCCCAGCCCAGAGGTGATCTTTATCGCTTTCGGGCAACCGGGTGCTGAAACATCAGATTTCGACGAATTTTTTCACCCGAAACAGCCGGATTATGCTTGATCCGCGCCGAAAGACGGGCTAAACCTCCGCCCACTGACGGAGCGTAGCTCAGCCTGGTAGAGCACTGTCTTCGGGAGGCAGGGGTCGGAGGTTCGAATCCTCTCGCTCCGACCATCAGTCGGGCGGTCTTTCATTGAAAGATCGCCCGTTTTTATTTCCGGTGTTTTCATCCCTGAAACTTCATGATGATCGGTCCCTTCCCATCCGGCCTGATCGATGATGTGTGCCATCCCCCTTTGACGGTTTGACAGATGCTATGGCCCGAGCGGTTTCATGATGCGGGCACCCCATGCCCACTATCCATTCCGGTAGCTGTGCCCACCCCGCGACAAGTTATCCCCTACCTTTCAAAAATCGGCATCCCCGATTCCATCTGGCAAAAAGCCGACTCCGCCCTATTAAATTCGGCGGAATGGCAAAAACTATGTAGTTTATAAGGATTCTAACCGCACCATCACCAAAAGCCGGATGAAATCAGCATTTCAGTGCGCAATTCCTACTTTTGAATAGTAATGCAAGTTCTTTTTTGCCCGAACGGAAAGATATTTTCTTGCGCAACGGGCTAAACAAACTTGCCCATACTTGCGAAATACGCTTATGCTTCGCCCTGCAACATAAAGATCGGGGAGAAAACCGCCCAATAATAAAAGCAAAAGGCGGTAGTCGACCTCACGTGGTATTACCAATTTCGGACTTCTTAGGGAGGAAGACGAATGACTTTTTCTAAATTGCTCAAGTCGGCAACCTGTGCCGCTGTTCTTGCTGCAGCTGCATTTTCTGTGGCGCCGTCTGATGCAAATGCTCAGGAGCGTGTTCGCTGGAAAATGGGTTCGACCTATCCGGGCAGCCTGACCCAGCTTGGTACGCTCGGTAAGCGCGTCGACGACAAGATCGACGAAGTTTCCGGTGGCAACATCAAAATCAAATTCTATGAGCCGGGCGCACTTGTGCCGGCACTTGAAGTTTTCGATGCCGTTTCGACCGGCTCGATTGATGCCGCATTCTCCACACCGGGCTACTGGGCAGGTAAAGTTCCGGCGCTGCAGCTGTTTGGATCGGTTCCGTTCGGTCCGCAGGCTGGTGAATATCTGGCCTGGGTCAAGTTTGGCGGCGGTCAGGAAATCTTTGACAAGCTGTATGCCGAACATGGCATCAAGTCGCTGTTCTGTGGCCTGATCGCACCGGAAGCATCCGGTTGGTTCTCCAAGGAAATCAACACGGTTGAAGACCTTAAAGGTCTGAAAATGCGCTTCTTCGGCCTTGGCGCAAAGGTCATGGAAAAGCTTGGTGTTTCCACCCAGCTTTTGTCAGCAGGTGACATTTACCCGGCCCTTGAACTTGGCACCATTGATGCCACCGAATTCTCGATGCCGGCAATTGACCTTAAGCTCGGCTTCCACCAGGTCGCGAAATATTACTACTTCCCGGGCTGGCATCAGCAGTCGACCTTCTTTGATCTGATGATGAACAAGGAAAAGTGGGACGCACTGGACAAAACCCAGCAGGCACAGATCGAAGCCGTTTGTAACGACAACCTGGCTTACGGCTTTGCCGAAGGTGAAGCCATTCAGTTCGCTGCTTTGAAAGAGCTGCAGGAAAAAGGCGTCAACATCAAGAAATGGTCCCCTGAAATGCTGGGCGCGATGCGCGGAGCATGGGAAGAAGTTGCGGCCGAACTTTCGGCTGATGATGCTGACTTCAAAATGGCCTATGAGAGCCTCCAGGAGTTCCGTGCGAACTACAAAATCTGGAAAGACATCGGTTATCTCGACTAATCCGACAGGTCTGACTGACTGCTAATGCAGTCAATAAGAACAAGTCTCGGCAAGGCCGGGTGCCAGGTGCCCCCGGCCTTGACCGCGAATAAAAAAGACCCGGGAGACTTCTATGGAAGCGCTACTAAAAATCAGTGACAGCATGGACAATGTTGTTACCCGCGCGGGAAAGCTCGCTTCCCTGCTTGCCATTCCACTGATGTTCGTCATCATATATGACGTGATCCAGCGCAAATTCGGCGGTCAGGGCTCCATCAAGCTGCAAGAACTTGAATGGCACCTGCATACCGGCCTGTTCATGCTGTGCTTTGGATATGGTTATGTTCGTGATTCCCACGTTCGCATCGAACTTATTCGTGACAATCTGCGCCCGCGCACACGCGCCATCATTGAAATGATCGGCGGCATTTTGTGTGTCTTGCCTTTTTGTGCACTGGTTATCTATTTCGGTTTTGATTTTGTTGCCCGGTCCTATGACAGCCACGAGGTTTCGGCGGCGGCGACCGGATTGACCCATCGCTGGATTATCAAGTCCACCATTCCGATCGGCTTTGGCCTTCTTGCCATGGCGGGCATTTCCATCTTCCTGAAGTGCTTCGTTTTTGTCTTTGGTCCGACCGACCTGCACAAGCGTGCCGGCTATTATGTCGGTACTCATCACGCAGACCTTGGCGATATCGCCAAAGTCGAAGACTAAGCGGAACAGGGATACATCCAAAATGGGTAACTTCTATATCGAAGACTGGTTTCCGCTGTTCATGTTTGCCTCTTTGGGCATTCTTGTTTTCACGGGACTTCCGGTCGCATTTGTCATTTCGGGCATCGGGATTGCCTTTGGCTTTCTTGGCATGGCCTATGACATTTTCTCGTTTATTGAATTTTTCAATATCGTTTCACGCATCTGGGGCGGCATCTCCGAAAACATGGTGATGGTTGCGGTGCCGATGTTCATCTATATGGGCACGATGCTGGAAAAAAGTGGCGTTGCAGAAGACCTTCTGGAATGCCTCAACATGCTGCTGCGGAAAGTTCCGGGCGGGCTTGCACTGTCTGTCACCCTGATGGGCACCATCATGGCTGCCACCACCGGCATTATCGGTGCATCGGTTGTCATGATGACGCTTCTGGCCCTGCCGGTCATGATGCGACGCAATTATGACCCGTCGCTGGCCACCGGTACGATTGCCGCATCCGGCACACTGGGCATTCTGATCCCGCCATCGATCATGCTGGTTCTGATGTCTGATCTGTTGTCGGTATCGGTCGGCAACCTGTTCCTGGCCGCGATCATTCCGGGTCTGCTTCTGGCAAGTCTTTATACGCTGTATATCTTTGTTCGCTGCCAGATCAATCCGTCCCTTGCACCGCCCCTGCCCGAAGGCGAAGCGGTTCACGGCATGGATCTGGTCAAGATGATGCTGCGCAGCTTCCTGCCGCCGGTCTTCCTGATTGTTCTGGTTTTGGGATCGATCTTTGCCGGGTTTGCCACCCCGACCGAGGCCGCCGGTGTTGGCGCGGTTGGTGCGACCTTCCTGGCCCTGGTCAAGGGACGTCTGAAATGGCCGGTCCTTAAGGATGTGTGCGAACGCTCTGCCCTGACCGGTGCGATGCTGTTCTTCCTGTTTGCCGGTGCAACGGTCTTTTCCTATGTCTTCCGCTCGCTTGGCGGGGATGATCTGGTGATTGACCTTGTCGAAGGTGCGGGACTTGGGCCGTGGGGCATTCTGCTTTTGCTGATGCTGATTGTCTTCATTCTTGGCTTCTTCTTTGACTGGGTCGAAATCACCCTGATCGTTCTGCCGATTTTTGCCCCGGTAATTGCCCAGCTTGATTTCGGTCATCATCTTGATATCGGTGGTGTTGATGCCACCCATGCGCAGGTGCTGACCTGGTTCGCGGTTCTGGTCGCAGTCAACCTGCAAACAAGCTTCCTGACGCCACCCTTCGGGTTTGCCCTGTTCTATCTTAAAGGTGTGGCGCCGAAATCGATCTCGATCCAGCAGATCTACAAAGGCATCATTCCCTTTGTTCTGCTTCAGGTTCTTGGATTGCTTCTGGTTATGTATTTCCCGGAACTGGCATTGTGGATGCCAAACACGTTCCTTGAATAACCGGTAACATACGATCACATCAAAAAGGCGCTGTGCATCACACAGCGCCTTTTTTGCTGCCTGCCCCTAACCTCGATCACGCAAAACAAAACCGCCCGGATCATGGATCGGGCGGTTTTGTAAATTTCCGGCAATTTCAGCAGCAGAACAATCAGGTATGCATTGCCCGTTCACTTGGCAATTGCAACATCCGGCCCATCAGATAATCGACGTCATCTGAATCGAATTCGACACCAAGATCGCCATACTGGGTCAGAACCCGTTCGATCATCCGGCGCGAATAGCGTTCCTTGTCCTGTTCTCCGCCATCAAAGGTGGTTTCGCGCGCGACCTCAATCGCGGCCCGGACACCCGGGAAGAAATGTTCCGGCAGCTTGGCCTTGTTATAGATCGCCTCAAGACCAAACGGCCCGCTATCATGAATAAGAATGCGCGTATTGATCAGCGACACCCCGGCGCGCTTGGCCAGCGCCGCTTCGAAGAAGGACACATCGCCCATGCAAAGAGCGCGCAGGATCAACCCGCTGGTCAAACGGTTGTTGGTATAAAGATGTTCGACAAGCAATTCGACGTCGCGATCTTCGACACCATCGCCCAGAAGCCCGATTGTCGCGCTTTCCTGTGACTGGGTCATGACCGCGTTAACGATCCCTTCGGGGATGTGCCCGCGCGAAATCAGTTGCGAACGCATCCGCTCGGACACCAGCGTCACCAGCCGTTCGGCAATGGTGATGGGCAAGTGATTGCGTTCGATCATCGGTTTCTGGATGCGTTCATTGTCGCCAAAATCATTGACGACTTTTTGCAGGGAAACTTCGCTGATTTCAGCACCCTGGTTTGACATCAGGTCGACCATTACGTCTTCATGACCGATATCGACAAGGGTCGCAGATACAATTTCCGAAACATAGGCACGCGACGCAATGGCGCGCTGCTTTTCGACACTGTCGGCATTGTCACCAATGATATCGACCAGGTCTTCGTCGTTCAGAACTTCGGAAAATTCAAGAACCGGAAGCGCAACCTCATCCACATCACGGGCAAGCGTTGCGGCCACATCATGGGGAACAAGCGGGGTCTGGGCCAAGTTCTTCGCAAGCGCCTTGCGCACGCGGATCTCGGCATCGCGGATCATCAGTCGAAAGATATCTTCAGCCAGAACACGTTCACTCTCCGAGAGTGTATCCGTGGAAAATTCACGGCTAATCTTATCGGCTGTCTCAGCGCGGTTATCCCCCGAAGGGTCCTGAACCAGCTTGTTCAGATCGTCTTTTGTGATACGTGGCAATAGACATCTCCTGGCACGCTTCTCAACTGGCTGCCAATTCGCACAAGCAGATTATACTTTTGGCACTAAATCGACAAACATATTTTCCCCGTGCGGACGACAAGTTGCTGATTTTCAAACATCCTGCAGTTTTCATTGTTCAACTGAAACCTTCACAACCGCGTTCTGCCGTACAATTTGGCCTGTGAAAAACAAACCATATGCGCCAACCCGACGTATCAGGAAATACCGTAAATTCATCCTGATTAATTGATGAAACTCAAATCCCTGACTTATCAGATATGGTAAGTCTCAGTAAGATTTTCCAATACCGGATGACATGGCAATTTTTTCCAGTGATGTTCTGCCGTGTTGACCTTGCGTTTACCCTGCGAAATGGTAGTCCGAAAACAGATTGTACCGATCGTCAAAAGAACCAAGAGAGAGATCCACAATGACCTATTTGCGCAAACTGTCTTTTGTCGCCAGTTCTCTGGTCATCCTCGCAACCGCGCCAGCAATGGCCGGGGATGCCGCAAATGGCGAGAAACTGTTCAAACGCTGCGCTGCCTGCCACAGCATTGAAGCCGGCGTGAACAAGGTTGGGCCAAGTCTTGCCGGGGCAGTCGGACGCGAATGCGGCACTGTTGAGGGCTACAAATACGGGCGCGGTTATCTGGCCGCCTGCGAGAAGGGCTTTGTCGCCGACGAAGCATTCCTGACCGACTACCTCAAAGACCCGTCTGCGAAACTCAGCGAGATCGCCGGTTCCAAGGAACGTTCGAAAATGGCGTTCAAACTCAAAAAAGATGAAGACGTCGCTGATATCATCGAATTCCTGAAAACCAAGTAACACCGGTTCAGTACCATCCCGCGACTTCATATGAACATGGCCGGCGCAAATACATGCAGCCGGCCATTTTGTTTTCTCGATCCGAAATTGGAACGCAGCAATTATGCGGCCTTGCGCCGTCTTCCCAACTCGTCACCGATCTCACGGATCTGATCAACAACGGTGACATTTTCCGTCGATGTGACTTCAAGTTCACGGTCTTCGTAAACATCGCGATCAGGGTGGGCTTCCTGCCAGCTGGCAACTGCAATGTCGCGTTTGCGGATCAATTCTTCGATTTGCGGGCGGAACAGCACCATCATCCCCGATACCCACCGGTTCACCGGCCAGGACGGCTGGGCATGATCGATCAGAAACCCGTCGAGCATATTAATCACGTCATCTGCATCATACCAGACTTCACCGGTTACCCAGCGATTGGTGGTAAACAGCCGCTGACAAAAGCCGAATTCATCCATCGAAAAAGCGATCAGATGTGACAATGCGTCATTCGGGCCTTCGGGATATTCAAACCCGTCAATCTGTTTTGGCTTGCAATGGTCGGGCATGCCGCGTGGACGCATGAATGTATGGAAATGACCATGTTCATCCCATTCACGACGTTCTTCTTTGGGATGGGCATGATAATAGAATTGCGCATGTGACTGGCGATCATAGACATCGCCTTCGGGGTAATGGGACCATTCATAAAAGGCCCCCGCCCCTTTGATCAGTTCACCAACAATGTTGTCGCCGGTTGCCGTCAAGACACGATGGCATTCCATAACATCTCGACCGGCAGCCAACATCCGTTCCAGTTGGCCCGTCGGCAGTGAAGTCCAGTCAATTTCAATATCGGTCATACAAACACCAGCATCTTTGCGATCCGCTCAGAATTTCCGCAAAGGCAGAATTATCGGCATTCATGCCCGCAGGCGAATGAACACCGATCAAGAGTTAGTGATTTCACGCTGGTTTGCAACAATGTTCCATCAAAACGGCCTGATTTAACAATGGAAACATCGCACACGGGATACGGACCGGACAGTCTGTCAGTCCAGATACATCACCCGGAACCCGATCAGGATATGTTTGAGATGTTCCGGACGCCCATGCCGCGCCGCCGGTCGACAGACACCGCATCCCCGGTCATCCCATGACCCGCCCTTGACCAGCCGATAGCCAGCCTGGGCCGATGTTGATGTCCATTCAAACACCTGACCGGCACCGTCATACAACCCGTACGGACCGGGTTCGAACTGCCCGACCGGCATTGTATCAAACGGCCCGCGATCACCGCTATTGAGCCGATCGGGATCAAAAATATTGCCCCACGGATAAAATGCGCCTTCCGGTCCCCGCACCGCCTTTTCCCAATGAAGCTCACTGGGCAAGGCCCACTTTTTGCCGGTCTTTTCGCCAAGCCACTGCACATAGGCTTCTGCATCCTGCCAGGATACAAGAACGACCGGATGGTTGCCGCGCCCTCTGGGCGGTTTGCCCTTTGACCACAGGAATGGCTGTATGGTGTCAAAATTATAGATCAGCCCCTGCCGGTTCCATTCATCGCGCGTCATTTCCGGTGCCGGGTGCCCGGTATCTTCGATGAAAGCGGCGTACTGATCGTTTGTCACCGGCGTTTTGGCAATATGATAACTCAGAAGATGCACATGCCATTTGTCGCCTTCGATATCGTACCAGCGATTGCGCCGGCTCAGATCATGACCATAGACCTGTTCGTCAATCTGATAGGCATACTGGCGTTCAACCGAATCCGATCCTTGCCAGAACCAGCCTGACGGGATTTCGACAACAGACGGTATATCACCGTCATCTGCCTGTGCCGGTGTGGCGGCAATCATCCCCAACAGAAATGCCGCTGCGCACATTTTATGAATAGATGCGATACTGTCCCCAACTCTCATATGCGAATTCCGTCCTGATCGAACTTGGTTCTCACGGTTTCTTTAGCCCGCCCGACGACTTTGATCTGTCGTCTTTATTATCATCAAGATGAGTAAAAGTGACCGTTCTTTCAATCAGTTTGAGGATTTAAATCCGGTTTTCCCCGACCAAATCATTGTGAAATCGCGATAACCGGGGCAATTGCCGGGCGCTGAGCATACACAAAGCTCTCACACAACAGTGAAACCATGTGACGCCGCCCGCCTGCCATTTTGGCCCATAGTGCCTGCACCGATCGGCAGCATCGCCGTCGGGCTTTGATCGAACAGGACCTTTCAGAGAGGCAAGAATGACCAAGAAATCACAGAGCTTCGCCAAAAAAGCATTGCTTCCGGCACTGGCCATGGGCACCGGCATTGCAATGGCAACCCCGATGGCAATGGCAGCGCCGCTTCCGTCGCCGACCGCCGAAGTGGCAAGTTGCACGGCCAATCCCTGTGCGGCGAACCCGTGCGCAGCAAATCCGTGTGCGGCCAATCCGTGTGCTGCGAAAAAAATCGTCAATCCTTGCAGCCCGTGCGCAGCCAATCCCTGTGCCGCAAATCCGTGCGCGGCGAAAAATCCGTGCGCTGCAAATCCCTGTGCCGCCAACCCGTGTGCGGCCAAATAAGACCTTTCGCGTTCCGGCGATGTTCCAAAGACAAAGGGGCGATGCATTGCATCGCCCCTTTGCTCATACCGGCTTTGATCGGAAAAGCCGAAATCAGTCGCGTACCACCATCACCGAACAATCGGCATGGCGGACAACGCGGGCCGCGTTCGGCCCAAGCAGATAGTCTTTCAGTTCCGGACGATGGGCACCAATCACGATCAGATCGCAATTGGTTTTCTTGGCCATCTTCAGGATCACCTCGTAAACGGTGCCCTGCCCCACGATATGCTGAACCTTGATATCGGAGGGGATATGTTCGGACACAAACTCATGCAGCCGCTGATTATAGGCTTCAAGAACCTTGCCTTCATATCCCTTGGGGAAGAACTGCCCGACCATTGACATGCCGACAGACGGCACCACGGTCAGAACGTGCAAACGCGCGCCAAAGCTTTGCGCCTGCTTGATCGCGACCGGCACGGCCTTCTTCCAGGAAGACTCATGATCAAGGTCTACTGTAACCAGAATATCCTTATACATGTTCATTCTCCCTGTCAGGCTGTGCCAAGCGCTTCTTCACTGCGCTTGCGACGGCGTTGCAGAACAATGATCCCACCCAGCAACAAGAATGCCGGGATAAAGAACACTTCCTTGGGCATGCGATCAGCTTCGACCTTTACTGCGGTGATTTCGAAATCGAAATCCAGGCCTGCTTTTTCGGCCGGTCCGGCAAAGACCAGATCGTCAATGAAGATGCGACCATCTTCGTTGCGAACGGCAATACCCGCATTGTAAAGGCGATCCTCACCCGAACCTGCCGGACCAAGCGGCAGCATCACGGATTTGGAAACTTCTTCGCCTTCGATATTGATGCCTTCAACATCCAGAAGAATGCTGGAATTTTCCGGCATGCCTTCGGCATCTTCGATGATCGATGCTGCCGGAAGGTTGTCATAAGGCGGCTCGATCAGATCAAGCCAGAAACCAGGACGGAACAGGGTAAAGGCAATCAGCAGCAATGCCGCACTTTCCCACAGCTTGGACCGGGCAAAGAAGTAGCCCTGCGTTGCTGCGGCAAAGACCAGCATGGCTATTGTCGAAACAATGATCACCATCACCACATCCACCGGATGATCCAGACCGATCATCAGAAGCTGGGTGTTGAACAGGAACAGGAACGGCAGAACCGCGGTACGCATCGAATAGAAGAATGCCACCACACCTGTTTTCATCGGGTCAGATCCCGATACCGCGGCCGCGGCAAAGGACGCCAGACCAACCGGCGGGGTCACATCGGCCATGATCCCGAAATAGAACACAAACAGGTGAACTGCGATCAACGGTACGATCAGGCCGTTTTCCGCACCAAGTTCGACAATCACCGGCGCCATCAGGCTGGAAACCACGATATAGTTTGCCGTGGTCGGAAGCCCCATGCCAAGGATCAGGCTGATCACCGCCGTAAAGATCAGGATCAGCATCAGATTGCCGCCCGAAATCAGTTCGACGAATTCAACCATCACCTGTCCGATACCGGTCAGCGATACGGTACCGACGATGATACCGGCCGCCGCCGTCGCGACACCGATGCCGATCATGTTACGGGCACCGGTCGCAAAACCGTCGATGACATCGGCAAAGCCCTGTTTGAACCCGGCTGCATAATCCGCGGTTTTGCGGAAATATGCCTTGGCCGCATGCTGGGTCAGCATGATGAAGATCATCAGAACCGTCGCCCAGAAGGCCGAAAGTCCCGGTGATTTCAGCTCGATCATCAGGAACCAGACCAGAACCACCACCGGCAGCAGATAATGCAGACCGGCCTTTGCCGTTTCGCCAAGTTGCGGCAATTCGACAACCGGCTGGTTCGGATCATCCATTTCCAGATCGGGATATTTCGCCGCGTAATACAGACCCGCCAGATAGATCACCGCACATTCAATGGCGACAACCCAGCCAACCGCGGCCCCAAACAGCTGTTTCTGGAAGACGATGGCATAATAAACCAGCCCCGCCAGAACAATCAGCGACAGCACAAACATCAGCGACCGGATCAGGGTCTGCGACAGCGTCGAGGTCACCCGTTTCGGCAGGCCCTTCATGTTCGCCTTGAGCGCTTCAAGGTGAACGATATAGATCAGCGCGATATAGGAAATCGTTGCCGGCAGGAAGGCATGCTTGATCACTTCCGGATATGGAATGCCGACATATTCGACCATCAGGAAGGCAGCAGCCCCCATGACCGGCGGCATGATCTGACCATTGACCGAGGATGCAACTTCGACCGCACCGGCCTTCTCGCCCGAGAAACCGACACGTTTCATCAACGGAATGGTGAATGTCCCGGTGGTCACAACGTTGGCAATCGACGACCCGGAAATAAGACCGGTCATTGCCGATGACAGAACAGCGGCCTTTGCAGGACCACCGCGCATGTGACCAAGAGCGGCAAACGCCACCTTGATGAAATAGTTGCCTGCACCGGCTTTATCGAGAAGCGATCCAAACAGCACGAACAGGAAGACGAAGCTTGTCGAAACGCCAAGCGCGATCCCGAATACGCCTTCGGTCGTGATCCACTGGTGCGACATCGCCTTGGAGAAGCTGGCCCCGGCCCATTGCAGAACTTCCGGCACCCAGGCAGCATTCCCGAAGAAGACATACACCAGGAACAGGACCGCAACACACATCAAGGGCGGGCCAAGTGCACGGCGGGTTGCTTCAAGCAACAGCACCAGACCGGCACCGGCAACAATCAGGTCCTGGGTAATCGGAAGTCCCGGACGCCCGGCAAGGTCGCGGTAAAAGATGTAAATATAGGCAGCACAAAACGCCGCAGCCGCCGCCAGAACCCAGTCAAGGATCGGAATATAGCTGCGCGGCGATGTCTTGAAGGCCGGATAGGCCAGAAATGCAAGAAAGACGGCAAAAGCCAAATGGATCGACCGTGCCTCGGTCGAGTTGAACACGCCAAAGCTGACAAGATAGGGCAATGGTGATGCCAGCCACAGCTGGAACAACGACCACGCCACGGCAACATACAGCAAGACCTTTGCTGTCATGCCGCTCGGCTGGCGCGCACCTGTATCATTTTCTGCAATAAGATCCTGCAGGTCCTGATCAGACGCACCCTGGTTCGCGTTTTTCACGTCGGTCATTACAAACTCCCGGTCTGAACAAAGATTTTTGTTCTGGTCTCCAGAATCAAAAAATCTCCGTCGACACACACCCGGTCGCCCACGGAGTACCCTGGTATCGATCAACGATACCGTTTAATTCAATTTTTTGGTCGTACCCAGCGGGCGAAAGAAAGAAAAACGGAGGGCAGAAACCAGCCCTCCGTTCCTGCCTGAATTACATCAGGCCTGCTTCTTTGTAGTATTTGACAGCGCCGTCATGCAGCGGTGCCGACAGGCCGTCTTTGACCATTTCTTCTTTGACGAGGTTCGCGAAAGCCGGATGCAGCTTTTTGAAATCGTCGAAGTTGTCAAAGACTGCTTTAACAACGTGGTAAACAACGTCCGCATCGGTTGCGGTCGAGGATACGAAGGTTGCGCCAACACCAAAGGTTTTGACGTCATCCGGGTTACCGCGATACATGCCGCCCGGGATGGTGGCAACACGGTAATACGGGTTTTCGGCAACCAGTTTGTCGATGGCATCGCCAGCAACTTCAACCAGAACCGAATCACAGGCAGTGGTTGCTTCCTGGATCGAACCGGACGGGTGACCAACGGTGTAGATCATCGCGTCGATCTTGTTGTCGCAAAGCGCCTGGGACTGCTCAGCCGGCTTCAGCTCGGATGCCAGTGCGAAATCGTCAAGGGTCCAGCCTTTGGCTGCCATAACGATGTCCATGGTGTCGCGCTGACCCGAACCCGGGTTACCGATGTTCACGCGCTTGCCTTTGAGGTCGTCAAAGGTTTTGATGCCGGCATCTGCACGGGCAACAACGGTGAACGGCTCCGGATGGACGGAGAAGACAGCACGAAGATCTTCGAACGGACCGACTTCGGAGAATGCTTTCTCACCATGCAGGGCATAGTACTGAATGTCGGACTGGGCAACACCAAGGTCCAGTTCGCCCGAACGGATGGTGTTGATGTTGTAGGACGAACCACCGGTGGATTCGACCGAGCAACGAATGCCGTGCTCTTTACGATCCTTGTTCACCAGACGGCAGATCGCGCCACCGGTCGGGTAGTAAACGCCGGTTACGCCACCGGTACCGATGGTGATGAAACGGTTTTCCTGTGCTGATGCCTGACCAGCAAAAAGCGATGCGCCAGCAATCGCTGCCACGGCAGTCGCTACTGCAATTAGTTTTTTCATTAGGATTAGCTCCCTTGTACACCCTGTTATAAGGCATCCAACCATTCTGGACGGAACAGTCGAATTATAGGGAAACACCAGTTAAATCAGGTGTTTCGACTTCCAGATTATAGGGTTGGGCGCTTTGAATTTAAAGCCCATAACCCCAAAACCTCCTGATAAAATTCAAACTTTCAGCATTTCAAGTGCTTGCGATGAGGCCTCCTACCATAATGGTTGCATGATCTGATTTGCTTGTTCGCCTGTCGCGATCTTGCGGCCCATCAAACGCGCACCGTCTCGTGCCTGCGCGATAAGGTCAGCATTACCCTGTGCCAATGATCCGTCAACCTTAAGATGATTATTCTCAAATCCGATACGCCCGTGACCACCCAGTCCGGCCCCGGTCAGGATGCATGCATTTTCAAACGCACCAAACGCACACAGCATCCATTCCGACACATACGGGCTGGACCCGATGAATGGCAGCAACTCGACAGGATTGGACATCTGACCAACCGTGTAGCGCCCCAGCACGAAAAGAACCGGGAACTTTTCGCCGGGCAGAATTCCCGCTTCGACCAGCTGGTTGAAACGCGCGACATCTTCGGGGGCATAAAGGATGAATTGCGGCAAGATACCCGCTTCACGCATGAATTCGCAAAATGCCCGGACCTGATCAAGGTCGGCATTTGGCGGGGCGATTTCGCGAATGGCGATCGACACCGCATCAGGCACAAGCGCACGCACCATGGCCATCTGCGCATCGGCATCATAGATGCCAACCGCCTCGGTCGTGACCTGCAACAGCATGTCCGGGCCGACGGCATTGCGCACTTCGGTCAGCAACTCGCGATAGCGCCCGGCATCCAGACTGTGTTTCTGATCATCATCACGCACATGCAGATGCATCATTGCCGCCCCGGCCTTCTGGCAGGCAACCGCCTCGCAGGCGACCTCGGCCGGGGTAATCGGAATGTTGGGAAGATCGGTTTTGGTCTTGCGCGCACCATTGGGGGCCGCGGCAATCAGAAACGGGGTTTCACCATATGCCATCATGCCAGCCCCTCGGCGGCAAAGACGTCATCCAGTGCAGCTGCAAACAGATCAACAATCTTTGCCACATCGTCTTCGGTGACGATGAACGGGGGCGCAAACAGCACATGATCCCCGCGCACGCCATCAATTGTGCCCCCCATCGGATAGGCCATAAGACCGCGGGCGAACGCCGCCTTTTTGATTTTCGCATTGATCTTGAGCGCCGGGTCAAACGGGTCCTTGGTTTCGCGGTTTGCGACCAGTTCGACCCCGCGGAAAAGTCCGCGCCCGCGAATATCGCCAACAAACGGGTGCTGCCCAAGCTTTGCCTGAAGCCCGTTCACAAGGTTTTCCCCCTGTTTGACCACATTGCCGAGCAAATCACGATCGCGGATTGCCCGCTGGGTTGCCAGTGCCGCCGCACAGGC
The DNA here is from genome assembly GCF_001613785.1 of Thalassospira sp. MCCC 1A02491. Lineage (NCBI taxonomy): Bacteria > Pseudomonadati > Pseudomonadota > Alphaproteobacteria > Rhodospirillales > Thalassospiraceae > Thalassospira > Thalassospira sp. MCCC 1A02491. Next base: position 191,498 of record NZ_LPVX01000031.1, on the reverse strand, counting down.
CGTGGCATGCCCCTGATAAGTATGGCCGTGCTGGAAAAAGCCCGATCCGGTTGCAATGGCGTCATTGATATTTTTGGAAACCAGAACCGCACCAATCGGCTGATATCCGGCGCCAAGTCCCTTGGCAATTGTTTGCAGATCGCCGGAAATACCTTCCTGTTCGATCGCATGAAGGGTTCCGGTACGCCCCATGCCGCACATCACTTCATCAAGGATCAGCAACACACCGTACTGATCGCAAATCTCGCGAATGCGTTTGAAATAGCCCGGCACCGGCGCCAGGGCACCAGCCGTCGCACCGACAACCGGCTCGGCCACAAAGGCCGCAACACTATCGGCGCCAAGTTCAAGGATTGCGGTTTCAAGCTCATTGGCCACACGAAGACCATAGGCCTCCGGCGTTTCATCCGGGCGCTGATCCCGATACTGATACACTGGTGCAATGTGACTTGCGGTGATCAAAAGTGGCTCGAACTGTTTGCGCCGCCACATATTGCCGCCCACCGACAAGGCACCAAGCGTATTGCCATGATAGGACTGGCGACGTGCAATCACGTATTTGCGGTCCGGCTGTCCGATTTCCAGGAAATACTGACGCGCCATCTTAAGAGCGGCTTCGGTTGCCTCCGACCCGCCAGAAACAAAGTAGACCTTGTCCATACCGGCCGGTGCATTGGCCACCAGTTCATCAGCCAGTTCTTCCATCGCATCCGATGAAAAGAACCCGGAATGGGCATAGGCAATCTGATCGATCTGGGCATGCATTGCCGCACGAACATCCGGGTCGGAATGACCAAGGCATGACACGGCCGCACCGCCACAGGCATCAAGATAGTTTTTGCCATTCTGATCAAAGATATAAATGCCTTCGCCGCGAACAGCACACGGCGGTGTCGCTGTACTGGAACGATGCAGAACACGGGTGGTGGCATTGGGAACGGGATTGGTATTTGACACAGTCGTCATGTTCGGAAATCCGTATGGGGCTGCAGTTTTGCCCTAGTCTTCAAAATAGGTATCGAAAGCAGCAAGTTGTTCTTCTGCTGCGGAAATCCGCTGCAGGGCCTTTTGACCGCCACGCGCGACAAGCAGGGCAACAAGCGCCTGCATGACCGACAACGCGGCGGTAAAACTTTGGAAAAATGATTGCGACGTATCGCGCACAACCAGTTTGGTCATGGCATCAAGTGCAATCGGGGACACGTCTGAATCACTGATTGCGATTACCGGGCAATGCTGGCTGCGCGCGAAATCAACGGCGCGGACCGTATCGCGAATATAGGGCTTGGCCGCCACTGCAATCATCAGATCGCGACGCCCGATACCGCGCAATTCATCCCCGAATGCGCCGGCATGACCATCAACCAGCACCCCGTTATCGCGAAACAGCCGATAGGCATAGGCAAACTGATAAGCCGCCGGATACGCAGCCCCGCGCCCGACAATATAGACATGGCGCGCATTTTCGATTGCGGCACATGCCCTGATCATTCCTGCCATTAGATCGGGATTGAACGCAGCGCCGATATTGTCGATTTCGGTACGCGCAATGCTTTCAAGCAAATGTTCGTCACGATTGGCGTCATGTTCGGTACTTTGCGTTTCACGGGCCCGTTGGGCATAGCTTGCGGGCTGATCAAGCAACCGGTTCTGATAGTGATCGCGAAATTCCTGCCATGTGCCAACCCCGATCGCCCCCATCAGACGGGTGATCGTGCTGGGCGGAACATCGGCAGCCGCGGCAAGCGCGCGCATCGACCGCAAGGCGACCTCGTTGGGATGATCCAGAATATAGCGCGCCGCTTTCTGCATCTGCGGACTTAGCTTGCCATAGTCGGAAATCAGTTTTTCGCGCAGATCGGAATACAAACCCATCTATCAGGCACCTTTGTGCAACAGGACACCTGAAATTACGCCACATGACCTTGCATTTCGCAACATATGTTTCACTTGCTGCAATCATTGAAACACATGTTTCAAACAAGTGTTTCACGCGTTTTGAGTGACTTAGATCCGCGACTGTTAAAAATCATGGACTTATTAGAAAAAACTGTAACAATATTAAGAGTCATACAAGAAACGTGAACGTTTCACCCAAAAAGAATCTTTGTGCCTTTTGGTAAGGGACTGGGCACCGAATCGGTAGGTGGCCAATGGAACATCGGATCATTGATGCACTTGCGCAGACGCAAGCAGGCATTGCTCTTTTTGACGCGGACGAACGGATTGTCTATGCCAATCCGGCGTGGGAGCAATTGATCACCGGTGTTGCCGAAGAAGATCTGATTTTCAACGAAACCGAACTTGCCGATGGCGGCATGATTTCCGTTTGCTTCGTCAAGCCACAGCTTCTGCCGCTTGATAAAATCAATCTCGAAAATTCGGCCAATGATTCCAAAATCGGGACCGTCATCATCGCCGATGACAGCGAAAGCAACCGCATGGTCGCCCGTCGTATCCTTCAGGCCGAAGGATACAGCATCGTTGAAGCAAGCAACGGACAAACGGTTCTGAACATGCTGCGCCGCGGGGTCAATGCCGACCTGATCCTGATGGATGTTGAAATGCCCGATATGGACGGCTTGCACACCACCCGCCGTATCCGCCACATGGCAGGACCGGTTTCACAAACCCCCATCATTGCGCTGTCGGCACATCAGTCGCGTGACTGGAATGTCATTGCCCGCCAATCCGGGGTCGATGAATTTATCAACAAACCGATCCAGCGCGAAAAGCTGATCGAAACCATGCATGACCTGATTTCGCGTGCACCGGGAACGGTCAGCAACGCCCAGTCCAAAAACTCGCCCCCGCCGCATCTGCGCAGCAAAAGCGCGCGCATTGGTCGCCCGCCACGTCCGGAATCCCCGACAAGCCCGGTGCTTGATATCCGTGTTCTTGAACAACTTTACAATGATGCCGGGGATGAAGGCGCAAAATGCGGCATCGACATATTCATCAATGAAACGGAATCACGGCTGGTCAAAATCGACAAGGCCCTGTCAGAAGATGACCTGAAAACCGTGCGCAACGAAGTCCATGCCCTTAAAAGCACGTCGGGGACCTTTGGATTACGTCAGTTGTCGGAATTGTGCGAAACGACCCAGTCGGTGTTTGAAGACAGCAACCTTGACGAAGAACGCGTGCTTTCATTGTCGCGCCAGGTCGTTCAGCTGGCGCCAACCGCCCTGACCGCCCTTAACCTGTATCGCCGGTCGCGCAATATTGCCGGTGACAGCACGGCATAAGGCAAAACCACGCTGTTCCTGCCACTGGCTATTTCCCGTTGCGAACCATTGGCCAGACCGCCCAAACCAGAAGCGCCCAAACACTAAGCGACATGTCCATATCTCGCCCCGATATGGCACGCTTCCAGCATTTGCGTTGTTCGGTTGATGTCATTCCCCCATGCGCAAACAGGTTTTGCAAAATCCGGGTCTCGTCCCCCCAGATATATGGCCCCAGCATCGCCAGCCAGTTTGCAACAGGCGGATTAAATCCGATCTTGCGATTGCGCAGATGCCAGTCCGGAAGAAACGGCGCAACGACTTCACGCCAAACCGCTTTACCGTCCCCGCGAAGATGGGATATCGCCGGCACCTGGGATGCTTTGCGTACGATATCATGGCCCAACAATGGCGGCCGATATTCAAGCCCGAACGCCATCCCGCAAATATCAGCCATGACAAGCTGATTACCGGGCAAGGTCACATCACGATCAAACGTCATCATCTGATCGGCCAGCGGCCTTTTAACGTTAAAACCGCCATCATCGGGATGCAACGCCGCCGTCAGTTCCCCAATCGCACAACGGTTATTCCAGACTGCAAATGCCGTCTTTGCATCCCCTTGGCCGCCAATCAGGAACCGCGACAATGCGCGATTGCCAATCCCCTGTCCGGCATGTGCCGATAATCGCCGCAGGCTTGCTGGCAGATATTGCCAGGCACTGTCAAACAACCGTGCGGCACGATATCGCGGGTAACCGCCAAACAGCTCATCACCGCCATCGCCACTTAGACAGACCCGCACATCCTGCGCCACCCGCTCTGACAGTTTCCAGTTCAAAACAATCGCAGGATTGGCAAAGGGTACTCCGACGGCTCCGAGTGCTGCTGTCAGAATATCTAAAATCTCGTCCGCCTTTTGCGGGGCCGACACAATGTTCAACTCAAGCCCGAGATGCGCACACAATTTACGTGCTGCATCGGTTTCATCACGCGCCGGGTCAGCAAACCCCATCGTGAATGCAGGTGGCGGATTATGATCATGCGCGCGCGCAATGTCGCATGCGATTGCCGCTACACCGGCACTATCAAGCCCGCCTGAAACCAGACAACCAAGGGTGCAATCAACATCCATCGCGTCGGCAACCGATTGACGAACATGTTGGCGCAAATCCGCGATTACATCCGGTATTGCCTGCCCCGCGCGCTCGGCTGTCGCCGGATGGGCGATGATGCTGCGCGATGTTTTGCCATCCTGCCAACACAGGACCGTTCCCGGCTTCAGACGTTCTGTCTGGCGAATACCGCTTGCCGGGGCTGGCACGAACAGATGGGCAAAGTAATCTGATGCAACGGTGTCATCGAATTGCCCTGCCCGTATTTCATCAAGTGCCGCCAGTTCCGACGCAAAGGCAATGTCACCATTGGTGCGATGCGCAACATAAAGCGACTTGATCCCCAACGGATCGCAAGCCAGCCAAAGCCGCCTTTGCGGCCGGTCCCAAAGTGCCAGCGCAAACTGTCCGGAAAGACCGGCCAGAATATCGGCAACATCGCAGTCATCCGCAACGGCACGCGCCAGCACTTGCAAGACAAGTTCGGCGTCACTGGAACTGCGTGGCAAAGCACCATCATTTGACAGGCGGGCAATCTTGCGGCGGTGACCGGCAATATAGCCATTAAATACCAGAACGAATTTCCCGTCTGATGTCATCAATGGCTGATCCGCAGATGGATCGGGATCCGTGGTCATGAGCCGCGCACAGGCAAGTGCGACCGTTCCACCCATTGCACCATCGGGCTCTGTCCATATTGCTTGATGGTCAGGGCCACGATGGGACAGTTTTTGCAACATGCGCGACATTGCCGGCTGATCAGTTGGTGCTGTTAGCCCGGCAATACCACACATCGACCTTATGCCTGTTTGTCCGGACCGGGCGCATCATCGGGTGCGCCTGCTGCACCGGGGCCAGTTTGAGCTTGGCCGGTCGTCTGATTTGACGTTTGGCTGGCAAGGCGGTTTTGAAGGTCACGCAACACATAAAGGCGAAGCGCACTTGAAAGATTACCGTCGCGATCGGAATCAATTTCGACAACAAGCTCCGCCAGGGTCACGTTGCGGCGTTCGGCAATACCGACCAGTTCCTGCCAGAACGCATCTTCAAGCGAAAAGCTGGTTCTGTGCCCGGCAATTGTCACTGATCTTTTACGAACGCTGTCATCCATCGGCGTTTATATCTTTTCATGTCTGGGAAAAACGAACATGATTTCAAATGCTTTTGATCATGATAGGGCATCGTCATGAAATTCATACATCTTTCCGATCTTCATATTCTGTCGCGCAATGACATGTCGCGTAAGCCCGATGCTGCGGCGACGCTGCGCAAGGTTATTGGCGAAGTCAATGCACTGCACCGTGATGCGGAAATTTGTGTAATTACCGGGGATATCACCCATCGCGGCACACCCGAACAGTATGAACATGCTGTTGATATCCTGTCGGAACTTGCCATTCCCTATCTGGTCATTCCGGGCAATCATGATATCCGCGAAGCATTCCGCGATGCATTCCCGACCACCGATATTGATGCCAACGGCTTTGTCAATTTCGGTCAAACGATTGGCGGGGTTCGCTTTGTGATGATGGACAGCATCGTTCCCGATCATCATCACGGCACGTTATGTGATCGTCGTCTTGCATGGCTGCGTGACGAACTTGCCGCCCATCGCGATACCCCGACTTTCCTGTTCATGCATCATCCGCCCTTTGAAATGGGTCTGCCTTTCATGGATACGATCCGGCTTGATGTTGAACATGAACTTGGCGAAATCGTTCAGGCAAACCGACAGATCAAACATCTGTTCTTTGGCCATCTTCACCGACCGGCAACCGGAACCTGGCTTGGTGTGCCATTTGTTCTGGCCAACAGCACCCAATGCGGGGAGCCGCTTGATTTCCGCCATGAAAAGGAAGAAGAACTCGAAGATCGCAACCCGCTTGGCCCGGGCTATGGCATCGGCTTTACCGATCCCAAGGGCGGACTTCGCTATCACTTTGATTTTGTGAAATTCGATATGGATTTGTAATCAGGCCGCGACCGGCACCAAATCCCATTCGTCGCGCACAATCGGGCTTTGTTCGGTGTCATAATGTTCAGCCTTCAGGGCATCAAATGCCGTGTTGCTCATCAAACGCGAAAGCGCCCAAACGGCACTGGCACGGATCAGAGCACTTTCATCGGCAAGCAAGGCGGTGATTTTCGGGATCAGCCGTTCTGAGCAGCTGTTGCCTGCGGCGATCAGAACGTTGCGCAAAAACTTTGCCCGTCCGATGCGCTTGATCGGCGACCCGGTAAAGAATGCCCGAAATGATGCATCATCAAGATCAAGAAAATCCGCCAGTCGCGGTGCGGTCAATTCGGCACGCGGGATAAAGGCAAGTTCTTCGGTGCGGCTGGCAAATTTGTTCCAGGGACAGGCCGCCAGACAATCATCACAGCCATAGATACGATTGCCCATTGCCGTTCGGAATTCACCCGGGATCGGTCCGTCATGTTCGATCGTCAAATAGGAAATGCATTTGCGCGCATCAAGCTTGTAAGGCGCCGGAAAGGCATTAGTCGGACAGGCTGAAAGACATTTCGAACATGACCCGCAATGATCGATTTCCGGTTCTGCCTGTGCAAATTCGATGGTGGTAAAGACCTCGCCCAGAAACAGCCAGCTGCCAAATTCCCGCGATACCAGATTGGTATGCTTGCCCTGCCAGCCAATCCCCGATGACTGGCCAAGCGGCTTTTCAAGAACAGGGGCGGTATCAACAAACACTTTTACCTGTTCTGTTCCACCGGATTGCTCAACCAGCCAGCGGGCCAGCTGTTTCAGGCGTTTTTTGATCAGGTCGTGGTAATCCTTGTTGCGGGCATAAACCGAAATCATCGCCCGGTCCGGGTGATCAAGCAGCGCCATCGGATTTTCGGCCGGGCCATAATTGCTGCCCAGAACAATCACCGATTTGACATCCGGCCACAGCATTTCCGGATCGCGCCGGCGCGGCAGACGTTCGGGATCATTCATCCAGGCCATCGACCCGTATTCACCCGCGGCAACAAATTCATCCAGACGCTGCTGATTGCGCGGATCAATTTCCGGGCGCGCCACCCCACAGACATCAAAGCCGATTTCACGGGCTTTGGCCTCAAGCATGTCAAAGGTGATGGTCTTGCGCGTCTTGGTGGTCATGGCATCAGTCGGGCTTGTCTTGTTTGGGCCTCTCTCTGCTGCCTTATATAATCATCTGCCTGAAACGCAAAAGGCCGCAGCACGATGCTGCGGCCCTTGATTGGAAAGTAGTGCTGATCAGAACCGATATCGCACGGTCGCAAGGATCGAACGTTCCTCGCCATAGTAACAGTTGTCCGATGACGACGTGATCAAACAGGACGCGACATATTCTTCGTCGAGCAGGTTGTTCACATTGACCCGAAGATCGGTGTTTTCAAGACCGACATTGGCCATGTCATAGTTCAGCGACAGGTCAAAGATGGTGTAATCCGGAACCGTTATGGTGTTGGTTTCATTGGCTGCCATTTCACCGACAAACCGCGCACCGGCACCAATGGACAGACCATTCAACACCCCGGAATAGAACGAATAGTTGCCCCAAAGTGATGCCATATGTTCTGGCACCTGCATCGGCTGTTTGCCGTCCTTGGTATCGCCCGGCGCGTCATAGGCCGCGTCGGTATAGGTATATGACGCCATCACACTCAGGTTTTCGTTCAGGTTCGCACGTGCTTCAAGCTCAAGCCCCTGACTGACGATCTTGCCGACCGGATCATAGGCATAGGTCGATGAGTCGTAAATCGCGACATTATCCTGTTCGAGATAGAAGGCCGCCGCACTCAAAAGAAGGTTGCCGTTCTCGGGCTGGTATTTTACACCCGCCTCATACTGCGTGCCTTCTGACGGTTCGATCGGATTGCCCGCGACATCGGAATAAAGGCTTGGGTTAAAAGATTCGGAATAGCTGACATACGGCGCGACACCATTATCAAACAGATAAAGCACCCCTGCCCGCTTGGTGAGCTTCTGACGGTCTTCACCGGTGTTCTTCTGTGTCAGGCGGTCATGCTTGGTGGTTTCGACCCAATCCTGGCGCAAACCAAGGGAAAAGCGCCATTTTTCGTATTCCAACTGGTCTTCAAGATAAAGACCGGCTTGTTCAAGCGTCTGCACTTTGCTGTTTGTCGGCGCGCCAATCGTCACACCGGTGTTGCCATATACCGGGTTAAAGGCATTGATGCTGGATGCACTTGGGAACTGCCAGGCATTTTCAACGCGGCGATGCTGATAATCAAAGCCACCCAGAACGGTATGGTCGATATCCGCTGTCGCAAATTCGGCCTGAAGCTGGTTGTCAACGGCATAAGCGCGCATGTCTTCGTCACCACCGCCATAGCGCCGGTTCAGGTTATCAGACGATCCATCCCAGCCAGTCTGATAGATCTGATCGATATGGACCGATGCATCAAGAAAACGGAAGTTCTGGCGCGCTGTCAGATTGTCATCAAAATCATGTTCGAACTGATATCCGACCATGTTCTGGGTTCTTTCGAACGCTTCGAGCGACGGGTCACCATCAAAAAATCCGGTCGAGATGTATTTGCCATTGCGCGGGAACAAGGTGCCCTCTGAGGGCAGACCGTTATGGGTTCCGCCTTCCGGATCCTTTTGCAGATATGCCATCAGGGTAACACGGGTATCATCCGTGAAGTTCGCTGTCAGCGAAGGTGCAATCGCGTAACGTTCTTCTTCGGTACCGGTATATTGGGTGTCGGCCGCGTCCGCCTTGCCCGTCACGCGAAAGGCAAGCTTTCCGGCGTCATCAAGCGGACCGGTAAGATCAAAACCGATACCGCGTTGATTGCGGTTGCCATAGGAAACCTCAATCTCGCCCTGCTGTTCGAACTGCGGCTTTTTGCTTGAAAGCGCAACGATCCCCCCCGGTGAACTGCGTCCGTACAGGACAGAAGCCGGGCCTCTGACAACGTCTGCGCGTTCAACAAAATACGGATCGATCTGCATCGAGCTATAAGTCGAGTCATCGCCCATGGTTTTCAGGCCATCAAGATAAATATTATCAATCGACCGGTCGACCAGCCCGCGCAGGATCACATAATCATAGCGGTTTGACGCCCCGACCTGTCCGGTAAAGGCACCGGGGGTATAGCGCATGGCCTGCATGATGGTTTGCGAACCCTGATCTTCCATCTGATCCTGCGTCACAACCGTGATGCTTTGTGATGTTTCAAGGATCGGTGTCCCGGTCTTGGTTGCGGCCAGTGATTTCGTGGCGATATATCCGTCAACAGGGCCATCCGCCTTTTCGCCGACACTGTTTGCCTCAATCCGGATGGCGTCGGTGACGTTCTCGCCAGTTTCGGAAAGCGGCTCAATTGTAATCGTGCCGCCATCGGTGTAGCGCCAAAAATGACCCGTTCCGCTCAGAAGACGATCAAGAGCCGCATCAACAGTCATCTCACCCTTAAGTTCCGGTGCTTGCAGCCCGTTCAGTCCCTGGGACGGGAAAAGCAGCTTCAGGTTGGCTTGATCTGCAAAACTGGTCAGCGCACGGTCAAGTTCCTGTGCCGGGATATCAAGGCGTACGACAGTCGACTGCGCGACTTCCGCATCAATCGATACCGGTGTTTGCTGTTCGGTTGCGTGTGCGACGATCGGGCACGTTGCCGTGATCCCCGAGATCACCGTGGTAGCAGCCAGACGGCGCACCCATCCATTACGTAAAGTCCCACTCCGCTGGGCAGCTTTTTGACTGACTGCGGCCTGTGCCATCATCTTCGTTGAATTCATCATAAGTCTTCCGGTCATTCCCCTGTTTGCGAATGATTATAAGAACCGAAATCATTCGCTTTTGACCTTAAGACGATCTGACCCAACGCGATTTGCACCGGATTTTTCAATTTTTTTCGATTTTATTGGAAAAGGCCCGAAAACCGGCCAGCCGGGAACAGGATTTAGTAGATCACCGTCAAAAGCGGCAACCTGACAACCCGGGCATTCATTGCCTGTTCCAGCGTATCAAGCAATGCATCAAGATCGGCAATGTCAAATACACCGGTAACTTTCAAGTTATGGACTGCATCACGGGCAATGACGATACGTTCGGCCTTATAGCGCTGAACTTCATCAATCACATCGCCCAAGGGACGGTTGTTAAAGATCAGCTTGCCGCGTTGCCAGCTTCCATACGCTGCCAGGTCAACGGTTCCATCTGCCTGCGGGCCGCGACCATTCTGATAAACGGCGCGATCCCCGGCCAAAAGGCGTATGCTGCTTCCGACACCGGTACTGACTTCAACGATACCTTCGCGCACCGTAACATTCACATGATCATCTTTGATGCGAACGCCATAAACGGTGCCAACAGCCATGGCTTCGCCACCCTGGGCGGAAACGATAAAGGGATGTTGCGCATCCTTGGCCACATCAAAGATCACCTCGCCCGCGGCCAGATCAACCCGCCGCACCCCGTCAGAGAAATCAATGGAAAAGGCCGACGCCGTATTCATGTGGGCCACCGTACCGTCCGGCAGGTTGACGGTTTTAGCCCCCCCGATATCAGTGCTGTATTGTGCATTCCAGCGTGCCCAGATGTCGCTTTGCATGCCAGCCCCGGTCACAATCATCAAAACAAATGCACAAAGCGATGCAGCCGTCAGGGCAAACCGGCGTGTGCCAAACCTTGCAACAGGACGGGCTGCCGGACTCTGTTTTGTTCGTGCTGGGCTATTTGGCTTTGCTGCATTTGGTGACAATGGCGCAACCTGCCCCGTCCAGTCCTGCGCGGTTTGCGTTTGATCGACCGCCCCAAACAGCGCCTCTGCATCGCGGCCTGCGCGCATATGCGCATCACTTTGGGCCGACCATTTGGCAAATGCCTGACGATCATGATCCGTCGCATCATCGGATTGCAGACGCACAAGCCAGTCAATGGCCTGATCGCTTAATGCGACCATGTCATTGTCATAGCCTTGCAGAACTGGCTGCTGATGTGCGGATGCACCCGAATTCAAAGTAACCGTCCCCGATCCTGTGCCGTCTTTGATAAACGGCTATTCCTGTTATTAAGACGAGTGAGCAGAACAAATGATGCCATTTTTTTTGACATTATTTTTCGCCCCCTGCCAAAAGCGCATCACGGCAATGCTTTAAGGCGCGACCAATATATTTCGCGACCATGCTGTTGGAAACACCAAGTTTCTCGGCAATCTCGGTATGGGACAATCCTTCTACCCGAAACATCAGCAATGCTGCACGGGCATTTTCCGGCAACTGGTTCAATGCCTGATCAAGCAGTTTGACCTGTTCACGCGACAGATAAATTCTTTCCGGGCCGGGTTCGGGATCACTGATCTCCGACGCACCATCTGCGCCATCATGATGGGCGGATTGGCGGCGGTCACTTCTGATCTGATCAATCGCAAGGTTCCCGGCCACGCGATAGATATAGGCCCGGGGATTGTCGATTTCGTCGTCAGTATCTGGCGTTCTGGCAAGGCGCACAAAGGTGTCCTGGGCAACATCGGCGGCACGTTCGGAATCACCATTCAGCTTTCGGGTCAGAAACCGCAAAAGCTGTTCATAGTTTTCCTGAAAACTCGCAATAAGGACTGATGCGCTTTGGCGCGCCATCGCCGTTTTCCAACCAAACCAGTAACACAAACCCGGCAGGTTCCCCTGCCCGGCTTCTGACTTAGCAGGATCAATTGAAAATGACAATGCGAATAATTATCAACAACTGATTATACCCTTGCCAAAATCGCACGAAAAAGGCCGCCTTGCGAAACAAGGCAGCCCTTTGAATTCTTTGCCATCAGTCCGCCAATCCTGACCGATGCGCCAGACTATCCGCGCCCGCGATACGGGGCAACGCCCTGTTCCGGGATCCACACACCTTCGGGTGCGGCACCGGTTTGATAAAACACATCAATCGGAATACCGCCGCGCGGATACCAGTATCCGCCAATGCGCAGCCATTTCGGATCAAGCGTTTCGACAATGCGCTTGCCGACCTTGATCGTGCAGTCTTCATGGAATGAACCATGATTGCGGAACGACGTCAGAAACAGCTTCAGCGATTTGCTTTCGACAAGCCAGTCACCCGGTACATAGTCGATCACCAAATGGGCAAAATCGGGCTGCCCGGTGATCGGACACAGGGATGTAAATTCCGGTGCGACAAAGCGCACACAGTAATCTGTTCCGGCCTGCGGGTTCTGAACACGTTCAAGAACGGCTTCGTCCGGGGATGCCGGTTGTACCGTGTCACCGCCCAGCATGGTCAGATTGTCGTAAATGGTCTGATCGGCCATGACAGCCTCCTTAATCTTCGATGATCGGCACGGGATCGATATCCCCGCCTTCCTGTCCGGCATGGAAATCGCGCGCAAAGGCCTCCATCCGGCCTTCGGCAATGGCTTCGCGCATGCCGCGCATCAAATCCTGATAATAGGCAAGGTTATGCCAGGTCAGCAGAACCGCGCCCAGAATTTCACCCGCCTTGATCAGATGATGCAGATAGGCCCGCGAATATTTCGTACAAGCCGGGCAATTGCACTGATCATCAAGCGGGCGGTCATCATCGCGATGACGACCGTTCTTAAGGTTCAGTGTCCCGCGATGAGTAAAGGCCTGCGCATTGCGGCCCGAACGGGTCGGAAGAACGCAATCGAACTGATCAATCCCGCGCATCACCGCACCAACAAGGTCAGACGGCTTGCCAACCCCCATCAGGTAACGTGGCTTGTTGGTCGGCAGCATATCGACGCAGAAATCAAGCGTATCAAACATGATCTGCTGGCCTTCGCCAACTGCAAGACCACCAACCGAATGGCCCGGAAGATCAAGCTCGGCCAGCTTTTCAGAACTTTCACGACGCAGGTTTTCAAAAACGCTGCCCTGCTGAATGCCATAAAGCGCATAGCCTTCGCGTTCGACAAAGGCGTCCTTGGACCGCTTGGCCCAGCGCATCGACATCTGCATGCTTTCGCGGGCCTGCTGCTCGGTTGCCGGGAACGGCGTGCATTCATCAAAGGCCATGGTGATGGTCGAGCCCAACAAATGCTGGATTTCCATCGAGCGTTCCGGCGTCAGGTTAAACTTACGCCCGTCAATGTGGCTTTTGAAGGTGACACCTTCTTCGGTGATCTTGCGCAATTTTGCCAGCGACATGACCTGATACCCGCCACTGTCAGTCAGGATCGGCTTGTCCCAGTTCATGAATTTATGCAGGCCACCAAGACGCGCAATGCGTTCCGCACCCGGACGCAGCATCAAATGGTACGTATTGCCAAGAAGGATTTGCGCACCGGTATCGGCGACGTTTTCCGGCAACATGCCCTTAACCGTGGCGGCAGTCCCCACCGGCATGAAAGTCGGCGTATCGATCACGCCGTGCGCGGTGTGGATGCGCCCCAAGCGGGCCTTGCCATCCTGGGCAAGCAATTCATAGCGAAATTCGGTCATGACAATTTATGTCCGTGCATCAATTTTACTGGCGCATTCAAGCAGACTGCAATCGCCATAAGAATAAAAACGGTATTCGTTTTCGATCGCGTGGTTATAGGCGGCCTTCATGCGCTCAAACCCGGCAAAGGCCGAAACCAGCATGAACAGGGTCGAACGCGGCAGATGGAAGTTGGTCAAAAGCATGTCGACCGCTCGGAACTTATACCCCGGCGTGATAAAGATGTCGGTTTCCGCCTCGAACGGTTCAACCACACCATCTTCGCGCGCTGCACTTTCAAGCAGGCGCAGCGACGTCGTACCCACCGCAACAACGCGTCCGCCATTGGCGCGCGTTTCGTTGATCAGATCAGCGATTTCCTTGCTGATCGATCCCCATTCCGCATGCATTTTATGGTCATCGGTATCATCAACCTTGACCGGAAGGAACGTGCCCGCCCCGACATGCAGGGTAATGGTGCGGCGATTGATCCCGCGTGCATCCAGATTGGCCAAAAGTTCCGGGGTAAAATGCAAGCCCGCTGTCGGGGCGGCCACAGCACCATCTTTTTGCGCAAAGATGGTCTGATAATCGGATTTATCCTGATCATTTCCGCCAGCTTCACGACGGATATAGGGCGGCAACGGCATGACACCGTATTTTTCAAGTGCCGCGATCAGATCGGCACCCGAACGGTTGAATTTCAGCGTGACCTCGCCGCCGTCTTTTTTATCAAGAACCTCGGCCTCAAACTCGTCATTGACCTTGAAGGTTTCTCCGATCCGAAGCTTTTTGGCCGGCTTTGCAAACGCCACCCATTCTGCCAGTCCTTCCTGTTTATGCAGGGTGACTTCGACCTTGGCGTCTCCGCGCTTGCCAAACAGGCGCGCCGGGATCACGCGGGTATCATTTGAAATAAGCAAATCACCCGGGCGCAAAATATCGGGCAGTTCGCGCACGATACGGTCGGTCATTCCGCCAGCAGACAGATCAAGCATGCGTGCAGCATCACGCGGATTTGCCGGATGTTCGGCAATGCGTTCGCGCGGCAATTCGAAATCGAACAGATCGACTTTCATGGATCGGGATTATTCCGGTTGATTGGACAAACAATTGAAGGGGCGTTTTATGCGCCCCTTCGTTCAAAACCACAAGGCTTGGCGCGTCATATCAGCCCTGTGCCGGTTCCGCATTCAGGCGCGGCGTTACCACCGCCATCAACAGACGGAACGGCGCAAGACAGGTCAGCGCCATGATCACCTTGGCGGTGAAATCACCCAGTGCCCAGGTATCCCACGGAAGACCGGTACCGGCAAAGGCGATCGAAAAGAACAATGCCGTATCAACTGCCGAACCGATGCCAGATGAAACGAGCGGTGCTTTCCACCAAGTTGCCTGACGCAATTTGTCAAAGATGGTGACATCAAGCATCTGGGCAATGAGGAAAGCAGTACCGGACGCGATGGCGATCCGCGTGTCAGCAAGGATCAGCGACAACACAACAGCCAGGGCAAAGCCCGCCAGCACAACAATACGTGCGGCCCCTGCACCGCGAGCACGATTGGTCAGATCGGTTACCAGAAACGCCACCGGATAGGTAAAGGCGCCATAGGTCAGCCAATCTGCCAACACACCCGGAAGCGGGTATTCGACCAGAATGTTCGACGCAACAACAGTCGCCGCCATTGCCAGAATGCCGAAAATGATCGCTTTCATCTTTTCGTCCTTCAAAAAGGTGAACCCACGCATAACAAATCTCGCGGCCCACCTTACTGGGCGACGATCAAGACCGGGTTCGGATAACTTTGGTTGGGGCGCTGTTTACGCCCCGCCCCCCGTATGGTCAAGGAAAAACGGCGGCCAGGTTACCCTGACCGCCGCTGCAGATCGCTGCAAGTCGCCCCGGGGAAAGTGGGACGCCGTGCCGCGAAACTTTATTCTTATTGCAATTACAGCATGATACCGCGAATGGTGAAGAACAGCAGCGCCCCAAGGAAGGCACCGGCCGGAACCGTCACCACCCAGGCCGTTGCAATCGTCACCGCATAGCGACGGCGCACCAGAAGACGCTTGCGCAGTTTCTTCTCGGCCCGTTCGGCTTCGTTCGGATCAATCTGACGCAATGCTTCGAGATGTTCGTCGGACTGTTCGCCTTCCGGGGCGTCCACCAGCATCGGCGGTGCTACCTGACGACGACGATGCGACAGGCTTTCACGCAGGAAACCGACACCAAACACCGCGCCGACCGCAATGTGGGTCGAACTGACAGGAAGACCGAGTGCCGAGGCCACAATCACGGTCAATGCCGCCGAAAGCGCAACCGTATAGGCACGGATCGGATCAAGTTTGGTGATTTTGGAGCCAACGGTTTTGATCAGTTTCGGACCAAACAGGATCAGACCAGCCGAAATACCAAGCGCACCAATCACCATAACCCAGATCGGGATCGGGGCCTTGGTCACGATTTCACCGCTATCCACACCTGATACGATGGCTGCAAGCGGGCCAATCGCGTTGGCAACGTCGTTAGAACCGTGGGCAAAGGACAAAAGAGCTGCCGACACAACAAGCGGAATACGGAACAGCGATGCAATTTCCTTGCGCCGTCCGGTCATCGATGCCGATGCACGGATCACGGCCTTGCGGACCGGAATGACCGTAATAAAGAATGCGGCGATACCAATGGCAATCACAACCGGGGTATCGGCCTTCCAGACTTTCTTCACACCCTTCATCATCAGATACATCGAGAATGCCGAAACCATCACGCCAACAAGGATCGGAACCCATTTGCGTGCGGCCGCAACGCGGTCTTCGGTATAGATGATGCGGAATTTGATAAAGGCCAAGAAGCCTGCGGCAATCAGACCACCCAGGACCGGGGAAATCACCCAGCTGGCAGCAATGGTGCCCATGGTCGGCCAGTTGACAGCACCAAGCCCGACGGCAGCCATGCCAGCCCCCATCACACCGCCAACGATCGAATGCGTGGTTGATACCGGCGCCCCAAGCCAGGTCGCCAGGTTCAGCCAAAGGGCAGCAGCCAAAAGCGCCGCCATCATCGCCCAGACAAAGGTCTGTGCATCAGGCATCTGGTTTGGATCGATAATGCCGTTCTTGATGGTCCCGACAACGTCGCCACCGGCAATGATCGCACCTGCGGCTTCGAACACGGCGGCAATCAAAAGCGCACCAACCATGGTCAGTGCTTTTGAGCCGACCGCAGGACCGACATTGTTGGCAACATCATTGGCACCGATATTGAGCGCCATGTAACCGCCGATCACAGCAGCGGCGATCAGGAAGCCACTTTGCGGCAGTCCGCCCATGTGAAAGGCGACAAACGCACTACAGGCAAGCAGGAAAACAATGGCAAGACCAAGTTTTGCACTGATCGACGCAGTTGCGCCCATCCCGGCATCCATGCGCTTTTGCCACTTGAGGTCCTTATCCAGAGCAGTTTTTTTAACCGACATAATCAACCGTTACCACAAAAGGGAATCGACGCGCGGATCATGTCGAAGCCGAGCCCGTTTGTTAAGGTTTTTTTGCCGTTATATTACAACATACGAACAACCGTCTGAGGACAAACGAAAAACGGCCCCGCTATGCAGGGCCATTTTCTGTGTAATCACAATGCCGGACGCCTAGCGACCAAACTGATTCAAAAGCCCTTTCAAAAGGCCCTTTGCCGCATCTTCGGGTGAATTGCCACCTGATCCGCTATCACTGTTACCAGAGCTGCTGCCGCCAAGTGCCTTATCAAGGATGTTATCAAGAACCTTGACCGCAACCTTGTCCATGCGTCCGGTAATGACCGGATCATCGATCTTGCCTTTGGCATAAACGCTAAACGGCGGCAGTTCTTCGATCTTCTTGGAAAAATCGAAATCTGCGGTCGTATCCATCACCCATTTCGGAAGATCAAGCGTCGCATCGGCATCCGCCGTCCCGACACGCGAAAGCGCTTCGACGCGGGTGGTCTTGGCAATGCCCTTGGTGATGGTGATGTCACCTTCAAGCGATTGCAACAGATCGTTGTTACCAACCCCTTCGACGACCATTGCCTGTGGCCCCTGACGCAGCAGGGCTTCGATATTCAGCTTCGGATCACTCGACCGTTTTGACGCATTGCTGAACCGGACTTCGGTCAAAACCAGATTGGCCGTGCCGTTCAGGGCCGAAACCAGACGGCGTGACGTATTACCCGATGCCGTAACATCGAATTTAAGGTTCGCACCGCCAATAATCGTATCATTGGCCACCTTGATCGGCGTCAGCCGTTCGATCCGCGCACCATCAAGATCCCCCTTCAGCGCAAGTTGCGGCACATCCGTGTTACGTGCATCAAACGTCCCGTTGATACCAAGATCACCATCCCCCAACAGTCCCTTGAAGTTCGAGATCGTCAGAAGTCCCTGAACCAGGGATGCCTTCAGATCCGGGTTCACAAGGCTATAGGTATCGAAATCAAGCTGATCAAGCGCAATGGCGATATCGGCATCAATCGATCGCAATGCCGATACGTCAATGACGGTATCATCCCAAGGCGTACCATCACGCGCATCAACACGTGTTGCGGTCATGCTTGCCGGCAGATTGAACGCGGCCTTGCGCGGACCACTGCCAATACCGGGCATAAGACCCGCGCGCTTTTGTGCGGGCACGAACGGATCGACGACCAGTTTGCCACCAGAAAGTGCGACCGTCAGTTTCGGCTGTGCCTGGCTGCCATCAAAGGTAACCTTACCCGCGGTTTCGAACGCACCAAGCACAAGCTTCAGATCATCAAGTGCAACATTTTGCGCATTGCCTTTGACCGTGCTGGAAACAGCCAGTCGGCCAAGATTACCTGATGGCGTATAGGTCGGCGCAACCAGATCAAGCGCACGGTTCAGACTGGATGCCTGCACCGCCAGTTTGCCATCCAGTCCGGGATTGGCCCCCAGCATCTGCGACACCACACCATCAAGTGCCACCTGCATAAGCGGGTTGGACACATCAAGCTTAAGGGTCGGACCGGTAATCGGACCATTCAGGCCAAGATTTGCCTGAATGCTTTTATAGCTGCTTGCCGGTGCCGGAAGCGTAATGCCCGTAAGCTTGGCAAGCGGTTCCAGTGTCTTTGCGGTTACCCGGACAGACAGATCTTCAAAAGCCGGAATATCGGCACTGCCATTAAAGGTACCCTTTGCCGATGCACTCAGCCCTGCGGCATCTGAAACGGCAAAATTGCCAAGGGTGATATCGCGCCCCTTGATGCTGCCATCAATCATGATGCCGCGCACAGCAACACCCGACGAAATGATTTCATCGGCAGCCAGCCGGTAATTTGCCGCCAGCCCATCAAGTGGCGCCAATGCGTCCTTGATGACCTTGACCATGTCTTCCTTGGCCGCGGTCGCGTTTGAAGCACCGTTCGCAGTCCCGCCCGTGGCGGACGTTCCGGTTGCGGTGCCATTGCCCGCGCTGCCCGACGTCGTTGCGGATGCATCGCCACTGGTCTGGGCGGTTGCGACATACTGATCAAGATTGATCCGGTCGAGCTTCAGGCCGATACCAAGTGCCGGCAGCCCCGAACCGCCAAGATTGGCAACAACCGCACCACGAATGGCGGTGTCATCAATCCGAAGGTCAAGATCGGAAATGTTCAACTGATCGGGCGTTCCCTTGATCCCGCCAGTCAGCGAGAACCGGCGCAGCCTGTCTGCACGAACACCGTCAACATCAACACCCAGCCAACGGATCACCGCCCGGATGTTTTCCGATGCCATTTCATAGCTCAGTGCCGCAGACAGTTTGGGCTTTTCGCCGGAAATGCTGCCGAACACCGCAAAGTCGGTCCCGCCCGGAAGGCCTGCTGAAACCTCGTTCAGGGTGATCTTGCTGTTGGCAATCGCGGCATTGACCCGCGCATTGTGAACCGGGGTCTGATTATAAATAAGGGTTTCGACTTCAAAATCGATCGCGGCTGTCAGATCAGCCGGAATGATCGGTGCATTTGCACTGTCACCTTTTTTAACCGAACTTTGCGACGGGATGGATTGCGCGCTGCCATCGGTTGCACCGTCATTGCCCGTAGTTGCCGATCCGGCCGCATCTGTCGATGAAGAACCCGATGATGCCTCGGCCCCGTCGCCCATATCGGCCAGAACCAGAATGCTATCAAGGTCGAGCTGGTTGAACCGCAATGCGACATCGGCACGCATGCTGGGTTCCTGATCAATGGCAATGGCGCCTGAACCACGGGTCTCGCCAAAGCGGATCGACAGATCATTTAACGTGACCGACTTTGCATTCGCGGTGATGTGACCACCAAGATCAAGCGGCTTTGCCGCAATATCGGGGATTTCTGCACCATCGCCGGCAATACGCAGGGCCGCCTCGCGAAGGTCCTTGAAATCACCGTCAATCTGACCATCAAAGCCGGGATTGTCGGTTGAAAGATCGACACGTCCGGCAACGGTGACACCACCGTCAACCTTGTCGATGCCGACTTTCAGGCTGATCGGGAATGGCGCAACCTGACTGATCTGACCGACATTAAAGCCAAATGTCAGCGGGATACCGCGATAGAAAACGTACCCTTCCCCTTCGAGCGGACCATTCAGACTGTCGGCCGACACACCAACCGTCAGACCCTCGATACGTTCGACCGAACCCGGGGTGCGGTAAATGATGGTGGCATTTTCGATTTCAAGACGATCGATCTTGATCGTGCTTGCGAAATCACTGCCCGATGCGGTTTCGTCAGTCGCGGTTGTGGCACTGCCGCCATTTTCCTCGTTGTCTGCCGGGGGCTGGGGTTCAGTTTGCGGAACCGTTATCGTGCCTGCATCCGGTCCGGAACGCGGCGCAGCTGCCGGATCAAAGACCAGATTGTTAGTACCGTTATCAAATGTCTCGATTGCGATGACCGGATCAATCAGGCTGACTTCGGTGACCTGGATATTGCCGGTAAGCAGCGGCATCAGGGCAACCGAAACCCGTGCCTCTTCAATCGAAACCATGTCGGCATCCTGTGCGCCGGGCAAATTGCCCAAGGTCACCTGACTTGCCGAAAGCGACGGCGACGGGATCAGCGACATTGACAGGTCGCCCGTCAGGACAAGCTCCCTGCCCGTCGCATCCCGGACGGCCTGGGTGATCTGTGCCTTGTAGCCATTCCAATCAATCAGGGACGGAATGATCAGCAATGCGGCTACAAGCACCACTACTAACGCACCGATTACGGCAAGGATCTTTTTCAACAGTCAGGCTCCGCTCGCTCGCAAGGTCACACTGCCGTTTGGCCGTGACCCTCAATGGTTTGATTTTCAGTCCAAAATCATAGGGCTCGTGACATCTGTCGCAACAGAAAATGGCGAGAGAATGTTGCATTCATTACACGACATGGTGCGCGATCTTGCGGGATGCATTTTTCCACCGCCTTATCGCCCCGGCCCATAACATGTGAGCAGCCCCCGGACACGGGTCAAGCATCGCGCAGAAATCGCACAATTTTTAACAAATAAAAACAAGCATCGAACAGGCCGTAACCAAACCATAAATTCCAGTTTCGAAACACCTTTCGAGCCAAATACATAGTTTAAAATCAACTGGATACTGGAAATCGTCGATTAAAATGATACATTTTAGAAAACAATAAATTCAATCCTGACTTTCATTCATATCGAAAGATCATCGCGCTTTTCCGCGACAGGGAGGATGAAAATGACCGATACAACAATTCAAACGCCAGAAAACACGGTCGACAACGGACTGCACGGTATTACGATCCGGACCATCACAACCGACCAGTCCGGCAAATGGCTGCAGGCTGGCTGGCGGGACTTCAAACAGACACCGGCGATTGGCCTGACCTATGGTGCGCTTTGCGTCCTGGCTGGGTGGCTCGTGATCCTGAGCATCTTTCGAACCGGACAGCCTTACCTGACATTACCGCTGGCTGCGGGCTTCATGCTTTTGGCACCGCTTGTCGCCGTGGGCCTTTACGAAACCAGCCGCCGCCTTGAGATGGGCGAAAATGTTACCATCTGGCACAGCCTGAACGGTTTTCGCCGCAACCCCGGACAGATCGGGGCGATCGGTGTTGTGCTGATGCTGTTCTTCCTGGCATGGACGCGGATTGCGATGTTGCTGTTCGCGCTGTTTTACAACGGAACCATGCCGTCACTTGATGCCCTGATTTGGGAAACATTCTTTTCGCGCGATGCGATTACATTCCTGATTACCGGTTCCATCCTTGGCGGTGCGCTGGCGATCATTGTTTTTGCCATTTCGGTGGTCTCGATCCCGCTTCTGGTTGACCGCGATGTTGATGTGATTACCGCTGTCATCATCAGTGTGAATGCGTTTCGCAAAAACTGGAAAGTTCTGATTGGCTGGGCTGCGGTGATTGCCATTCTTGCCGCCTGTGGCATGGTTGTCTTCATGTTCGGACTGGCGATCATGATGCCGTTGCTTGGCTATTCAAGCTGGCACGCCTATCGCGGGATCATTGACACCAGTCACGCCGATGTCGCGCGCCTGCGTCGACAGGTGCCGTAACCAGCCCAACAGGCCAGACCATCCTCCAAACGCCGCCACACTGGCGGCGTTTTTGTGCGCAAAGCCGAAATTGTGATAAACAGATCACATCATTGCGGGAACAATCATGGCATCGTATTGTTTCACTGTTACAATAGATTGGCCCGGTTTTCTGTAATCGGGCCCCGCATCCAGACAGCACTTACAAACCCGCCACAAATTGTCCAAATTCTGTGGTCATAGGGTCAGGACCAATTAATATCCGAACTTTCACATGTTTCCCTGCAACCATCTGCGTTCATGAGATAATTCATTATGTATCAGGCCCCGGCAGTTCGTCATCTTGTCGTACTTTCAGCGTCACTGATTGCCTTAGTCGCCGGGATGGGAACCCTGCATGCCCAGACCAATACGGCAGACGGGCCGCAATCAACGCGTACGCCGGATGAAAAATGGGGTGTGTCGCTTTCGGTTGAAAACGACCTTTTCACACCGACCAACAGTGATCAGCATTACACCAACGGTGTGCGACTGGCCTTTGTTTCGCCAGAAGACAGTGCGCCTGCGGCCTTTTTGAACGTTGCCAAACAGGTGCCTTTTTTCGCATCCGAAGGACGCATTCGCACCAGCTATTCGCTGGGCCAGACCATGTATACCCCCGACGACATAACCATCGCCGAACACCAGCCCGATGATCGCCCCTGGGCCGGGATGCTTTACGGGACGGCGGGGCTTCTGTCTGATACCGGACTGAAATCCGATGACGGCGAAAGCAACTATTCGCGCATCGACACGCTTGAACTGACACTTGGCGTTGTGGGCCCGGCATCCCTTGCCGACAAAACGCAGGATTTCGTGCATAAACTGATCGACAGCCCACGCCCGGAAGGCTGGGATAACCAGATCAAGAATGAACCGATCATTGGCCTGACCTATGAACGGAAATATCGCAGCTGGTTTGAAGCCGACGTTTCAGGCATCGAGTTTGATGCCACACCGCACGGGGCGGTGACCCTTGGTAATGCGTTCACCAATGCCGAAATCGGGACGATGTTCCGCATGGGCTTTGACCTGCCTGCCGATTACGGCCCGCCGCGCATTCGCCCAAGCCTGCCCGGTTCGGACTTCTTTGTCCCGGATACAGAAGGCTTCCCGGTCAGCGGATATCTTTTCGCGGGCTTTGCCGGCCGCTATGTCGTGCGCGACATCACCCTTGATGGCAATACCTTTGCCGACAGTGCGTCGGTCGACAAGGAACCGCTGGTCGGGGACCTTCAGATCGGTTTTGCGATGATCATCGGCCAGGCGCGCCTGACCTACACACATGTCTATCGCACCCCGGAATTCACCGCCCAAAGCGGTGCCGATCAGTTTGGATCGATTTCACTGTCATTCCGCTTCTGACGAAAAACGGGGCCCAAGGGCCCCGTTTTGCAACACTTTTCCAAATTGTATGATGATATCAAAGCCCGGGGATCAGCTTGCCCGGATTCATCAGACCTTTGGGATCAATGGCCGCTTTGATGGCGCGCATCATGGCAATCGTATCTTCGCCATGTTCGGCAACCATGAAGTCGAGCTTGCCATAACCGATGCCATGTTCCCCCGTGCAGGTCCCGCCGAGTTTCAGGGCGCGTTCCACCATGCGCTTATGCAGGCGGTTGGCTTCTTCCATCTGTGCAGGATCTTCGGGATCGAGCAGGATCAGCGTGTGGAAGTTGCCATCGCCGACATGACCGATGATGGTGCAGGTCAGCGGGCTGGCATCGCAATCAGCACGGGTTTCGGTGATCGCCTCGGCCAGTTTTGAAATCGGCACACACACATCGGTCGGCATCCCGGCCTTGCCCGGTTCCAGCTGAAGTGACGCGTAATAGGCCTTGTGGCGTGCGGCCCACAGCTTGTTGCGGTCTTCCTGGCGGGTTGCCCATTGGAATTCCTCGGCACCGTATTCTTCGGCAACGGACTGAACAAACTCGGCCTGTTCCTTCACACCGGCTTCGGTGCCATGGAATTCAAAGAACAGGGTCGGGGCTTCTTTGTGATCAAGCTTGGAATAGTTATTGACCGCGCGGACCTGCAATTCATCAAGGAACTCGATCCGGGCAACCGGAATGCCGGCCTGGATGGTCAGGATCACGGTATCAACCGCGGCCTCGACCGTCGGGAAGGCACAGACAGCAGCCGACATGGCTTCCGGGATGCCATAAAGCTTCAATCCGATTTCCGTGATCACACCAAGCGTGCCCTCGGACCCGACAAACAGACGGGTCAGGTCATAACCGGCCGATGATTTGCGCGCACGATTGGCGGTCTTGATGATCTTGCCTTCCGGGGTCACGACCGTCAGGCTCAGCACATTGTCGCGCATGGTGCCATAACGCACCGCATTGGTGCCCGATGCGCGGGTTGCAGTCATGCCGCCGATCGATGCATTCGCACCCGGATCAATCGGGAAAAACAGACCGGTATCGCGCAAGTGATCATTAAGCTGTTCGCGGGTTACACCGGCCTGAACACGGCAATCAAGGTCTTCGTTATTGACCTCAAGGATCGCGTCCATCCGCGATACATCAATGCAAATCCCGCCGCGCAATGCCGCAACATGCCCTTCAAGCGATGAGCCCGTGCCAAACGGAACGATCGGGACATTGTGGGCAACACACAGCTTGACGACTTCGGCGACTTCTTCGGTCGAGGTTGCAAAAACCACCGCATCGGGCGGCGATGCCTCGTGCCAGCTTTCATCCTTGCCATGCTGTTCAAGCACAGCCTGCGCAGTTGAAAGACGATCCCCAAGCATCTCGCGCAGGGCGCTGATCAGGCTTTCGGGTGTTTCAATGCGTTCATATTGACGATCTGACATGGGTTTCCTCTTTGGTCCTGGTGGCAGTTGGGCGTTGGTCACGTTGTGGGGCGGACCAACTGGCCAAAATTGTTCGGCACCTACCCTACGCCCAGATATCCGAAATTGGTATTACCTTTTTCACCGATCGGAACATTATTTACCCACACTCCGAAAGCCAAACGTCTTTGTTCGCCTTCGGAGAACACTCATTTCTTAGCAATTTATCAATGCGCTCGACGCGATCAATGAGTTCATCGTTTGGTTTAAGCAAATGAAGTCTGGAGGGCGCTATTAGAACAGCGACAAGCCTCAAAAACTCGTCTCGGGTTATGCTCCCAGGCGCATAACCATACAGTACTTGGGAAGCTTCAAAGAACCCAACCATCCAGCCATTTGGCCCATTGCCCATTTCAGCCGTTTTCAGGAACAGAGAAAGAATTTGTTCTTTTGTGAGCTCCTGCTCTAACCCCAAGGCATAACCTGTCTGGCGAATTTTACCTATTCCTGGCCGAAAATCATCGAATGCCAAGCGCTTGGCAAGCGACTGAGTCAGTGTTGTCTTACCTGCGCCGGCGGTAAAAACATCGATGCCATTGTGCCCATAAAAATCTGGATCTTCGATAGCTAGCAACCACTTGAGACGCTCCGAACCAAGAGCCTCGGGACCAAAGCCATCAGCAATCAAGTTGTCTGCTTGTAAGGCAAGCACCTCACTATCTGATCGAGCATCGAGCCAACCCGAACCACCATAACCAACTAGCCCAAAGAACGTGCAAATAGCGAAGACAATGGTTACACGCTTCAAAACCAGCCAAGTCATTAAAGAACTATCCCTTATTTCGATCCTGTGGCAGGGCCGCGGCAATACGATCCGCCAGACGCGAGAATGGCAGGCTTTGCAGCCATACGGTGCCGGGGCCCTCAAGGGTCGTGACAAACAGTCCCTCACCGCCAAACAGTGCATTGGTAAAGCCGCCGACAAACTTGATCGAATAATCAATCGACGGGGTCATGGCGACAAGTGCACCGGTATCAACCCGAAGCGTTTCGCCCGGCTGCAAATCCTTGCGGATGATCGTGCCCCCGGCATGCATGAAGGCCATGCCATCACCGCTGAGGCGCTGAAGAATGAAACCTTCACCACCAAACAGGCCCGCACCGATCTTTTTGGAAAAGGCGATATCAATATCGATCCCGGCCGCAGCACACAGGAACGCATCCTTCTGACAGATGATTTCACCACCAAGTTCCGCCAGATCAAGTGCCACCACCTTGCCGGGATAGGGGGCAGCAAAGGCAACATGCCCCTTGCCCGATCCTTCATGGACAAAGCTTGTGATAAAGAACCCCTCACCGGTCAGCATGCGCTTGAACCCGGAAAACAGGCCCCCGCCCGTCCCGGTCTGCATGGCAATGCCATCGCCCATATACATCATGGCACCGGCTTCGGCCCGGACGCCCTCGCCCGGATCCAGTTCGATTTCGACCAACTGCATTTCTTCGCCATGGATCGTATAGTCGATCACGTCTGCCATGCGGGCGTCTCCTTTTATGAAATCATCAATCTGTTTGGCGCAAGTCTGGAACCTGTTGATCCTGATCGCAAGAAAAAGGGGCAACAATCCGGCAATAGATGGCATCGTTTTCTTGTAAAAACCTGAAAATCAAGCAGGATATGCCATCACGAACTCTGCCGGGGAATTGCGTGCTTCATCGGTTCCGGGCTTTCAGATGCTGGCGTTTTATGCTGCTGATGCCATTTCTGGCGATCGGCCTTGGCGCTTGTCAGCCCGATGATCCCTGGCAATTCAACATCTGCCGCATTGCCCTTCCCGGTATTGAAGACGAAGCACCCAAAATCCGGCTTCTGACCCGATTTGACGAAATCACCGATCAGACGCGCATCACCCTGCACTATCAGATCATACCGGACAATGCCCGCACGGTTCCCGACAAAGGTCCGTCACCATCGGCCATATCGTCCCTGCCGGTCCATCAAATGACCTGTCTGTTTTCACGTGCGGACAAACCCAACAGTCCCGGCACTCTAATCGGGATCGAAACCAGCCGGTTCGGGCCGGTTTCCCCGACCCATCTTTCGATCCTGAACCGGTTCTGGCTTGATCGCGTTGGCAGGCAGGCGCTTGATCGGTATGAAAACCCTGATCAGCACGGCCTGACGCCAGATGTCCCCGAAGTTTCCCGCGATCTGGCCTATGGGCTTCAACTTGGTATCAATGGCCTGTCGCGCGGGGCGATTTACGGATTGCTCGCGCTGTCTTTCACGCTGATTTACGGGTTGATCGGACGGATCAATCTGGCCTTTGGCGAAATCGTCATGACGGCGGCCCTGTCAACGGTGATTGGCGGTTTGCTGTTATCATCGCTTGCCGGATGGAACCTTTTTCTGATCGTGATCGGGGCAACCGCGATGGCGGTCTTTGTCGGTTCCGGACTTAGCCATCTGACTTGGCGCAATGTCTTCGGGCCGCTCGGACGCAAGGCCGCGGGTGGCCGGGCCGTGATTGTGGCATCGCTTGGATGTGTTTTGTTCATTCAGGAGTTTGTCCGGCTTGTCATATCGGCCCGCAATTTCAATCTGCCGCCGCTGTGGCAATATTCGTTTGCGGTCCTGCGCAGCGATCAGTTCGTTGTGCGCATGCTTGGATTTGACGTTCTGTCGATCGGCATGGCCGTTGCAGTTGGTGGCGTCCTGATCTGGATGATGGCAAATACCCGGTTCGGGCGCCAATGGCGCGCAATCAGCCAGGATCGCATTGCTGCTGGTCTGTGCGGCATATCGTTGCAACGCATCGAACAGCAATCATTTGTTCTGGCTGGATTTTTATGCGGCATTGCCGGTGCTGTAATGGCGTTGCGTTATGGCGTGATTAACTTTCATTCCGGTACACTTTTCGGGTTCAAGGCACTGGTCGCGGCCATTCTTGGTGGCATCGGGCAGATGCGCGGGGCCTGGTTGGGCGGATTTGTCATCGGCCTGACAGAGGCATACTGGTCCGGATATTTCGGCGGCGCCTATCGCGATGTCGCGGTATTCGGGTTGCTTGCCGCCATTCTGGTCCTGCGGCCCGGCGGGCTTTTGGGCGTAAATGATGGAAAAGACAGCTTGTTCTCGCCGCGCGCGGGACAAATATAAAAATCAAAGGCCCGGGACAGAACCGCTTATCGGTTTCAATGGTCAGGCAGAAAGACACGAAGGCGGTTAGAATGGCGACCCACCACAAACTTGAATGGATCTCACAGGATGAGGCCATACAGGCCTCGCTTGCGAAATGGCAACGCGTTGTCGATGTGATGACACGGCTTCTTGGTGCGACATCCGGTTATGTTGTCGAATATAACAAGGACCAAGGATACCGGGCAGCTGTGACCAGCCAGAATGCGGAAAATCCGCATCGCGACATTTCCGGCAAGGCGGAGACACTTGATTCCAACATTTACTGCCGACGCGTCATTCAGGAAAAAACGCCCTTTTATGAACCCGACGCCCGCGGAAAATCGGAATGGGCCGACAATCCCGAACTGACTGATGATGGTTATGTCTCCTATTTCGGAACACCGCTTCTGTGGCCGAATGGTGAGGTTTTTGGCACCCTGTGCGTGTTTGATCGCCAACCAACCAGCTATGAGGATTCCCTTCAGACACTGCTTGATGTTTTCCGCGATCTGATCGAGGCCGACTTGCGCCTGTATGAACAGTTCGAAGTCATGCGCGAAATGTCGATGACAGATCCGCTGACCGGGCTGAACAACCGCGCCGGATTTGAAATGCTTGCCCATCAGAAAATCCGCATCGCCAAACGCTATCACCATCATATCGGGGTCATTTTCTTTGATCTCGACAATATGAAGCGCTGGAATGACGATTATGGCCACGCCGCCGGGGATGCCGCACTTCGTGCGGTTGGCAAGGCCATCACCGACAGCATCCGCGAGGTTGATATTTGCGGTCGCGTCGGCGGTGACGAATTTGCCGTGCTTGGCTATGTCCGAAACCGGGGGGATCTTACGACCATCATCACCCGTGTGCGCAACGCGCTTGCGAATATCAAACTCAACATCCCCAACGCCAAAGCACCGATCCGCGAGACACCCGAAATCAGTTCGGGGGCGTCTGTTTTCTTTGAACCAATTAACCAAAATTTCGAAGAAATGATGGCGGTTGCCGATCTTGAAATGTATCGCGACAAGAAAAACCGCCAGAAATAGGGACTTTGGCGTTTTGACCGGTGTCAGGTCGGTTAAAAAATCATTGCAACAAGCGTGATCCATTAACCACATGGTATGGATTTTGGCTCAGACTGCGTGACGGGTTGCAAACCCGAAAAATAGAATAACGCACACGAGCTTACAAAATGCAGATCCGCAAAGGCACTGCCGACGATCTTCCTTTCATTCGCGACCTGACCAAGCGCGCGACGGACTCAACCTATTTCATCGAAGGCATGGGCGATGCCGCAACCAATCTGGTTGCCCGCTATGTCGAACAGTCGACCAGTGTTTTTGAAAATGCCCTTGGCAGTGATAACCACACTGTCTATGTCGCGACCAAAGACGACATTCTTCTGGGCTATGTCATCGCCATCCACAACAGCCCGGAAATCGACTGGATCATGGTTGATCCGGCATCACATGGCAGCGGTGCGGGCAAGGCACTGATGATGGCGGCCCTTGATGCCCTGTCGGAAAAAGGTGCACGCAGCAATGTCCGGCTTAAGGTCGTAGCCCATAATGAACGCGCCAAGGCGTTTTACCGCAAGTTCGGCTTCCTCGTGACCGGCCCGGTGCCGGACCGCGAAGTCCCGACCGTGGAAATGCAGCGCGCCGCTTGACGAAACGCCGCCAGATTGGCAATTTGGCGGCGAACCTTATTCGGAGCTTTTATGTCAGAGTCCCGGCACAGCCGCTGATCGCGGTTTGACAGCCTGACCTTTCCAAACCGCTGATCAGCAGATCGGATCGCCTGCCCGCCAATAAAACGGGCGCGCGTGGCCGGTATTGTTGTGCCCGCCCCGATCGGAAACCGTTTTCCCAACTGGTTTTCGGACTCTGACAGTGAATATTTCAAAGAACGAACAGCGCGTGCTGCATGCACTTGCGCAAGGTGGCCTGATCAAGGTGATCAAGGACAACCACAATCGCATCCTCGAAGCAGACTGTATTACCCGCGACGGCTGGTTTCTGACCGCCTGCACGATCGAGGTGTTCAAGAAACTGCGCAAACGCCGCTTCATCCGGTCCCGCGCCGGTGCGCCTTATCGCATCACACGTGAAGGATTGGTCGCGGTCCGCGCCGAATTGTTTCAACGCTAACAAGAAGCCCGGCCGATTTGGCCGGGCTTTTCCTATTTATGCATAACGATATTGATCAGTTTGCCAAACGGGTCGCGGACATAAAACCGCCTGACACCCCATGGCTCATCCGTCGGGCCATATTCGATGGTAATCCCGGCATCGGTCATTTTGCCAAGGATTTCGTCAAGGTTATCGACCTCGATCGACATGTCGGGCACCGGGGTTCCCGATCCACCTTCGGTAGCGAAATTGACCTGCGCCGTCATGGTTTTCCCCGCCACGGCAAAGGTCCTGATCCAGCCATGATCCATCACGGTATCAAGGCCAAGGATATCCTCGTAAAACACGACAGCCTTACTGATGTCATCCACCGCAAAATTTGCAACGATACGTTTAACGGCCATGGTGCAGGCGGCTCCTGATATCGTCTATTGCGCGGCCTTTTCGCCGGCAATTGCCTTGGCGCGCTTATAGGGACCAAACGGAATTTCCTTGGGCGCGAAGGTATCGGCCGATGCGCGGCCCCAGCGCGAATGCCATTCATGAAGTTCCTCGATCTCCTTATCTGCCAGAAGGAAACCTTCGGGCAGGTACGGATAGGCTTCGTTGCCATCGATGAATTCATTGTCCTTCTGGCGGACCATGAAGTGATAGGGCATGAAATTGCGCGGATCGGTCAGGCCAGCTGCACCGGTGATTTCAGCCAGCGCATGCATGGTATTTTTATGGAACCGTGCGACACGTTCGCTTTTATCACCCGGTTCCAAAGCGCGTTGACGGATTTTATCCTGTGTCGCGATACCGACCGGGCAGCAGTTGGTGTGACAGCTTTGGGCCTGAATACAGCCAAGGGCAAACATGAAACCGCGCGCGGCATTGCACCAGTCCGCCCCAAGTGCCAGGGTTCGCGCAATATCAAAGGCCGAGATGATTTTGCCCGCGGCCCCGATCTTGATCTGATCACGCAGCCCCGCCCCGCGCAGCGCATTGTGAACGAAAGTAAGGCCTTCCTGCATCGGCATGCCGACACGGTTGGCAAATTCGACCGGTGCGGCACCGGTTCCGCCTTCCTTGCCATCGACCACGATGAAGTCGGGCGTAATCCCGGTTTCAAGCATTGCCTTGATGATCGACATGAATTCGCGACGATGGCCAATGCACAGCTTGAACCCGACCGGCTTGCCGCCGGAAAGATCACGCAAGCGACCAATGAATTCCATCAGGCCGATCGGCGTTGAAAAGGCACTGTGGGCCGAAGGCGATACACAATCCTGTCCCATCGGAATACCGCGGGCATCGGCAATTTCCTTGGTGATTTTGGCGGCGGGCAACATGCCGCCATGACCGGGCTTTGCGCCTTGGCTGAGTTTCAACTCGATCATTTTGACTTGCGGGTCGGCGGCGGTTTCGGCGAATTTTTCCTCGGAAAATGTGCCGTCTTCATTGCGTGCCCCGAAATAGCCTGACGCCACCTGATAAATCAGATCGCCACCACCTTCGCGGTGATAGCGCGAAATGCTGCCTTCGCCGGTATCATGGGCAAAGCCGCCCTTTTTCGCACCTTTGTTCAGCGCCAGGATCGCATTGCCCGACAGCGCGCCAAAGCTCATGGCCGAGATATTATACAGGCTGCAATCATAGGGTTGCTTGCAATGTGGCCCGCCAACCCGGACCCGGAAATTGGTATCGGTGATGTGTTTTGGCGCCACCGAATGCGTGATCCAGGAATAACCCGATTTATAGACATCCTCGATCGTGCCGAACGGGCGTTTGTCTTCGACACCCTTGGCGCGCTGATAGACAAGGCCGCGGGCCTGACGGCTGAACGGGATTTCGTCCTGATCGCTTTCCAGAAGATACTGGCGGATTTCAGGACGGAAGCTTTCAAGGATGAAGCGGATATGCGCACTGATCGGATAGTTGCGCAGGATGGAATGCTTGGTCTGATGAAGATCATGAATGCCGACCAGAAGCAACAGACCGAACACCACCGCCGGCACCCAGAACCAGCTATCGATCACGCCGGCACAAACCACGGAAATGACGGTCAGAAGCGCAACGCTTGTAATGACGAAATAGCGCTGGTTCAAAATAAAGAATTTCACGGTGCTCTCATCCTGTCTGTTCAGGTCGACCTGATGGATCGCGATTGCAGCCTGTGCGGGCAAGCTTTGGCAACCCGATCCTTGAGTGAAGCCTATGGCAATGTCGTTGATTTTTAATGAAGTGTCCCCTCATGCATGTAGGGACGATATTGCCAACATCAAGAAAAAGCCGCCCGTGAGGAAACTCAGGGGCGGCAGGAAGTTCAACAGGGAGGCCGGGGTTAAAACCCCGGACCAGAAACACCGAAGGTTTGGGGGAAAACCGGTGTTTCTGGTCAAACCGGAAGATGGGGTTGGCAAGAACCCTTAGGCCTTGCCGTAACCACCACCGCCCGGGGTTTCGATGATGAAGACATCACCCGGATGCATTTCTGCCCCGTCGGTGCCTTTCAGCTCGATCACGGTACCGTCGACACGTTCGATGGCGTTGCGACCAAGTTTGCCCGGCTCGCCACCGGCAACGGCCTGGTTGGGCACGCGCCGGTGGTTGGACAGGATCGATGCGGTCATGTCTTCGAGGAAGCGGACACGACGGGTCGTGCCATCGCCACCCTTGAATTTGCCGTTACCGCCGGACCCTTTGCGGATTTCAAAGCTTTCGAGCATGACCGGGAAACGCCATTCAAGGACTTCCGGATCGGTCAGGCGCGAGTTGGTCATATGGGTATGAACACCGCTGGTGCCGTCAAAATCAGGACCGGCACCCGAACCGCCACAGATGGTTTCATAATACTGATGTGTATCATTGCCCCAGGTGAAGTTGTTCATGGTCCCCTGTGCTCCCGACATGACGCCAAGGGCGGCATAAAGGGTATCGGTGACATGCTGGGACGTTTCAACGTTACCGGCAACAACGGCGGCCGGATAACGCGGATTGAGCATCGATCCTTCGGGCACGATCAGATTGACCGGCTTCAGGCACCCGGCATTGAGCGGAATGTCATCATCAACAAGGGTTCTGAAGACATAAAGAACCGCTGCACGGGTCACAGCCGACGGGGCGTTGAAGTTGTTATCAAGCTGATCGGACGTGCCGGTGAAATCAACCGTCGCCGAACGGGTTTCCTTATGGATGGTGACCTTGGCCTTAACGACCGCACCATTGTCCATTTCATAGGAGAACTCGCCATCCTTGAGAACATCAATCACGCGACGAACGCTTTCTTCGGCATTGTCCTGAACATGGCCCATATAGGCATGAACAACATCAAGGCCAAAGTGATCGACCATCTTGCGCAGTTCCTGCACGCCTTTTTCGTTGGCGGCGATCTGTGCGCGCAGATCGGCGATGTTCTGATACGGGTTACGGGCCGGGTATTTCGCCCCTTCCAGAAGGGCGGTCAGGCCGACTTCGTCAAACTTGCCCTGATCAACCAGTTTGAAATTGTCGATCAGAACGCCTTCTTCTTCGAGAATGCGTGAATTCGGTGCCATCGACCCCGGCGTAATCCCGCCAACATCGGCATGGTGACCACGCGACGCGACATAGAACAGGATATCTTTGCCATCATCGCCAAAGACCGGCGTGATCAGGGTGATGTCAGGCAAATGCGTCCCGCCGTTATACGGGTCGTTCAGCATATAGACATCGCCCGGCTTCATGGTGCCGACATTGTTGCGCATAACCGCCTGAACCGACTCACCCATCGATCCAAGATGGACCGGCATGTGCGGTGCGTTGGCGATCAACTGACCTTCCTGATCAAACAGGGCGCAAGAGAAGTCCAGACGTTCCTTGATATTCACCGAGTATGAGGTGTTGGCAAGGGTAACGCCCATCTGTTCGGCAATATTCATGAACAGGTTGTTGAAGACTTCCAGCATCACCGGATCGGCCTGGGTGCCGATGGCTTCAGACCGCTTCATGGCAACCACACGGGTCAGAACCAGATGGTCACGGCCATTGACCTTGGCTTCCCAGCCCGGATCAATCACGGTGGTACCAACCGGCTCGACAATCACGGCCGGACCGCGCACGGTCGCACCCGGTTTGAGGTCTTCACGTTTGTAGAACGGGGTATCTTCTGTTTTACCATCAAACACCACCGGACGGGTCGCAAGGGCTGTGATCGCGACATTGTCGTTGGTTGCTTCGGCTTCGGCATCCGGAAGGCTTTGGGTTTCACCGATGGCCTCAACCGCGACAGCTTCGACGACCAGCGGTTTCTCGTCCATGACAAAGCCATAGCGCTGTTTGTGCTGTTCTTCGAACTGGGCCTTGATGCTATCGACATCGCCGAAATCAACGATCAGCGGGGTGTCGGTGCCGTCATAGCGCAGATGCAGCTTTTTAAGCATCGTGATCTTGGCATCGCCAATACCCTGTTCATGCAGTTCGGCGCGGGCATCAACGGCCAACGCATCAAGCTGTTCATCCAGACCGGAAAGCGCATCAGAGGCAAGCTTCGCCTCGACCGCCTGTTCGCGCATCGCACGAATATCGGCAAGCCCCATACCATAAGCCGACAGAACACCGGCAAACGGATGGACAAAGACCTTGGTCATGCCAAGGGTATCGGCCACCTGGCAGGCATGCTGCCCACCGGCACCGCCAAAGCATTGCAGGATATAATCGGTTACGTCATAGCCGCGCTGAACCGAAATCTGTTTGATCGCGTTTGCCATGTTTTCAACAGCAATACGCAGGAAGCCTTCGGCGACTTCTTCGGGTGTTCTGAGCTGACCGGTGCTTTCCTTGATCTTGGCAGCCATGGCTTCGAAACCGCTGCGGACCGCATCGGCATCAAGCGGCTCGTTGCCTTCGGGGCCAAAGACATTGGGGAAGAAGTCCGGCTGAACCTTGCCCAGCATGACGTTGATATCGGTCACCGCAAGCGGACCGCCACGGCGATAGGCCGCCGGGCCCGGGTTTGCACCGGCACTGTCGGGGCCAACGCGGAAACGTGCACCATCGAAATGCAGGATCGAACCGCCACCGGCCGCAACCGTGTGGATTTTCATCATCGGCGCACGCATGCGCACACCGGCAACCTGGGTTTCGAAATCGCGTTCATATTCGCCGTCATAATGCGAAACGTCGGTCGACGTGCCGCCCATATCGAAACCGATGACCTGTTTGAAGCCATCCATTTCAGCGGTACGCACCATGCCGACAACACCGCCCGCCGGACCGGACAGGATTGCGTCCTTGCCCTGGAATTTGGCGGCATCGGTCAGGCCGCCATTGGACTGCATGAACATCAGTTTCACGCCGCCCAGTTCGGACGCCACCTGATCAACATAGCGACGCAGGATCGGCGACAGATAGGCATCCACAACCGTGGTGTCACCACGCGATACCAGCTTCATCAGCGGGCTGACTTCGTGACTGACTGAAACCTGGGTAAAGCCGACTTCACGGGCGATTTCAGCCGCCGCATTTTCATGGGCGGTGTAACGATACCCATGCATGAAGACGATGGCACAGGCACGAATGCCGGAATCAAACGCCGCCTGAAGGTCCTTGCGCAGATTGTCGCGATCAAGCGGGGTCAGTTCCGTCCCCTGCGCGTCGAAACGACCATCGGCCTCGATCACGCTTTCATAAAGAGTTTCGGGCAGTTTGATATTGCGATCAAACAAACGCGGACGGTTCTGATAGGCAAGGCGCAGCGCATCGCGGAAGCCCTTGGTGGTGACCAGAACCGTGCGGTCGCCCTTACGTTCAAGAAGCGCGTTGGTCGCAACCGTGGTGCCCATCTTGACGGCTTCGATTTTCTCGGCCGGGATTTTCTCGCCAGCGGGGACTTCAAGCAGTTCACGAATGCCCTGAATGGCGGCATCGCGATAACGTTCCGGGTTTTCCGAAAGCAGCTTGTGAGTGACAAGCGATCCGTCCGGCTTACGCGCCACGATGTCGGTAAAGGTACCGCCGCGATCGATCCAGAACTGCCATTTCGGCTGTCCCGATGTCTGCGAAGCGGGGGAATTTTGGTCGTGAGAAGCCATGATGCTTACTCCTTGGGCATCTGTAGTCATAAAATTCTGTGCGAACGATCAGATCTTCAAAGGGCCGGTCAGCCGTTCATTTGCTGGGGCAGCCATGTTGCGATTTCCGGGAATACGGTAATCAGCAAAACAGCAAGCAACAGCAGGAAGAAGAACGGCAAAGCAGCCAGCGCAATGGCAAACAGGTTCTTTCCTGTCAGGCCTTGCAAAACGAACAGGTTGAAAC
This sequence comes from Thalassospira sp. MCCC 1A02491, assembly GCF_001613785.1. NCBI lineage: Bacteria > Pseudomonadati > Pseudomonadota > Alphaproteobacteria > Rhodospirillales > Thalassospiraceae > Thalassospira > Thalassospira sp. MCCC 1A02491. The sequence goes on along the minus strand of NZ_LPVX01000031.1, from coordinate 154,771 downwards.
CCACGGGCGGGGTGATCTGCGACATTTCGACCACCAGCACCACATAGATGCCAAACCACAACAAATCGATCCCGGCGGCCTGAACCATCGGCAGGATGACCGAGGTGGTCAGAACCACCACCGAAATCCCGTCAAGGAAGCAACCAAGAACAATGAAGAACACGGTGAGTGCCGCCAAAAGCGCATAGGGCGACAGATCCATCTGCGCAATCCAGGCCGCAAGTTCACGCGGGATCCCGGTAAAGCCCATGGCCACGGTCAGAACCGCCGCACCTGCCAGGATAAAGCAGATCATGCAGGATGTGCGGGTCGCCCCCATGATCCCGTCAATCAGGCTTTCCTTGGTCAAGGAACCGCTTAGCCGCGACAGGATCAGCGCACCGACAACACCGAATGCCGCGGCTTCGGTGGGGGTGGCAACACCGCCATAGATTGAGCCGATCACAGCCGAGATCAGGGCAATCACCGGGATCAGACGACCTGATGCGCGGACTTTTTCACCAAACGGAATGCTTGGTTCTGCCGGGGGCATTTTGTCCTTGTTCACCGTGGCCCAGATGCCAACGAAGCTCATGAACAGAATGATCAGCATGACACCGGGCAAAACACCGGCAATGAACAGACGCGCAATCGACAGTTCGGCAGACACGCCATAGACAATCAGAATGATCGACGGCGGGATCAAAAGGCCCAGCGTCCCCGACCCGGCCAGCGTGCCAAGGATCAGCTTGTCGGCATAGCCCTGCTTGCGCAATTCGGGGATCGACATGCGCCCGATGGTCGCCGCGGTCGCAGCAGACGATCCCGACACCGCGGCAAAGATGCCACAGCCCAGAACATTCACATGCAACAGACGCCCCGGGAGTTTATTGAGCCAGGGTGCAAGACCGGTAAACATGTCTTCTGACAAGCGCGACCGGAACAGGATTTCCCCCATCCAGATAAACAGCGGCAGCGGGGCCAGCGACCATGTCGCCAGGCTTGACCAGGCAGTCGTTGCGATGATCGGGCCGGTCTGGGCACTGGTAAAGAAATCAAGTGCGAAAACGCCGATGGCAAACAGTGACAGGGCAACCCACAATCCTGCCCCAAGGAACAGGAACAACAACCCCATCAGGATCAGGCCAATTTCAAGTACTTCCACGACCGTCCCCTATTCGTTCAATTCGTTTGCTTCGCCAGCAGCGAAGGCAGCCTGACGACCGGCAACGGTATCAACCAGTGCTTCGATCATGCCGATGGTAAAGACGATCAGGCCAAAGGCCATTGCGGCCTGTGGGATCCAAAGCGGAAAGGCAAGAACACCGGGCGACGTATCGCCATAGGAAAAGCTTTCTTCGGCAAGAACCGCCATCCACCAGGCGAAATATCCGCCAAGGAAAGTTGCCGCCAGAAGCGTGATGCTTTCGATTACGCGACGCAGCCCGCCCTGAAGATGGGACAATATGATCATGACCCGGATATGGGTCCCGGCGCGCAGTGCCGGACCAAGTGCCAGGAACGTTCCCGCCGCCAGACAGAAGCCGGCCAGCTCGTTCGCGTCATGTACCGCAATTCCAACCAGACGGCCAAGCGATTGCGCCAGAATAAGAAGTGCGATCGCGACCATAAAAACTGCGGCCAGCCCGGCACTGAACTTGAATAAGTAATTTAGTGATCTGCGCACAGCAGTCCCCTTTCCGCCCGCGATGTCGCGATGCTGATTGATTGTTCCCTAAGAACAGTAACATCAAATTGTGGGGTTTGTCCGGGACCGGACAGAGGACGACGTCTGCCCGATCCCGAAAGACGAAAGAACCTTAGTTCTTGAAGGCGTCGATGATGGCAGCACCTTCATCGCCGGTTTTTTCAAGCCACTCGGAAACCATGGTTTCACCGGCTTTGGCCAGACCGGCCTTCAGTTCATCGCTCGGCGCAGCAACGTTCATGCCGTTGTCAGCCAGAACTTTTTTCTTCTCGTCAGCTTCGGCCATGCTCATTTCCCAACCGCGGGTCTCGGCTTTGGCAGCAGCGTCAAGAACGGCTTTCTGGGTTTCAGCCGGCAGACGGTCGAACGACTTTGCATTCACGACGACCATGTTTTTCGGAAGCCATGCCTGAACGTCATAGAAGTTCGAAACGAAGTCCCATGCCTTGGAGTTGGCACCGGTCGACGGCGAGGTGATCATTGCTTCAACAATGCCGGTTGCAAATGCAGTCGGGATTTCCGGAACTTCAACCTGGGTGGCAACCATGCCGGTCAGATCGGCAAGCTGCGAAGTGGTCGAGTTGTAAGCGCGGAATTTAACACCTTCGAGGTCTTCGACCTTGTTCACCGGGTTTGCGGTATAAAGACCCTGTGCCGGCCACGGAACAGCATAGAGAACTTTAAGGCCGTCTTTTTCCAGTGCGGCTTCGATACCGGCGCGCGAGACTTCCCAAAGCTTTTTCGCATCGTCATAGGACGTTGCAAGGAACGGGATCGCATCAACGGTGTAGATCGGGTTTTCGTTGGCCAGCAGCGAAATCAGGGTTTCGCCGATCGGAACCAGACCGCGCTGAACCGAACGCTTGATGTCTGCATGTTTGAAAAGCGAACCACCGGAATGAACGGTGATGGTCAGTTCACCACCCGACGCGTCATTCACGTCCTTGGCAAATTCGATAATATTCTGGGTGTGGAAGGTCGCGTCCGGGTACGGCGTTGCCATATCCCATTTTTCTGCCGCAGCCGCCAAACCGGCCGACATGGTGATGGCAGCAACAGCAACCGTCGAAAGTGCTTTTTTCAGCATTGATAAGTCTCCCTGTGTGTTGAGGCGTGGAGTCAGGATAGCAGAGACTCCAAATTAATCACCCGACATCTTGATCACATTTTACTGACAAATTGTCAATGTAATTTCATAACTACCATGCAAAATCTGCAAAGCCCGGCTTTTGCCCGACCCCACATCTGCGGTCAAACCGTTGAAAAACATATGATTGCGCCGAGCAACACCACATCTCCGGCCACGCGATAACCTGATCCGATCAGATCAAACAAAGACAGGCGGCGGCCCCGTGGGGACCGCCGCCTGCTGGATTCCATTGATCAAAAGCATGTTGATCAGAAACACACTGATCAGAAACGCATTGGTCAGAAAAAATTGGTCAGAAACACTTGAGCAACATGTATTCGCGCATGCACGCCCGGATGAGCGTTTCCGGATTACATCGCACTTGCTGCGCGCGATGCCTGATCATAGACACCGGAAATGGCGCGGAGCGTCTTGGCAACATCGCCGACTTCCTGGCTATTCACACCAAGGCGCTGGAACGTTTCGACAAGACAGGCTTCGCGGACTTCGCGGTATTTTTCGCACATGGCGCGCCCGTCGGCGGTCGTGCCGTAATGGACTTCCTTGCCGCGCTTCACACCTTCGACAAGGCCAAGCTTGCGAAGCTTTTTAAGCGAGTAATTCACAAGATGGCTGTCTTCGACATTGAGCACAAAGCACACTTCCGAAAGGCTTTTTTCGCGTTCGCGCGAATTGACATTGTGCAGAACAAGAATGTCGAGAACCGATACATCCGGCATCCCGGCCGCGCGCATGCATCGAACCATCCAGCGGTTGAATGCGTTGCCTGAAAGGATCAGGGCGAATTCAAGCTCCGAGAGTTCTGCGGCGCGTTCCGATACAAGATGCGACGATGAAACAATACGTGGTTTATCAGCCATCCGACATTTCCTGCTTTCGTACCTATACTGTTATTGCGGTCTATTTCTGTAAAACGCCACAAGTTTGTCGGGATTTTATCGCAATAAAAGCAGCCGGGTAAAGACCCGGCTGCTGTTTGTTATCGACATTTCGTCATTAAAGTGAGCGCATCCGTTCCAGGAAACCGTCAATCTGGGCCCGAAGGTCCCCGCTTTGACGGCCAAGATTGTCCGCTGAATGATGGACTTCGGTTGCGGCACTGTTGGTTTCACCAACAGCAGCAGACACACCTTGCATCGCCGATGAAATTTCCTCGGTTCCGGCGGCTGCCTGTTCGACATTTTGCGAAATCTCGCTGGTGGCGACGGTTTGCTGTTCCACCGCAGCGGCGACGGCGGCAGCCCGTTCGCTGATTTCGGCAATCATGGTCACGATTTCATCAATCGCACTGACAGCAATGCCGGTTGCCTGCTGGATATCATTGATCTGGATGGTGATGTCCTCGGTCGCCTTGGCGGTCTGGTTGGCAAGGTTTTTGACCTCGCTTGCGACCACGGCAAAGCCTTTGCCGGCGTCACCGGCACGGGCGGCCTCGATCGTGGCGTTAAGGGCCAACAGATTGGTCTGACCGGCAATATCACTGATCAACCCGATGACTTCGCCAATCTTGATAGCGGAATCATTCAGCCCCTGGATATTGTCATTGGTGGACCGTGCCCGTTCGGTCGCCGATTGGGCCATGGACGATGTTTCGGTCACCTGACCGGAAATCTCGTTAATGGATGCGGCAAGTTCGGTCGCAGCCGTTGCCACAAGCTGCACATTTGATGACGCCTCTTCTGCGCCGGATGAAACGGCCATCGACTGGTCGGCTGCGGTGTCTGCACTGCTGCGCAGAACGTTTGACACCTGATGAAGCTGTTTGACAGCAACAGCAACGTCGGCCATCACGGCGACAACTGCCTGATCGAATTCCTGAATATACTGTTCCTGGGTTTCCATGCGTTTGCGGCGGCGCTCGTCATCGGCTTTTTGGGCCGCTTCAAGTTTGACACGCTCGATCCCGTTTTCACGGAAAATCAGTACCGCACGGCCCATTTCACCAATTTCATCGGCACGATTGACCTCGTTGATATCAACGTCAAAGTCATTTTCAGCCAGACGGGTCATCTTGTTGGTCAATCCGCCGATCGCACGGACAATCGCGCGCGACAACAAAACAGAAAGCCCCAGAAGCGCAATCACCCCGATCACATACATCGCAACCGTGATGGTCAGGCTGGTTTTGGCGATCTGTTCAGCTTTTTGTTTTTCCAGCGCGGCGGTTTCGGCAATGGATGCGCTAAGCGCTTCAAGCACCGGTTCGGCCTGTGCGTAATAATCCGACAACAATCCCAGTTCGGCATTCCGTTGCAGGATCTTTCCTGCCAGCGCCTTGAAGTCCGCGACATAGGAATTCATCAACTTTGTGATATTGGCCTTTTCCGCAGCCGGAATGTCGGATGCCGCCAGTGCCGGTCCGAATTCGGCCAAACGCTGATCAATACGATCGACATATTTTTCATCGATACGGGCCAGGAAGTCTTTTTCATGGCGACGCATCATCAACATGATGACGGTCAGATTGTCTGCCTTGTATTTCGCAAGCGCTTCTTCGACATTGTGGACCGAACCACGCAAACGGCCCAAAAGGCCGCCTTCTTCGTCCAGACCGATTTCACGTTGCAGGGCAACGATGGTTTCGAATTCCGCAGCATAGTTTGCAAAGGCTTCCTTGATCTGCGCGATTTCAGCAGCAGATTCCGCCAGTTCCGGGTCAGCTTCAAGCGTTTCTAGCCCCGAACTTACACGTTCGACGACTTCGGCATGCTGGGTGACGTATTTTTCATCGAGCCTAAGAAGAAAGTCCTTTTCACGCCGACGGGCATGCAAGAAATCGCGCGATATTTCATCGGCAATCAACCGATCATCAAATGCTTCCTGTGCTGCCATTTGCGCTGACTGGCGCTGTTGGTCGGCAACGAACTGTACCGCTGCAACAACCACAAAGATCACAAGCGCCACCGCCCCGATCAGCGAAATCTGATACAGAAGCTTCATGCGTGAAAGGAAATTCATCTAAACCCCCAAGCCTTACCGGACCTGTCCAAAAGTGTGAGACGCGACATGACAGGCACAAGCCAACCTACAACGGCACTGCACAAACATCCGGTCGCCCCAAACCTTTTAGGTTGGGATGCGGTGGCTGGTTTATCAGAAGGGAATTGTTACAGTTTTGTGACAAGTACCCGTTTTCGACACCGATGTCAGCGCGTTGACGCGAAACAAAATTCGCATCCGTGCTCGCATGCGCGATACCGAAATACATTTGCACCGCCCACAAACAAAACAAGGGGGAAGACGAATCTTCCCCCTCCTTTCGAATAGAATTGTGACGTCAGGCAGCCCGATAACCGATCAGCTGACAGCCCGCATCCGCGCAAGAAACTGATCAATCCGTTCACTCAAACTGTCACTTTGACGACCAAGGTTGTCGGCCGAACCGCGCACGTCACTTGCGGCTTCTGTGGTGCCGGCAACCGCCGATGACACGCCTTGCATTGCCGATGAAATTTCACTGGTCGCCGAAGCGGCCTGTTCGACATTCTGCGAAATCTCGCTGGTGGCAACGGTTTGCTGTTCAACAGCAGCAGCAACAGCCGATGCACGTTCGCTGATATCGGTGATCATGCGCACGATTTCGTCAATTGCCTCAACGGCCGAAAGCGTTGCCTGCTGGATTTCATTGATCTGCAATGTGATGTCTTCGGTGGCCTTTGCCGTCTGATTGGCAAGGTTTTTGACCTCGCTTGCGACCACGGCAAATCCCTTGCCCGCTTCGCCCGCCCGGGCGGCTTCGATCGTTGCGTTCAGCGCAAGCAAATTGGTCTGTCCCGCAATATCGTTGATCAGACCGATCACCTCGCCAATGCGCACGGCGGCGGCATTAAGACCCTGGATATCCTCGTTGGTTGTCTGCGCGCGCTGGCTGGCCGATATGGCCATTTGCGATGTATCACTGACCTGCCCGGCAATTTCATGGATCGATGCCGAAAGTTCGGTTGCCGCGGTCGCAACCAGCTGGACATTTGACGATGCTTCTTCGGTTCCGGCCGAAACGGTTGTTGATTGCTCATTGGCCGTGGCCGCACTGCTGCGCAGGGTTTCCGATACCGCATGGAGCTGCTGCACGGCGGTTCCCACCTCGCTCATCATGGCGACAACATCATTGTCAAATTCGCGAATGTGCTTTTCCTGGCTTTCGATGCGTTTGCGCTGCTTTTCATCCAGTTCGCGCTGCTGGGCTTCGAGTTTCTGGCGCTCCAGTCCGTTTTCACGAAACACCACAACCGACCGCCCCATTTCACCGATCTCGTCTTTGCGATCTGCTTCTTCAAGTTTGACGTCAAAGTCATTCCTGGCCAGACGGGCCATCTTGCCTGTCAGGCCGGTAATCGCGCGCACGATCGCACGCGCCAGAATGATCGATAACAAAATCAGCACCAGCGCACCGGCGATAAAGATTGCGAAGGTAACCTGAACCCCGGTATGGGCGATTTCTTCGGCCTGCATCTGCATTCGTTCGGCGACCTCGCCGATGGAATTGCTGAGTTCCACCAGAACCGGTTCAACCGCACTGTAATAGACACTGAGTTGCGCAAGCGATTCCTCGCGGGCAAGAACGGCATCTGCCAGCGCCTTGAAGTCCGCGATATAGGATGTCATCAGCTTGGCCAGTTCGGCCTTTTTTTCGTCCTGAATGCTGCCTGCTTTTTGCAGGGCCGCGTCAAATTCCTTGGCTGTGGCATCCACATTGCTGACATAGACAGGATCAAGGGTGGCCAGGAAATCCTTTTCATCGCGACGCATCTTAAGAACCGCAATTGAAATATCCTTGGTGTTGGAAAGTCCCAGCATTGCTTCAAGCTGGGCAATCTTGCCAAGCGCGGTTTCCACTTCGGAGGCAGCTTCGCGCATTTCACCAAGCAGGCCCGAACTGGCATCAAGCCCGACCTTGCGTTGCAGTTCGACCACATTGGCAAATTCGCTGACATAATCTTCAAAGGCGGCTCTTGCCTGATCTACCTGACCAATCAGTTCACCGATTTCCTTGCGCCCGGCAAGTTCTTCAAGCCCGCTACGCACCGAAGCCGCCGCCTCGCTATGAGAGGTTATATATTCTTCGCTTTTGCGAAGAACAAAATCCTTTTCATGGCGTCGGGCATTAAGGAATTCCCGCGAAATTCCGTCCACCACAAGCTGATCGGCGGTCGCGGCCTTGGCAATTTCCTGTGCGGACTGCCGTTGCTGATCTGCGACGAACTGGGTCGTTCCGACAACAGCAAAAATGACCAGTGCGACAATACTTATCAGTGAAATCTGATAGACAAGCTTCATACGCGACAAGAAAGACATGTTTCACCCCCCCCTAAAATCCAGTCCATGTGCGTTATTGTTCTTGTTACACGGCTGTCATAGAAACACCCCACCCAAAGTAGATCAATAAACACTTAAGTATAGACCGACGGGTGAAACCGGGTGTGCGCAGTCGGAAATAAAGCCAATTCGCCATTTATTTCCGCGCTCTGCGAACTATGTTGGTTGTTCTGGAAAGATGGTAATCTTGCCGGACGAATACCACCGTGCCGCATTCGACACAGAAATCAGGACGCAATTCACCCATGAGCAAAGCATGAGTACAGCATGAGTATCTGGGGCAAAATTATTGGCGGAGCCGCAGGTTTTGCCTTGGGCGGACCACTTGGCGCAATTCTTGGCGCAACAGCCGGCCATGTCGTTGACAAGATCAAAAGTGCGGCAAATGGCGGACCGCAGCTTGGCGGGCATGACCCGAGACAGGTTGCCTTTGCCACGGGTGTAATCGTGCTGGCCGCCAAGATGGCCAAGGTTGACGGCCATGTCAGCCGTGATGAAATCAACGCATTCAAGCGCGTCTTTCATATTCCGCCGGGCGAGGAAAAGAATGTTGGGCGTATCTTTGATATGGCGCGCGCATCCTCGGATGGATTTGAAATCTATGCGCGGCAAATCGCCACCATGTTCCGCGGCGAACACGCCCTTCTGGAAGGCATTCTAGAAGCGCTTTACCAGATCGCGATGGCCGATGGCGAATTGCATCCGGCAGAACAGGCATATTTGAAAAAAGTCGCCCATATCTTCGGGTTTGCCGATGTCGACTTTGACCGCGTCCATCACGCCTATACCGCATCGAACGGTGCCGATCCTTATGAACAGCTTGGCGTGACCCGCGATGCCAGTGACGATGAACTGAAAGCAGCACATCGCAAATTGTCGCGCGAAAACCATCCCGACACCTTGATGGCCAAGGGCATGCCGCCTGAATTTATCGAACAGGCGAATGACAAAATGGCCCGCATCAATGCCGCGTGGGATCAAATTCGCAAGGAACGCGGTATCCGCTAATTGCAAAACAGCGGAACGTAACGGCTGACAGATAATTTCCCTTGCAACGGCACCCAAATTGCTGTTTGCAGGGGACCTGTCACAGTGACCTGTTTTCTGAACTCAAGCTTATCGGTTTTTCCATGGCGCCACCGCTGATCAATATTAATGACATTCGCCTGACCTTTGGCGGCAATGATCTGTTTTCCGATGTGTCATTTGCCATTGGCGAACGTGACCGGCTATGTCTGGTCGGACGTAACGGCGGCGGGAAATCCACCCTTCTGAAAATCATCGCCGGCGAAATCGAAGCCGATGGCGGAGAACGTTTTGTCCAGCCGGGCTGCAAGGTTGCCTATCTTAATCAGGAACCGAAATTTGACGGCTATGACACGGTCGAAGATTTCGTTCTTTCGGCACTGGACGAACATGAACAGGAATATGCCTATCGTTCCGACATGTTGCTGGCGTCGGTCAATATCGATCCCAAGGCCGATCCCAAAAGCCTGTCGGGTGGCGAAGGCCGCCGTGCGGCAATTGCGCGTGCCCTGATTGCCGATCCACAGGTTCTGTTGCTTGATGAGCCGACCAACCATCTTGACCTTCCGACCATTGAATGGCTTGAAGGCGAGATCAAGAATTTCCGTGGCGCCGTCGTGGTGATTTCGCATGACCGTGCATTCCTGAATGCAGTGTCGAACGGTGTCCTTTGGCTTGATCGCGGTGTCATGCATCAGGGGGCGATAAACTTTGCCAAGTTCGAAGAATGGTCTGAGGAAATCTATCGCAAGGAAGCCGAAGAACGCGCAAAGCTTGATAAGCTGATCGCACAGGAAACCGTTTGGTCCGTGCAGGGAATTTCGGCCCGCCGCAAACGCAACCAGGGCCGTCTGCGCCGTCTTTACGACATGCGCGAACAGCGTTCCAAACAGGTTGACCGCATCGGCAATGTGTCGCTTGCCGCCGAGGCAGGCGAAACATCGGGCAAGGTCGTGATCGAAGCCACCGACATCGCCAAGTCATTTGGCGACCGCCAGATCATTGCCGATTTCTCGACCCGTATCCTGCGCGGCGACAAGGTTGGCATCATCGGCCCGAACGGGGCGGGTAAAACCACCCTGCTTAAAATGCTGACCGGGCAGCTTGAACCTGACAGTGGCACGATCAAGATCGGCACCAACCTTAATCCAAGCTATTTCGATCAGAAACGTATCGCGCTTGATGATGACAAAACACTTTGGGATACCCTGTGTGATGTTGGCGGTGACCAGGTGATGGTGCGCGGCAATCCGCGCCATGTGGTCAGCTATCTGCGCGATTTCCTGTTTGATGAAAAGCAGGCCAGAAGCCCCGTTGGCGCCCTTTCGGGTGGGGAACGCAACCGTCTGCTTTTGGCGAAATTGCTGGCAAAGCCGACCAACCTTCTGATCATGGACGAGCCGACCAACGATCTGGATATGGATACGCTCGATCTGCTTCAGGAAATGCTGGATGACTATGAAGGTACGCTTCTTCTGGTCAGCCACGATCGTGACTTCCTTGACCGTGTTGTGACGTCTTCCATCGTTATGGAAGGCGACGGAACGGCTGTTGAATATGCAGGCGGCTATTCCGATTACATCACCCAGCGCAAACTTTCGCGCGCAGAACCGGCCAAAGAAGACAAATCCGCCACCAAGCAGACCAAGAAATCAACAGGCACATCGTCATCAACACCGGCAAAACCGAAATCATCTTCGAAGCTGAGCTATAAGGATCAGCGCGAATATGACAACCTGCCCGGGGCGATGGCAAAGCTGGAAGCGGAAATCAAAACGCTTGAGGATGCGCTTTCGGACAGCACCCTGTTCACCAAGGACCCGACCGGATTTCAGAAAAAGGTCGACCGCCTTGATGCCGCAAGAAGCGAACTTGAAGCATCCGAAGAACGCTGGCTGGAACTTGAAATGCTGCGCGAGGAACTCGGTCTGGGATAACCGCCCAACCGGCCCCCGAAAATTCCATCTGGCATCTTTTGCGCCCTGCTGCTTTACGTGATGTAAAGACCGGGTCACACTTGTCCTGCGCGTAATTCTGGCACGGTCAGATATTCTCGATTGAAAAGAACTCATTTGTCGTTTGGCTGCAAACAGATGACAAAGGAATGTATCGTTATTGGGCACATGCGCGTGCCGCCCCTTATTGAAAGCCTGCTCCATGCCGCTTAAAGCAATGCTTATGGCCCTGTCCGTTGCCGTCATCTGGGGCATCAACATGCTGACCGTCAAAGGTGCCGTTGCGGAAATTCCGCCCTTTATGCTTACGGCCATACGCTTTGCCGCGGTCGCGATCCTGCTGATCCCGTTTACCCGGGTGCCACGCGGGCGCATGGGCCGTCTGGCAATCATTTCCGTTACATTCGGCAGTCTTCATTTCGGGGTGCTGTTCTTTGCACTGTCGATGATTGATGCCGGGCCGGTGGCGATTATTGTGCTGCTTGGCGTGCCGTTTTCATCGATGCTTGCCACCTATTTCTTTAATGACCGGCTTGGCTGGAAAAGGCTTTCGGGCATGTCATTGGCCTTTGTTGGCGTGACGATCATGTTCTGGGATCCGACCATGACCGATCTTCAGCTTCCGCTGCTGCTTGTGGTGTTTGCCGCCTTCATGTGGGCAGTTGCCAATGTCATGATCAAGAAGCTTGGTGATATTGATACCTTCCAGCTCAATGGCTGGATGGCGCTGTTTGCGACCCCGCAATTGCTGATCCTGTCCCTGGCGTTCGAACCGGGATCGGTGCAGGCGGTATTTGACGCCAGTTGGGTGGCCTGGGCCAATCTGAGCTTCACGGTTGTGATGTCATCGATCGTTGCATATGGCTTCTGGTATCACTTGCTTAAAACACAGGATGTGAACGCGGTTGTGCCATGGTCGCTGCTTGCCCCGGTGATCAGCGTTCTGGGATCGTTTGTCGTATTTGACGAAGCCTTTTCAATGCTTAAGATCATTGGCGGGATTGTCGTGCTGTGCGGGGTGACCGTCATCATGCTGCGCAAACCCGTTCAGCGCAAAACACAGGGCATGGATTGATCCAGATGGCATCCGGGCAGTCACGAGATCACAAACCGGGGGAAATCATATCCTGCCCGTCGCCCAATTTCGGACCGCGACCGGAAGGCTGCCCGATCAACATACTGGTTCTGCACTATACCGGGATGCAGACCGGCAAAAATGCGCTTGAACGCCTGTGTGATCCGCAAAGTTCGGTTTCCAGTCATTACCTGATCGAAGAAGACGGACGCATATTCGCCCTTGTTGACGAGGACAAACGCGCATGGCATGCCGGGCGCGGATGCTGGCAGGAATGCGACGATGTGAATTCCCATTCGATCGGCATTGAAATCGTTAATCCGGGGCATGAATTTGGCTATCGTCCTTTTCCCGACATCCAGATCGCATCGGTAATCAGTCTGTGTCAGGAAATTCTGGCACGCCACAATATCCCCGCTGATCGCATCATAGCCCATTCCGACATGGCCCCGGATCGCAAGGAAGATCCGGGCGAACTGTTTCCTTGGAAACTGCTTGCCGAAAACGGCATCGGCATATGGCCCGAACCAGACCACGGAACGGCACATCCGGTTGATCAGGAAGCTTTTGACAAGCTTCTTGACCGGATCGGTTATGGTTGGCCCGCAAGCGGTCAGGACCAGACGAAAAAGAACGATGATCGCATCAAACGCACCATCGCATTTCAGCGCCGCTGGCGTCCGGAAAACATTTCGGGCGTGCTTGACGGGCAATGCATGTCAATTGCCACTGCCCTTGCCAATATGATTGGCAAATAGGCTGCTTGGTACGTTCTCCACCCCATCGCTTTTGCTTGACGTTCAGATCGATGTGACCTACATCCGCACCACCAGATGGCCGGATGGCTGCCCTTGTTGTTTACAACGGGGGAGGAAAGTCCGGGCTCCACGGAGACACGGTGCCAGATAACGTCTGGCGGGGGCGACCCTAGGGAAAGTGCCACAGAAAGCAAACCACCGACACAGCGCAAGCCTGTCGGAAAGGGTGAAAGGGTGCGGTAAGAGCGCACCGGTCCTTCAGCAATGCGGGACGCATGGTAAACCCCACCGGGAGCAAAACCTAATAGGAATGGTCGGCCGGGTGCTTCGGCATTGTCGGCAGGTGGGTTTTCGCACCACCATTCGGGTTGGTTGCAGGAGGCGTTCGGCGACGGACGTCCCAGATGAATAGCCATCCAGTGCGGTTCGCCGCATGGACAGAACCCGGCTTACAGGCCATCTGGTATTATTTCCCAAAATAAAAGGCGATGACTGGATTTGTCACCGCCTTGTGCGATCAGATGCATCTTCCGAACGCGCCGGGTTTCAGCCGCGCTCTGCGATGGATTGCGCGAAATGCTGATCTGCCTCTTCCTGGGTACCGACCGGGAAATCGGCCGCAGTCTGATCCTTGATCATTTTGCCCAATGTCGGAAGCGTCTTGCGATCGATCTGTGTGCCAGCGTCCCAAAGCTTGGAGCGCATCAGCGATTTTGCACAATGCAGGAAGGCTTCCTCCACCGTGATTTTGATCGCGGTGATCGGCGGTTTGGGCGTATCGGCAAACAGATCAAGCAACGCCGGGTCGGTGCTGATTTCAGCCCTGCCATTCACACGCAGCGTTTCATTCACGCCCGGAACAAAAAACAGCATCCCGACTTTGGGGTTGTCGACAATGTTGGCCAATGTATCGATGCGATTGTTGCCCGGACGGTCCGGCATGACGATGGTTTTGTCATCGACAACCTTGATGAAACCCGGTCCGTCGCCACGCGGGCTGACATCGGCGTCGCCATTGGCATCAGCAGAAGAAATGACCGCAAAGGGTGCCAGTGCAATGAAATGCTTGCAATGCGGATCAAGCCGCGACAGGCATTTGTCAACGGCAAGCCCCATGGGTTCACCGTAAATCGCACGAAGCTTGTCATGCGTATCGATTTTGGTTTCTGCAGACGTCATCAAAAGGCACCTTATGCGGGAATCAGGGGCCGAAGGTGCGTTACTTGCGAACGCAAGTCAATTACCGATCAGCACCCCGGTCACGAAGCTATGATCTGATCAACATTTTTGACGGTTGCGAACTCGCCATTCAGGCTTGCCAGTGCCACATCATGCACCAGTTCCGCCGGAAATTCCCGCCCGTCTGGCAGGCTTCGATCAAAGGTCGCACAGGCATCCGCGGCAATGACAACATCAAAGCCAAGATTCCCGGCCATCCGTGTACTGGTATTCACACAATGATCGGTCGTGATCCCGCACAGCACCAGTTTTGAAATCCCCTGTGCGCGCAGCTCCGCCTCAAGACTTGTTCCGATAAAGGCCGAATTGACGTTTTTGCCATAGACCGCCTCGCCCTCCATCGGTGCGAGTGCCGCCTTGAAGGCATTTCCGCGATGATCAGGATGCAACCGCGATTGTGGCTCGGTCGAGTTGTGTTTGACATGAATAACCGGCCAGGCATTTGCGCGCCAATGGGTCAATAACCGCACTGCATTGGTTTCGGCATCGGGGTTATTGCGGCTCCCCCAATAGGAAAGATCATCAAATCCTAGCTGCCAATCAATCAGGATCAGGGCGGTTCGGGTCATGGGTGGGGCTCCGATAACAATACGGGAAGATCAGGGCGCAGACTTTAGCAGCAATTTGTCTGGCGCAAATGACAAACACCCCACCAATATTGCCAAATGATCAGAGCCAGCCTTTGCGCTTGAAATACCAAAGCGGCAAAACCGCCGACAGGATCATCAAGCCGATGGCGACCGGATAGCCGAATTCCCATCCCAGTTCCGGCATGAATTCGAAGTTCATGCCATAAATGCTGGCGATCAGGGTTGGCGGCAGGAACGCCGCGGCTGCGACCGAGAAAATCTTGATGATATTGTTTTGTTCAAGACTGATCATGCCAAGGGTCGCATCCAGCAGGAAGGTAACCTTGTTTGCGATGAAGTTGGCGTGTTCGGTGATCGACACGATATCGCGCGAAATCACCTTGAGCCGCGCCTTCGCATCCTTTTTCAGGCGCGTCTGGGTCGACAGGAACAAGCCAAGACGATGCAGGTTAAGCAAGCTGTCCTTGGCCTTGCCAGACAGGTTGCCGGTACGCCCGATCTGACGAAGGGTTTCACGATGATCCTGATCCGAGGCAATGTCTTCGGGGCTTGCAAACACCTGATTGGACAGGTTTTCAAGATCGGTTGCTGTCTGTTCCATCAAATCGGCCAGACGGTCGACAATCTGTTCAAGCAAACCAAACAGCACCGCCTCGGCACTGTTGGCAAGTGACGGGCTGCGTTTGACCCGGCGGATAAATGTCTTGAAGGGAACCGGATCGGCATAGCGCAGGGTAATCAGCGTTTTCTTGACAAGGATAAAGGTCACGGCCGTTGTTTGCGGCGCATCCGTCGTCGCCCGGGTCAGAACCGAAACCGTCATGAAAAGTGCGCCCTCTTCGTCATACAGACGCGATGACAGCTCGATCTCCTGCATTTCTTCGCGGGTCGGCACCTCGATCCCGAAGCGTTCCTCGATATCGTGGATTTCGTCAGGCGTTGGCGACAACAGGTCAATCCAGACAGGCGTCCGATCAGCCTTGCCACCATCCTGTTTGGTCACGGTCGCGTTTGAGGTCGCGGTCGATGTTGTCTTGCCAAGCGCATTGGCCGTGATTTTTGCTGGTGCTTGCGCGGTGGTTGCCGCCGGTTCACCGTTTTCGACACCAACATTGTCGGCAGCTGCGGCATCCGCGCTGTTGCCGTCATCCGCCGTTGCCCGGAGAGGGGCGAAAAATTCGTTGGTATCCATTAGCTTCTCCATCCTGACCGGCTTGCCGCGTGATACGGATGCCAGATTATTGCTTTGCTGTCATATGGTGTTTCCATTGCAATTCTGTCACCAGTCAGAATGGCAGAACCGTCTGGAATGAAAACGGATCAATATCGGGATTGGTTCCGCGTTTTTCGTCATAGGCAACACGCACCAGATCAAGGAACTCATCCTTGCTGATCATCTGGTCGTTATTTGCATCATATGTCGGAAACAACAATTCCAGTCGCCGGCTTTCGGTGCGTAGCCGCTGGCGATTGGCATCGGCCGTTCCGGGCAATTGTTCAACTGCGGCAAATTCGCGTACTACCAGAACACTGTCGCCATTGATATCACGCCGCCTGAACATCCAGCTTGAATAGGATGCAGCTTCATCAGCACTGATACGGCCATCCTGATCAATATCGACCGGATGATATTGTTCGCGGTAAAGCTTGACCTGTTCAGGAATGCCTGCGGGCACGCCACCCGTCGCACCATTTTTTTGGGCAAGGGCCTTGGCAATTGCGTCATTGAGCCCCGGGATATTGGCAGTCCCGGTTCCAGCATCGCCCGACAAACCCGCAGCACCATCAAGCGCCCCCAGCCCCGAAAGCCCGCCCAGTCCAAATTGCGACATCAGTTCCGGGTTATTTTGAAGCTGTTTCATGATCAGCGGCAAAAGTTCGCGCATTTGCGGTGACGTCACCTCGGGCGAGGAACTGCTGCCGCCGGCCTTGTCCATGGTCAATCCTTGCGCATGGGCACCCCCGACAATACCGGGCCATGTGAAAAAGGTCCCTGATATTCCGGCACAAACCATGCAACCCATTAACACAATGGCAGCTTTTATCCGCAACAATCGCATCCTTCATTTCACTGACGCAGCCCCGCGCCAGTATCTGACCAAATATCTGATCGGCCTTGCTACTGCATATCCGGAAATCATCCGGGCATCACAAGACGTAAAACGCCCCGGGTTTCCGGAAATATCGCCCCGACATTTTGCAGGAGTTCGCCCGCGCATCAAACCCGATTGGGAGCCAAATCGCAAATTGTCTTCGAACAGCCCATCATATTCCAATTTTCGATCTGACCATCATAACCCATGGACCGGGTCTTTTTATGGTCGCCCCATGGGTTCCCGTGGAACCGAATTGGGATTTTATGGGCAGAAGATGGATAACACCGTGATTCAATGTGTTTTTGAGGGAATTCAGGCTTTTCGCATGTACCGCAGAATCCGCAGAAACACACCAAATCGTCACATTTGAGCCCATCAAATCCCATTGACCCCCATCATTTCCCATGATACCCCATAAGCAGGCACAAATTCTGTGCCATGCGGGGCATATCCATTTCAAACATCGACCGGCCGTTGAGGCGGACCTGTTCACGTCGAACTTTGAAATCGGACTTTTGATCAGGGGAATGGCGAAGTGCTGTTCACAGGGACGCACATTCACAAGCTGGACCGGAAGGGACGCGTATCCGTCCCCAAACGGTTCCGTGCGGCCCTTGAGATGGAAGAATTCGCCGGTATCTACCTGTATCAATCCCACAAGGAATGCGCGCTCGAAGGCTGCAGCCACAGCCACATGGAGCGCATCGCCGCGTCGCTTGATGAACTTGATATGTTCTCTGACGAGGCAGACGATCTGGCAGACACCATCCTTGGCTCCTCGCATATGCTTCCTTATGACGGCGAAGGTCGTATCATTCTGCCCGCTGAATTGATCGAATTTGCCCGTATTGAAGATCAGGTCGCCTTTGTCGGCCGTGGTCGCACCTTCCGCCTGTGGAACCCGGACATCTTCAAGCCCCTGCAAGAAGCCAGCCGGACCCGCACGCTTAATCGTGGTGCGACGCTCAAGCTCAAACCGATGAACGAACTCCCCAAAGGTGCACGTCCCGGCACCCCGAACGAGGAGGACGCATCATGAGCGACAAGGACATCCGTTTCGCCACCGAAGATCGCCCGCACAAGCCGGTCCTGCTTCGCGAGGTGCTTGACGCTCTTGCACCATGTGACGGCGAAATCATGGTCGATGGCACCTTTGGCGCAGGCGGTTACTCCCGCGCCATTCTTGATTCCGCGAAATGCGAGCTTTATGGCATTGATCGCGACCCGAGTGCGGTTGCAACCGGCCGGAAACTTGAAGCCGAATATGACGGCCGTTTCCACATGGTCGAAGGATGCTTTGGCGATATGGGTCGCCTGATCCCGGCCGCCGGCCCCGAACAGGTCGATGGTATTGTTCTCGATATCGGCGTGTCGTCAATGCAGCTTGATCAGGCCGATCGCGGCTTTTCATTCCGCGAAGACGGTCCGCTAGATATGCGCATGTCGATGTCTGGCCCCACTGCGGCCGATTTCGTCAATACCGCCGAAGAAGAAGACATTGCCAATGTCATCTATCGTTATGGCGAGGAACGGGCATCGCGTAAGGTTGCCCGCAAGATCATTGAGATGCGCGCAGATGAGCCGTTTACAACCACATCACAGCTTGCCCGTGCTGTGCGCTCGGTCGTGCGCAAATCCAAGGACGGCATTGACCCGGCCACCCGCACGTTCCAGGCATTGCGCATCTATGTGAATGACGAACTTGGCGAACTTGAACGTGCGATGGATGCGGCCGAAACACTATTAAAGCCGGGCGGACGTTTGGTGGTTGTGACGTTCCATTCGCTCGAAGACCGCCTGGTCAAAACATTCATGAAGGCGCGTTCGGGCGATCCCAAGAAAATGTCGCGCCGCCTGCCCGGTGAGCCGGAAGTCGCCACACCGACGTTTACGACCATCACCCGTAAGGCGGTGACCGGCCAAAAAGACGAAATTCGTGCCAACCCGCGCGCCCGGTCGGCAAAGCTGCGCGCTGTTGCCCGCAATGATCAGCCAGCCAACAAGCACGGAGGTCCGAAATGACCCGTGCGGTGACGATTATCGGCCTGTTCCTGACCATTTTGATTGGCGCTGGCACCTATTGGGTCAGCCACGAAGTCGAACGCCTCGAAAAGCATTATGCGGAAATCCAGTCCGACATTCTGGCCGAACAGGAAAGCATCCACGTGCTTGAAGCGGAATGGAGCTACCTGAACAATCCGGAACGGATCGAAAAGCTTTCGCGCGAATATCTTAGCCTGGCCCAGATCGAAGTGCTGCAAATGGCCAGCATCGATGATCTGCCCGAAGATTCCGACATGCATCAATACCGCATCGACAAGTTCGGCGAAGCGGTTGCCTTCATGCCTGTACCCCGTCCGCGTCCGGGCGATCACGCCTATGCCGAGGCTGCCGAAACCATGATTGTGGACGCGCCATCAGTCGGCGAGACCGGGGGTGCGCAATGAGCTTTACCCGTTTCTCATACTGGCTGCGTGGTGACCGTCCGGAACTGGGGCCGGATCAGCGTGAACGTCTTGCACTTGAAACGGCCCGCAACCGTATTTTCATCACCGGCGCGATGTTCATCATCGGTTTTTGCTGGATCACCTATGGTCTGGTAGACGCATCGGTCTTGCGCCAGGGCAACGAACCGGCTGTGGCATCGGGTACCGATGCGCGCGAACTTAAAACCGAACGCGCCGACATCATTGATCGCAACGGCCTGTTGCTTGCCACCGATCTTCCGACCAACTCGCTTTATGCCGATGCCCGCGTGGTCAAGGACCCGGTTGAGTCTGCCGATCTTTTGCTGACGGTTTTGCCCGATCTTGATCGTGACACCTTGATCCGGCATCTGAGCTCGCGCAAGGCATTCGTATGGCTGCGTCGCAACCTGACGCCTGAGCAGCAATATGAAGTCAACTCGCTTGGCATTCCCGGCCTGAATTTCCAGCGCGAGGAACGCCGGGTGTATCCGCATGGGCGGCTGTTCTCGCACGTGCTTGGCTTTACCGACATCGACAATAACGGCATTGCTGGCGCCGAACGCGAATTCGATAACGAGTTGCGCATCAATAACGGCCCGCTTCAGCTGTCGCTTGATACCCGTGTGCAATTCGCACTCGAAGAAGAAGTCGAAAACGCGATGGAGACCTATAGCGCGGTGGGCGCTGCGGGTCTTGTCATGGATGTCTATACCGGTGAAGTCATTGCGATGACATCGCTTCCGAATTTTGATCCCCATCGCCCGGGTCAGGCCCCGGCAGATGCACGGTTCAACCGGTCGACCCTTGGCGTTTACGAAATGGGGTCGGTGTTCAAACTGTTTAACACCGCCATCGCCCTTGAAACCGGCACATCCACACTCAATTCGGTTTACGATGCGACCGAACCGCTGCGGATTGCGCGTTTCTCGATCCGCGATTACCACGCTGAAAACCGCTGGCTGACGGTACCGGAAATTCTGGTCCACAGTTCCAACATCGGATCGGCGCGCATGGCGATGGCCTTCGGCGGCGAGAACCAGAAAAAATACCTGAAAAAGCTTGGCATGCTCGACAAACCGGAAATCGAGCTTCCCGAAGTCGGCGGGCCGCTTGTGCCCAATCCGTGGCGCGAAGTGAACACCATGACGATTTCGTTCGGTCATGGTTTGGCTGTCACCCCGCTTCAGGTCGTCAATGGCATTTCAACCATCGTCAATGGTGGTATCCGCCGCCCGTCCACGATCCTCAAACAGGATGGCGCACCGGCCGGCGAACGTGTGTTTTCCCAGAAAACTTCGGAACAGCTGCGTCGTCTGATGCGACTGGTTGTCACCGAAGGTTCGGGCAAAAAGGCCGAAGTTGCCGGCTACTTCCTTGGCGGGAAGACCGGCACCTCGGAAAAACTAGTGAACGGGCGCTATGTCAAGAACGCCCGCATGTCGACCTTTGTCGCCGCCTTCCCGATGCAGGACCCGAAATATGTGGTTCTGGTGACGCTGGACGAGCCCAAAGGCACCAAAGAAACTTATGGATTTGCCACAGCAGGTTGGGTGTCCGCCCCTGCGGTTGGCAAGGTTGTGACACGTATTGCTCCCCTTTTGGGCATTGAACCGGCGAATGCGAAGGCGCCGGAGATCGAGCAAGCGCTGCAGATCGAACTTCGCAAGGGGGAACGCAAACTTGCGTCTTTCTGAGCTCATGGCAGGTGATCAGGCGGCATTGAAACATGCCCAAGGACAGGACCCGAATATCACGGGCCTGACAGCAGACTCACGCACCGTGAAGGATGGCTATATGTTTGCCGCCCTGTCCGGTGCCCGCGACGACGGTTCCAAATATATTGCTGATGCGATCAAACTTGGGGCTGCCGCTATCCTGGCAAAGGACGGCACGCCAAGACCGACGGCCGCGACAGTTCCCCTTATTCCGGTTGAAAATCCGCGCAAACGCTATGCCCAGCTTGCCGCGCGCTTTTATGGCAAGCAGCCGGCAAATATTGCGGCGATCACCGGAACCAATGGCAAAACATCCACGGCGATCTTTACCGAACAGCTGTGGACGATCCTTGGCAATATGTCGGGATCCATCGGCACCCTTGGCATTCGTGCCGCCGGCGCCAAGATCCCCGGATCACTGACCACGCCCGACCCGGTTGCCCTGCACCAAAGTCTTGATGAAATGTGCGGCATCGGCGTCACCCATGTCGCGATGGAAGCAAGTTCGCACGGGCTTGACCAGTATCGTCTTGACGGGGTCAAGGTCACGGTGGCGGCCTTTACCAACCTGTCGCGTGATCATCTTGATTATCACGGCACGTTCGAAAAATACTTTGCCGCCAAGGCACGCCTGTTTTCCGACCTTCTGGTGGCGGACGGCACTGCCGTTCTGAATGCCGATGTCGAACAGTTCGCGCTGTTGAAAAAGATGTGTGAAAAGCGCGGCGTGAACATTCTGTCTTACGGGCAGAATGCCGATGACATCAAACTGGTCAAGGCAACCCCGGACAGCACTGGCACCAAAATCACGCTTCTGGCCAACAAGGGTGAATACAGCATTCATCTTCCCCTGATGGGCAGCTTCCAGGTGATGAACGCCCTTGCGGCCCTTTCGATTGTTGTGGCATCGGGTGCCGATCTTGATCAGGCTGTACTGGCCCTTGAAAAACTTGAAGGTGTCCGTGGTCGTCTGGAACTGGTGGGCAAGACAAGTTTTGGCGCACCGGTATTTGTCGATTACGCCCATACGCCTGATGCGCTTGAAACCGTGATCAAGGCTGTGCGCCCGCATTGCAAAGGCCGCATCGTTTGTGTATTTGGTGCCGGCGGAGACCGCGACACCGGCAAACGTCCGTTGATGGGTGCCGTTGCTCATGACTTTGCCGATATCGCCATCATCACCGATGACAACCCGCGCAGCGAAGATCCGGCCCTTATTCGTGCGGCAATCAAGACAAAATGCGAAGGTGCGGTGGAAATTGCCGACCGGGCAGAGGCCATCAAACGCGGCATTGGCATCCTGCAACGCAACGATGTCCTTATTATCGCCGGAAAAGGCCATGAAAGAGGCCAAATTGTCGGTGATACGGTTCTTCCGTTTGACGATGCATCTGTTGCCCGCAGCATCCTTGCAGGCGGCAATTGACCTGAATTCCCGTTACGGCGCGCAGGCCGTAACGGCCTGAGTGAAATGAAAGTGACGTTATGACAAAGGCTGTTTTATGGACGGCAAAGGATGCCGAAACCGCAACCGGTGGCAAAACGACCGGCAACTGGTCGGTTACCGGGATCTCTATAGACAGCCGAAAAGTCAGTAAAGGCGATCTTTTCATCGCACTTAAAGGCCCGAATTTCGACGGACACAAATTTGCACAGGCCGCCATTGATGCCGGTGCCAGTGCCGTCATGGTTTCTGATACCAACGGTATCACCAATAGCGACAAGGTTCTTCTGGTTGATGACACGATGGATGCGCTTGTGCGCCTTGGCCTTGCAGGTCGTGAGCGCAGTTCGGCAAAAATCGTTGCGATTACCGGCAGTGTCGGCAAGACCGGCACCAAGGAAGCCCTTAAATATGTTTTGTCCCAGCAAGGTAAAACCCACGCCAGCCCGGCAAGTTTCAACAACCACTGGGGCGTTCCGATCAGTCTGGCGACCCTTCCGGTCGATGCGCAATATGGTGTTTTTGAAATCGGCATGAACCATCCGGGTGAAATCAGCCCGCTGGTCAAGATGGTCAAACCATCGGTCGCCCTGATTACCACCGTGGTTGGCGCGCATACCGAATTCTTCAAGGACGAAGCCGAAATCGCCATGGCCAAGGCCGAGATTTTCGACGGTCTTGAATCCGATGGTGCGGTCATTCTGAACCGTGACAACATGCATTACTTTGCCCTGGCACGGCGCGCCAAGGAACTGGGCCTTGGCAATATCAAGTGCTTTGGCACCGATGCGATGGCCAATTACCGCCTGTTTGAAGCCAACATTGTCACCGATGGCAGTGCTGTGCGCGCCCGTATCGGTGGCCGGGATCTTGAATATTTCATCGGGTGCCCCGGCGAACACTGGGTTTTGAATTCGCTGGCGGTTCTTGGTTGTGTTGATGCAATCGGGGCCGATCCGCTGCGCGCAGCACAGGATCTGGCCGATGTGACCCCGCCGGCTGGGCGCGGTGAAATCTCGACCGTCAAGGTCCCGTCAGGCGAAGGCACCTTTACCCTGATTGATGATGCATACAATGCCAATCCAACATCAATGATGGCCGGGATCAAGGTTCTGTCGCAAACCAAACCGGGCGATGGTGGTCGCAAGATTGCCATTCTGGGCGATATGCGCGAACTCGGCGACGATGCTGTTCGCCTGCATGCCGATTTGCATCAGCCGCTAACCGCGCTTGAAATTGATCGGGTTTATTGTGTCGGTCCGCTGATGGCTGAACTCGACAAGACCTTGCCTGAAGACAAAAATGCCGGTCACTTTGATACCGCCGAAGACGCGATTGAACCGATAAAGGCCGATTTGCGGTCCGGAGACGTGGTTTTGGTCAAAGGATCGCTTGGTATTTACGTTTCGAAAATTGTATCGGCCCTAAAATCCTGTGGCGTGGTGGATAGCCCCGCAGAAACACAGAATTAAGTCGCAGAAGGAACGACAAGAGCAATGCTCTATAATCTGCTTTATCAACTGTCTGATCAGATGCCGGTATTGAACCTGTTTCGGTACATTACCTTCCGGACGGGCGGTGCGATCATTACGTCGCTTATCCTTGCCTTTGTAATTGGCCCCCATCTGATCAACTGGTTGCGTTCCAAACAAAGCGAAGGCCAGCCGATCCGTGAAGACGGCCCCGAAAGCCATCTTCTGACCAAAAAGGGCACGCCGACCATGGGCGGGCTTTTGCTGTTGCTGTCGACATCGATTGCGACCCTGCTGTGGGCGGATTTGAAAAACCCCTATGTCTGGGCGGTTCTTCTCGTCACCATCGGGTACGGTTTCCTCGGTTTCCTTGATGACTATCTTAAAGTTTCCAAGAAAAACACCAAAGGCCTTCCGGGCAAGCTCAAACTGCTGGGGCAGTTTTCGATCGCGGCCCTTGCTGCCTGGTGGATTTCCTACAATACCGCTGATCCGCTTTCGACCGCCCTTGCCTTCCCGTTCTTTAAGAACTTCCTGCTTGATCTTGGCTGGTTCTTTATTCCGTTTGCCATGTTTGTCATGGTCGGCGCGTCGAACTCGGTCAACCTGACGGACGGTCTTGACGGTCTTGCGATCGTTCCGGTGATGATTGCCGCTGCCAGTTTCGCGCTGATCACCTATCTGATCGGCAACGTGCAGTTTGCCGAATATCTTCAGGTTCATTATGTCGCCGGATCGGGCGAGCTTACCATCTTCCTTGGCGCCCTGGTTGGGGCCGGTCTTGGTTTCCTTTGGTACAATGCCCCGCCGGCGATGGTGTTTATGGGGGATACCGGATCGCTTGCCCTTGGCGGTGCCCTGGGTGCTGTTTCGGTTGTGACCAAACATGAACTTGTTCTGGCGATTATTGGCGGCCTGTTTGTTCTTGAGACCCTGTCTGTGATCATTCAGGTGGGATCGTTCAAACTGACCGGGAAACGCGTTTTCCGCATGGCTCCGCTTCATCACCATTTCGAGAAAAAAGGCTGGCAGGAACCGACCATCGTGATCCGGTTCTGGATCATCGCAGTCATTCTGGCGCTGGTTGGTCTTGCTACTTTGAAACTCCGGTAAGGACGTCCTATCGTGATTGATCTTTCGCATCTGCGCGGCAAAACCATTGCGGTCCTGGGGCTCGGGAAATCCGGCCTTGCCAGCGTAAAGGCATTGATCAATTCCGGTGCCGTCGTCTGGGCGTGGGATGACAATCCCGCGGGCCGCGAACAGATCGAACCACTGGGCCTTGCCCCGATCAATCTGGCGGAATGTGACTGGACCGAACCCGATATGCTGGTGATCAGCCCGGGCATCCCATCCACCTTCCCGACCCCGCATCCGGCCGCCGAAAAGGCACGTCGGGCGGGCAAGCCGATCATTTGCGATGTCGAACTTCTGTGCACCGCACAGCCCGATGTTCCGACACTGGCGATCACTGGCACCAATGGCAAGTCAACCACCACCGCCCTGACCGCCCATATCATTGCACAGGCCGGGATCAAAACCCAGGCGGGTGGCAATCTTGGCAATGCGGCCCTTGGCCTTGAACCGTCAACAGCCGATGATTGCCTTGTTCTTGAACTGTCATCCTATCAGCTTGACCTTCTTGAACATGCGGCCTTTGATGCCTGTGCGCTGTT
Organism: Thalassospira sp. MCCC 1A02491; assembly: GCF_001613785.1. Taxonomy (NCBI): domain Bacteria; kingdom Pseudomonadati; phylum Pseudomonadota; class Alphaproteobacteria; order Rhodospirillales; family Thalassospiraceae; genus Thalassospira; species Thalassospira sp. MCCC 1A02491. The sequence goes on along the minus strand of NZ_LPVX01000031.1, from coordinate 129,104 downwards.
GAACATCACCCCGGATCATCTTGACCGTCATGGCGGAATGGATGGCTATATCGGGGCGAAACGCCAGATCTTTGCGCGTAACAAGGGTCCGAAATGGGCGATCATTTCGGTTGATGATGAACCTTGTGCCAAGATGGCGGTTGAACTGGCCCGCGAAGGCGGACGTCACATTATCGAAGTATCGGTCAAATCCCCGGTCGATCACGGCATTTATGTCGATGAAAAGGGCTGGCTGATTGATGATCTTAGCGGTGCCAAAACGCCGATCCTTGATCTTGTGACCGTAACCCACATGCCGGGCAAACATAACTGGCAAAACATCGCCTTTGCCTATGGCCTGTGCCGGGCGCGCGGCGTCGATGCCACCCGCATCATTGACGGGATCATGACATTTCCGGGCCTTGCCCACCGGCAGGAACGGCTGGGTACGATTGATAATGTCATTTTCGTCAATGACAGCAAGGCCACCAATGCCGAAGCATCGGCAAAGGCGCTTTCGGCCTATCAGAACATCTACTGGATTGTTGGCGGCAAACCCAAGGAAGGCGGCATCGCCGGGCTTGAGGAATTCTATCCCCACATCAAGAAGGCCTATCTGATCGGCGAGGCAGAAGATGCCTTTGCCCGGACCCTTGGCGACGATCTGCCATGGGAGAAATGCAAAACTCTTGATGTCGCGACCAAAGCCGCCTTTGAAGATGCCAGATCGGACGGTGAGGATGCACCGGTTGTCATGTTGACCCCGGCCTGCGCATCGTTTGATCAGTTCAAAAGTTTTGAGGCACGCGGCGATGCCTTCCGCGATTTGTATTCCCGCCTGGCAAATGCCGGCACAAACGGGAAGGCACGCGCATGAAATCCTTGTTTGGCAATAACACCAATATCGCCTTTTCACGTGCCGATACGTCTGTTCTGGGCATCTGGTGGTGGACGGTCGATCGCTGGCTGCTGGCGGCAATCATTCTTCTGATGGGCATCGGTGCGCTTCTGGTCATGTCGGCAAGTCCGCCGGTGGCCGATCGCATCAATGTTGACAGCTTCCACTTTGTCACCCGTCAGTTCGTATTTCTGGGCATGGCGGCCGGATGCATGTTCGGCATATCGCTTTTGCCCGTGAAATGGGTGCGACGCCTGGCATCAATCATGTTTTTGGGCGTGATTTTCCTTTTGATCATTACCCCCTTCATCGGATCGGACATCAAGGGTGCGGTGCGCTGGATCAACGTTGCGGGCATCAACCTGCAACCATCGGAATTCCTGAAACCGGCCTTTGCGGTGGTTGTCGCATGGATGTTTGCCGAAGGTCGGCTGAACCCGAACTTCCCGGGTTATATCGTCAGTTGCCTGATGCTGGCGGTTTGCATCTTTCTTTTGATGATCCAGCCGGACTTTGGCCAGACCGTCGTTGTCACGTCCATCTGGTCGGTACAGATCTTCCTGGCCGGACTTCCGATCATTCTGGTGTTCTGTCTTGGATTGGGTGCGGTTGGCCTTGCGGTCAGTGCCTATTTGATCCTGCCCCACGTTCAGTCCCGTGTCGACCGCTTCCTTGATCCGGCATCTGGTGACAACTATCAGATCGAACGATCGATGGAAGCCTTCATGAGTGGCGGTATCATGGGTCGCGGTCCCGGCGAAGGCTGGGTCAAGAACTCCATCCCTGATGCCCATTCCGACTTTATCTTTGCCGTGGCCGGTGAAGAATTCGGATTGCTGTTCTGTGTGCTGGTGGTCGGTGTCTTTACCTTTATCATCATGCGCGGCCTTTCGCGGTTGATGGGGGAACGCAACCTGTTTGTGGTTCTGGCCGTGACCGGCATTCTGGTTCAGTTCGGTTTGCAGGCGGTCATTAACATGGCCTCCACCCTGCAACTGGTCCCGCCAAAGGGCATGACCCTGCCATTCGTTTCCTATGGCGGGTCGGCCACCATCGGCATTGCGATCGGCATGGGATTTGTTCTTGCGCTTACGCGTAAACGTCCGGGCGAATAACACCTGTTTTCAGGATGTTTTGCCTGACCTGAATTTTCTGCATCAAAACGACAAAATCCGACCTTATTCCGTACCCGGTTTGAAGGGATATTAACCTTTGTCGGGTTCTGATGGGGTAACTGTGCGGGATCATCCCGATGCGACGTCGTTTCACATGTGGACAAGATGACTGACTTCACCAAACTTGATATTTCGGCCACTGACACACCGCTTGCGGGTCAGGTGATTGCCGTCACGTCTGGCGGAACCGGCGGACATATGTTCCCTGCTGTTGCCTTGTCCAGATCACTGGTTCGACGTGGTGCCAAGGTTCTGTTTTTCACAGATGCCCGTGCGGCCCGCTATACCGAGGGTGTTGAAGGTGTCGAAACCGTCATCCTGCCAGCCGGTGGCATTGCCGGTAAAGGCATCAAGGGTCGTCTGACCGGCGCATTTCGTCTTGGCCTTGGCACGTTAAAGGCACGATCCCTGATCAAAAAGGCAAAACCGGCCGCCGTGATCGGCTTTGGCGGATATGCATCGATCCCGGCAACCATTTCGGCAAAATGGCTTGGCATTCCCTATGCCATTCATGAACAGAATGCGGTTCTGGGTCGGGCAAACCGACTGGTTGCCAGCCATGCAGAACGCATTGCCACATCCTTTGCCAAAGTCACGATGATTGCGCCGGGCGATGAAGGCAAGGTCATCTGGACCGGCAATCCGGTGCGCGCCGAAGTCGCAGCCCTTGCCGCGAGTGAGTATGAGGCACCTACGGCCGATGGCCCGATCCGCCTTTTGATCACTGGCGGTTCGCAAGGGGCACGCATTCTGTCCAAGGTGCTGCCAAATGCGTTGGTCAGCCTGCCAGAAGACATTCGCAAACGTCTTCACGTCACCCAGCAGGCCCGCGAAGAAGATATCGATGCCGTTCGCGCGACCTATGAGGGATCATTGATTGATGTGACCCTTGCGTCCTTCATCAACGATATTCCCGAAAAATTGCGCGACTGCCATTTGGTGATTGCACGATCCGGGGCATCAACAGTAGCCGAACTGACTGCGGCGGGACGTCCGGGTTTTCTGGTTCCCCTGCCCCATGCCATTGATGATCATCAACGTTTTAATGCCCAGCAGGTTGAGGATGCCGGTGGCGCATGGTTGCTGCCCCAGGATCGCTTTACCAGCGAACTGGTATCCGAACGACTGGCGAAACTTTTAACCAATCCGGCGGCCTTGACGCGCGCAGCAAAGGCCGCCAAAAGCAGCGGTCGCGCCAATGCTGCCGAACGGCTGGCCGATATGGTGCTTGATATGCTGGGGCTGAACCCGGCTGGAAGCCCGAATAACGAGAACATGAATAAAGACCCCCAGAAGGTATGAGGAGACATGCAATGAATACCCTGCCGCTCAACATCGGCACCATCCACTTTGTCGGTATTGGTGGCATCGGCATGTCCGGCATTGCCGAAATTCTCCACAACCTGGGCTATTCGGTTCAGGGATCGGATATTTCGGACAATGCCAATGTGCAGCGCCTGCGTGATCTGGGCATCACGGTTTTTGTCGGTCATCAGGCGTCCAACGTCGAAGATGCCAAGGTGGTTGTCATTTCCACCGCCGTCAAACCGAACAACCCCGAAGTCGTCGCCGCGCGCGCAGAAATGATCCCGGTTGTCCGCCGTTCCGAAATGCTGGCCGAACTGATGCGCCTTAAGGCAGCCATCGCGATTGGCGGCACGCATGGCAAAACCACCACCACTTCGCTGGTGGCGACCATGCTTGATGCTGCCGGGCTTGATCCGACCGTGATCAATGGCGGGATCATCAATTCATACGGCACCAACGCCCGCCTTGGCGAAGGCGACTGGATGGTGGTTGAAGCCGATGAGTCTGATGGTACCTTTGTCAAAGTACCGTCCACCATTTCGGTTGTGACCAATATCGATCCGGAACATCTTGATCATTGGAAAGATTTCGATCAGCTGCGCGAAGCCTTCAAGAACTTCGTTCAGAACATTCCGTTCTATGGATTTGCCGTTCTGTGCATTGACCACCCCGAAGTTCAGGCCCTGATTGGCAAGGTTACGGATCGCCGTATCTTTACCTTCGGCTTCTCGCCACAGGCTGATGTGCGCGCGGTTAATGTGCGCACCAATATCGGCGAAAGCATCTTTGACGTCGTCATTCGCGAACGTGTCGATAGCGAAGAACGCGTGATCAAGGATGTCCGTCTGCCGATGGTTGGCGATCACAACGTATCGAACTCGCTTGCGGCAATCACGGTTGCGCTTGAACTTGGCATTCCGGACGACAAAATCGTTTCCGCCTTTGACGGCTTTACCGGGGTCAAGCGCCGCTTTACCAAAACCGGTGAAGTCGATGGCGTCACCATCATTGACGATTACGGCCACCACCCGGTCGAAATCAAAGCGGTCCTTAAAGCCGCCCGCCAAGCAACGCAGAACAATGTTATTGCCGTGGTGCAACCACATCGCTATTCGCGCCTGCATGACCTGTTTGAAGATTTCTGCACCTGCTTTAACGATGCCGACAGCGTGATTGTCGCCGATGTTTACGAAGCTGGCGAAAGCCCGATCGAAGGCGCATCACGTGACGCCCTGGTCGAAGGGTTGCGCAACCGTGGCCACCGCCATGTCAGTGCCCTTGAAGGCCCAGACAAACTCGCCGAAGTCATCAGGAACGAAGCCAAGCCGGGCGATCTTGTCGTCTGTCTTGGTGCCGGTTCCATCAGTGCATGGGCCAATGCCCTGCCCGCACAACTCGAAGCCCTGAAGAACTGAGACATCCATGAGCACGCCGGGACACCACACACCGCTGATCGATCGCCTGCCCAAGGTTCGCGGCAAGTTGCGTGAAGGCGCGCAACTGGCAAAAGTCACCTGGTTTCAGGTCGGCGGCCCGGCCGATGTGATGTTCCGCCCGGCCGATGAAGCCGATCTTGCCGATTTTCTGAAAGGCAAACCCGATGACATGCCAGTTACCGTGATCGGAGTGGGATCGAACCTTTTGGTGCGCGATGGCGGTATTCGCGGTGTTGTGGTTCGCCTGGGTCGCCCGTTTACCGATGCCGTGATCAAGGATGGCGATCTGCACGTCGGTGCCGGTGCACTTGATCTGAATGTCGCGCAAGTCGCCCAGCAGGCCGGGATCGCCGGACTTGAATTCCTGTCGGGTATTCCGGGAACCATCGGCGGGGCACTTCGGATGAATGCCGGCGCTTATGGCAGCGAGATCAAGGATGTTCTGATTTCCGCCACCGCCATTGACGGCAGGGGCATCAAACACACGGTGACGCCCGATGAAATGGGGATGTCATACCGCCATTGCGATTTGCCCGAAGACTGGATTTTCACATCGGCCATCCTGCACGGCACAGCGGGCGATCCCGATGAAATTGCCAAACGTATGGACGAAATCCAGCAGGCCCGTGCCGGGTCCCAGCCGATCAAGTCGCGGACGGGCGGATCGACCTTTGCCAACCCGGTGCCCGAACGCGCATGGGAAGTCATTGATGCGGCGGGATGTCGCGGACTGACTATCGGCGGGGCGCAAATGTCCGAGCAACATTGCAATTTCATGATCAATACGGGCAATGCCACCGCCCTTGATCTTGAACAGTTGGGCGATGAAGTCCGCAAACGGGTTAAGGAACATAGCGGCGTTGAGCTGCGCTGGGAAATCCGGCGCATTGGCGAACGCCTTGGCCACTCGATCATAGGAAAAGACGCATGAGCAAACATGTCGCTGTCATTCTGGGCGGTTGGTCAGCAGAGCGCGAAGTATCCCTGTCATCCGGGCGCGAATGCGCCAAGGCCCTGCGTGAAAAGGGGTATCAGGTCACCGAAATCGATGCGACCCGGGACCTTGCCAACCAGATCGCCGCAATCGATCCCAAACCCGATGTGATTTTCAATGCCCTGCATGGCCGCTGGGGCGAAGATGGCGCGGTTCAGGGTTTGCTTGAAATTCTGAACATCCCCTACACCCATTCCGGTGTGAGGGCATCGGCCATTGCCATGGACAAAATGTCGGCCAAGGCGATGTTTGCCGAATATGAAATCCCCTGTGCGCGACATGTCTGGGTAAGCCGGGGCGACATCGCCAATGGCAAGGCACTGCCGCCGCCCTATGTTCTTAAACCCAATAACGAAGGGTCTTCTGTCGGTGTCGAAATCATTCTGACCCCCGAAGAAGAACAGAACATGCTGGCGCGCGATTGGGTTCATGGCGATGGCGTCATGCAGGAAGAATTCATTGCCGGGCGCGAAATGACGGTTGCGGTAAAGGATGGCAAGGCGATGGAAGTCATCGAAATCCTGACCGGCAACCATGCCTTTTATGATTTTGAATCAAAATACGCCCAGGGCGGGTCCGAACACATCATTCCAGCCGACATTCACGGCGATCTTCGCGACCGTCTGCAACGCCATGCCGAGCAGGCTTACCGTGCGCTGGGCTGTCGTGGTGTGGCGCGCGCAGATTTCCGCTATGACCCGGAACAGGACCGGCTGGCCATCCTCGAAATCAATACCCAGCCCGGCATGACACCGACATCACTTGTTCCCGATGCGGCCCGCCATGACGGCATGAGCTTTGCCGATATCGTCGCATGGATGGTGGAGGATGCTTCATGCGAACGCTAGGCCCCGTTGGCACGCTTGAAGAACAGGCACGCGAACGTCGCGAAAAGCTTGATAAAAAGCATGGCATCGCCTCCAACCTGAAAAAGGTAGCGCGTGTCATGTGGTGGGTGGGCTTTGTCGGGGTCATTACAATCATTCCCGCAGCCCTTTGGTATACCGGCAAGGCAGACAAATGGATTGCCATTGCCGAAGATGAAAGTGTCCGCCTGTCTGCTGAACTGGGTATGACGGTCAAGAATATCGAAGTTTCGGGCCGGGAAAAAACCGATACCAACGCCCTTCTGGCGGCAATCGGTCAAAAGCCGGGCACGCCGATCATTACCTTTGACGTTGATGCCGCGCGCGAACGGATCGAGCAGCTTTCATGGGTGCGTACCGCAACGGTTGAACGCCAGTTGCCCGATACCCTGATCGTATCGATTGTTGAACGTAAGCCGCTTGCACTGTGGCAGACCGAAGATCGCGGTCACGTCCTGATTGATGGGGACGGTGAACAGCTTCAGAACTATGAACTTGGGGATTATCTTGATCTGCCGGTTCTGGTCGGGGACGATGCCCCGCAACATGCCGCCGAAATGCTTCAGACCATTCAAAGCATCCCGGATCTTTATGCCAAGGTCACCGGCGCACAGCGCATCGGTCATCGTCGCTGGAATATTCAGTTGTCGAACGGCATGTTCATCCGTTTGCCCGAGCATGACATGGACAAGGCCTGGCAACGGCTTGAGATGCTTGATCGCGAACATGACCTTCTTGAACGCGACATCCTGATTGTCGATTTGCGTTTGCCCGATCGTACTTTTGTACGTCTGACACCGGGGGCGGCGGAAAAGCGCCGTAATCCCCCAAAGAAGGAGGGAGCGGTCTAGAACGACCGCCTGAAATCACCAATCAGGACTGATTGACGCGCCAAACCGGTTTCGGTTCGCTAAGCGTTTGCAGCGTATCGGGTTCCGCCCCGTTGATCACATCGAGAAGATGCGAAGCCAGTTGCTGACCGGCAACAATCAGGTCTTCGCGCAAACTGTCGATCCGCGGGCGTGTCAGATCAAGCAAATCCGACGTTTCCTTGGCGATGACATCGGCATGCTTGCCAACCTCAAGCCCGGACTGCGTCATGCCGTCAATCAGTGCCATGGCACATAATTCACTGCCGCAAATGATCCCGTCCGGGACATATTCCTGATGACGAAGCGCCATGCCCGCCTGGCGCAGGACTTCGATGCTGCTGTCAAGATCGACACCGGGCAGGACCCTGAACGGGATGTTGGCCGGTTCGGCGATTTCCGCAAGGCCCGCCAATGTTTCCTGATAATATGAAAATTCCGACGGCGGTGCCAAAAGCGCCAGACGGTTGCGCCCGCGTTTGATCATGCGTTCTGCCGCCATCCGGCAAAAGGCGCGGTTATCAAAATCGTGATAGGCATGATCCTGGATCGTCTGGCACCGTCCATGGGTGACAAAGGGCAACCCACTTTGTCTAAGGGCATGAACCCGTTCGTCATCAGGCCGGATATGGGTCAGGATCACCCCATCCGCGGCCCGGGTTTCAAGGATATAGCGCACCGGATCCATCGGATCATCGAGACGCGATTGCGGCGTCACCACAAGATGATATGGCGTGCCGCGAATGGCTTCTGAAATGCCGACAATCATGCGCCGGGCGAATTCCGGCACCTTGTCGGTCTGATCAAGGATCAGGCTGATGACATTTGTCTTGCCGGTGCGCAGCCTTACACCGGCGCGATCAGGGTGATAGCCAACAGCGTCGGCGACCTTGCGGACACGTTCCTTGGTTTTTGCACCGATATCGGGCGCATCCTTTAACGCACGCGATACCGTCGTGACCCCAAGCCCGGTCATCTCGGCAATGGTTTTAAGTGTGGGGCGTGACCGGGGGGATGTTACCCCCTTTCCGGTCAGATATGGATCAGACAGTTTTCCCAACCTCCGGGCTGAACGCGTAATTAACGCAACCGTTCACCGCTTTGTGGATCAAAAAACACAATCTTTTCAAGATTGAAAAGCAAATCGGCTGCTTGATTGGCCGATCCGGACCAGTCCTGATGCAGGCGGGTAACGACCTCTTTCCCGCCCAGTGTCGTGATGGCATAGATATCCGCACCCGCAGGTTCGACAACGTCGATACGGCAGGTTGCCTGAATGGATTTTTCGCCACCGCGCCCGGCCGCATCGGTTATGGCTTCGGGCCGGATGCCGACAATCACATCCTGTCCGTTGCGCGCACTGACCGTAACCGGCAGGGCGTCGAACGACAGAACAAGCGGATCATCCCCCGCACGGCTCATCTCGATTGCATGGCCCCGCACGGTCGCCGGGATCAGGTTCATGGCCGGACTACCCATGAAATCGGCAACGAACATGTTGCTGGGATCATTATAGATTTCCGCAGGTGTTCCATATTGCTGAACAATACCGTCTTTAAGAACCGCGATACGCGTGCCCAGTGTCATGGCCTCGATCTGATCATGGGTCACATAGACAATGGTGCTGCCAAAAGTCTGATGCATACGCTTGATCTCGGTCCGCATATCCACGCGCAATTTGGCATCAAGGTTTGATAACGGCTCGTCAAACAGGAACAGTTTCGGATTACGGACCAAGGCGCGCCCCATGGCAACGCGCTGGCGCTGCCCGCCGGAAAGCTGAGCGGGTTTGCGATCCAAAAGATGTTCGATCTGAAGCGTCTTGGCGACTTCAGCGACCTTGGCGTCGCGTTCGTCCTTGGGCATACCGCGCATTTCAAGCCCAAAGGAGATGTTCTGTCCGACATTCATATTCGGATAAAGCGCATAGCTTTGAAACACCATGGCGATGTTACGATCTGCGGGTGCCAGATCATCAATCACATTGCCTTCGATGCGGATTTCCCCGGTGGTCAGCTTTTCCAGTCCCGCGATGGTATTAAGCAAGGTCGACTTGCCACAGCCCGACGGGCCCACCAGCACCAGAAATCCGCCTTCCTCGACATCGATTGAAATGTCGCGCAGGACATTTATCGGGCCGAAGCTTTTGCACACCTTGTCGATCTGAAGAAATGACATGGATATTCCCCTGAATTTTCTGTTTTTGGCCTATCCCTTGACCGCGCCTGCCATCAGTCCGCGCACGAAATAGCGGCCCGAAACGACATAGACGATCAGGGTTGGCAAGGCGGCAAGCACCGCACCGGCAAAGTGAACGTTGTATTCCTTGACCCCGGTCGATGATGACACAAGGTTGTTCAGCGCAACGGTCATCGGCATGGAATCAAAGTCGGCAAAGGACGCACCAAACAGGAAGTCATTCCAGATATTGGTGAACTGCCAGATCACGGTCACGACGATGATCGGCCCAGAACTTGGCAACAGAATGCGGGTAAAGGTCCGCCAGAACCCGGCACCATCCATTTTGGCAGCCTTGATCAGTTCGTCCGGGAAAGCCGCATAATAGTTGCGGAAAAACAGCGTGGTAAATCCAAGCCCGTAAACCACATGCACCAGAACCAAACCACTTGTTGTCCCGGCCAGTCCGATGGTGCCCAACACACGCGCCATCGGGATCAGAACGATCTGGAACGGAATAAAGCAGGCAAACAGCATCAGCCCGAAAACAATCTTGTCACCGGGAAACCGCCATTTGGTCAGGACATACCCGTTCAACGCCCCAAGGAAGGTCGAAATCGTTACCGCCGGCACGACCATCAAAATGCTGTTGATGAAATATGGGCTAAGCCCGGTTGGCTCGACCCCGATCTGTGCACTGGACCAGGCTGTCAGCCACGGTTCGAACGTGAAGTTCTCGGGGAATGCCATCATGTTGCCGCCGCGAATTTCATCAAGCGTCTTGACGGAATTCACCAGCATCACAAACAGCGGCAAAAGATAATAAACCGCAAACAGGATCAGGACCGCATAAAGGCATGCGCGCAGCAAACGAGCCGATGAAAATGCAGGTTGCGAAGAATGTGCCATTACCGACGCTCCCTGAGTTCTGCATACAGATAGGGCACAATAATGGATGCGATCATTGCCAGCATGATGACCGCAGATGATGCACCAACCCCCATCTGGTTGCGGGTAAAGGTATAGGAATACATAAAGGTTGCCGGAAGTTCGGTCGCCCGTCCCGGCCCGCCATTGGTCAGCGCGATGACAAGGTCATAGGCCTTGATCGCCAGATGGGCCAACACCACGAAAGCCGACAAAAACACCGGACGCAATTGCGGGATCATGATCCTGGTATACAGGCTCCAGCGACCGGCACCGTCCATTTGCGCGGCCTTGAGGATTTCGCTGTCGATCCCGCGCAATCCGGCAAGAAACATCGCCATGACAAAGCCCGATGACTGCCAGACCGCGGCAATCACCACGGTATAGATCGCCATATTGCGATCCTTGATCCAGTCAAAGGTGAAGCTTTCCCATCCCCACAGATGCATGGTGTTTTCAAGACCAAGTCCCGGATCAAGAAACCATTTCCATGCTGTCCCGGTCACAATAAAGGACAGCGCCATCGGATAGAGATAGATCGGGCGCAAAATGCCCTCGCCCCGGATTTTCTGATCCAGAAAGATCGCAAGAACAAGCCCCAGCAAAGAGCAAATCAGAATGTAAAGAATGCCAAAAATCGCAAGATTCTGAAGGGCCGTGATCCAGTTACGTTGCCCCCACAAGCGGGCGTAGTTATCAAGCCCTTGCAGATCATAGGATGGCAACATCCGGCTGTCGGTCAGCGACAGATAACCGGTATAAAGGATGAAACCGTAAACAAATAACAGGATTAAAAACAGACTGGGGCTCAGCACCAGCCGCGGAAGGATTTCCCGCAGGGTGGCTTCTGCCTTGCCGGGCAGTGAGTGTTGCATTGATGATGCTCCGCACTTCCGCAATTCGGTTCGGCGGTCGGAAACCCGACCGCCGAGGATCATTTTTATTCTTACTGTGCAGACTCAACGGCGTTGACGAGTTCCTCGACCGCGGTCTCGGCATCGTATTCGCCATTGAAGTGGGCTGTGATCACGTCATACATGGCATTTTTGACACCGGCCGGGACCGAGTGACCATGGGCCATGGACCCGAACAGCGTTCCTTTTTTGTTGGCTGCTGCCAGTTCTGCCATGCCTTTTTTGCCACAGGCATCAAAGGCATCATTGGGAACGTCGGTACGGGCCGGAACCGATCCTTTGACCACGTTGAACGCCGACTGGAAGGTTGGCGACATCACTGCTGATGCCAGTTTCATCTGGGCGTCCTGACGGTCTTCACCGACCTTGAACATGACAAACTGGTCAGAGTTGAAGGTCACGGCATCCTGCGTTCCCGGGAAGCGGAAGCACATAAAGTCCTGATCGGGCACCTTGCCCGCATTCAGGAATTCACCCTTGGCCCAGTCACCCATGAACTGAACACCGGCTTCCTTGTTGATCACCATCGCGGTCGCAAGGTTCCAGTCACGGCCCGAGAAATTGTCATCCACATAGCTGCGCAGCTTCGCCATGCGTTCAAACACGGTTTTCATGGTGTCGGAACCAAGTGCGTCGGGATCGGTGTCGATCATCGATGCCTGATAGAAATCAGGTCCGCCTGTTGCCATGACGACCGCATCAAAGATGGTCGCGTCCTGCCAGGCCTGACCACCATGGGCAACGGCGGTGTAGCCAGCAGCCTTGATCTTGTCGAGGGCCGCAATCAGCTCATCCCAGTTGCCCGGCTGTTTCAGGCCAAGCTCGTCAAAGATCGCCTTGTTGGCCCAAACCCAGTTGGTCGAATGCACGTTGACCGGGGCAGCAATCCAGTGACCATCATATTTTGAAAAGCCCTTAAGCGCATCGGGAACAACCGCATCCCAGCCTTCCTTGCTGGCAAGTTCATCAAGATTGGCCAGAACACCTTCGCCCGCCCAGTCCTTGATATCAAAGCCCAGCATCTGAACGGCTGTCGGTGCATTGCCCGATGTCACGCGCGCGCGCAAAACAGTCATTGCCTGTTCCCCGCCACCGCCTGCAACCGGCATGTCATTCCATGAAACACCCTGACCTTCGAGATCCTTTTTCAGAACCTGAAGCGCCTTTGCCTCGCCACCGGCGGTCCACCAGTGCAGAACCTCCACGCTTTCCTGTGCGGATGCGATGCTGGTGGAAAGCCCCAGTGCCGCAATCATGCCAAGCCCGGCACGCGTCATCTTGCCAAGAAACATTTTGCTTCCTCCCTGTACGGTTATTGTTTCGGCGCTTGATTACTGCAACGTTACAGTTGAGTGTCAAGCTACACCTGTAACGTTGCAGTACAGCATGACATCAACCGCCCGAGAAACCCGTGATTGAGATAGAGGCACTATCGCATCGCAAAATCGGACATTTCCGTGAAAAGCATGGTGACATGCAGAAGACTCGGTGCTGCCTTAACCAAATTGCAACCGCTTTTGATGGAAAACGGGCTTAATAACTTGGGTCATGACCCTGGGGCAGGTTCGCCTCCCTCCAATAACTTTAGAATAATTCAGAGCATTAAATTGGCACGCAGCAAGACAAGATCAGGATTGATTGCGGCCTTGGACATTGGAACGTCCAAGGTCTGCTGTTTCATTGCGCGACGCGAAAAGGACCATCCGCCGAAAATCATCGGTATCGGACACAACATGTCCAAGGGTCTTCAAAGCGGTTCGATCGCCAATCTTGATGCTGCACAGGAAGTCGTTCTGGCCGCGGTCAATGCGGCTGAAAAAATGGCGGGTCAGACCATTGAATCGGTCATTGTGAACCTGTCGGGTGGTCGCCCGGAATCAGAAACCCACACGGTTGAACTGCCATTGGGGTCGCGCCCGATCGGCAATCTTGAGATCCGCAAACTGAATGACCAGAAAGAAGCCCTTCTGCGTCAGGCCGGTGACGAACTGATCCACACCGTTCCGCTCGGCTTCCGGCTTGACGGGGCCAGCACGATGAACGATCCGCGCGGCATGTATGGATCGACGCTTGGTCTTGATCTGCATTTCGTGCGCACCCAGACCGCGCCATTGCGCAACCTTGATACGCTTCTGGGACGCTGCCATCTGGCGATCGAGGAAACCGTCGTCACACCGCTGGCGTCCGGTCTTTCGGCACTGACCCCTGATCAGCGTGACCTTGGCGCAACCGTGATCGACATGGGTGCCGGCACAACAAGCGTTGCCGTATTCAATGGTGGCCAGGTGATCTATACCGCCTCGATCCCGGTTGGTGGCGCGCATGTCACCCGCGATATTGCCTATGGCCTTAATACGTCGCTTAATCACGCGGAACGGATGAAGACCCTGCATGGCAGTGCGCTGACATCACCGTCAGATGATCAGGAAATCCTTGCGGTCCCGATCATTGGTGACGAAGACGAAAACAACTTCAACCATGTGCCGCGCTCGATGCTGATCAACATCATCAAGCCGCGCCTTGAAGAAACCTTTGAGCTGATCCGTGATCAGCTTGAAGAACACGGCCTGACCCAAATCGGCGGACGCAGCATTGTCCTGACCGGCGGCGCAAGTCAGCTGAATGCCATTGCCGATCTCGCCAACCAGATGTTTGAACGTCCGGCATCCGTTGCCCATCCGCACGGGGTGACCGGCCTTGCAGAAGCAACCGCCGGCCCGGCATTTTCGGCCTGCGCAGGCTTGTTGCTGCGGGCGGTTGAACAAGGCAATGACCCCCTTAGCGAAGCAATGGCATCGATCCATCAATCGGGCGGTCGCTGGGGGCGTCTCGGGGCCTGGTTCAAGGAAAACTTCTAGTTTCCTGCGGCCCTTTCCCCTGACTGGCGCAGACCCCTGACTGGCGCAGAAATCTGCGCAATCGAAAAACAAGTGCATTTTTTTCTGCATTTTTTCGAAAACTTTCGCGCGCATTAACAAGCCAATAACTCTTTGCCCGCTAAAACGGACTCGGAGGTCTTTGTGCCCGATGCATTTCGGGTACGCATAAGCAAAGGGAAGGCTTGTGTGATCTTAAGGGTCAGGACCTATTAATTTGATTGGAATGGCAGTGTTTATATTTGCGAAATCCAAGGAAAAGCCCGCAGAGCGGGTTGGCACCCCGGGCAAGGGATTTGACGCCGGAGTTCGTAAATATAAACACTGCCCTTCGGGTCAATCGGATTTTCGCGGGCTACTTTGTCTCAAAACCTTGAAAGATATTCATCTTCCTTCGGTTTTGATCCGCGTCTCCGCATTAATCCGAATGACCATTCGAACCAAATTAATAGGTCCTGACCCTCAGCTCTAAAGCGCGGAGAGGAAGAGCAAACAATGAGTACAATCAATTTTTCCGTCCCTGAAACGGAAGAAAATCTAAAGCCGAAGATCACCGTTATCGGTGTCGGCGGTGCGGGCGGCAACGCCGTTAACAACATGATCGCGTCCGAACTCGAAGGATGCGATTTTGTCGTTGCCAACACAGACTCACAGGCCCTGACCCAAAGCAAAGCCACGCGCAAGATGCAGCTTGGCCGCAAGATTACCCAGGGTCTTGGTGCAGGCGCACGACCGGATGCCGGTAGTGCCGCCGCCGAAGAATCCATCGAAGACATTCAGGCCCAGCTTGAAGGCAGCCACATGGTATTCATCACCGCCGGTATGGGCGGTGGTACGGGTACCGGTGCAGCCCCGGTCATTGCACGTGCCGCCAAGGAAGCCGGCATTCTGACCGTTGGTGTCGTTACCAAACCGTTCCATTTCGAAGGTACGCGCCGTATGCGTACTGCCGAACAGGGCATCGAACAGCTTCAGCAATATGTCGACACCCTGATCATCATCCCGAACCAGAACCTGTTCCGGGTTGCAAACGAAAAAACCACTTTCGCAGATGCCTTCCAGATGGCTGACGATGTTCTGCGCAACGGTGTCCGTTCGATTACCGACCTTATGATGGTTCCGGGTCTTGTGAACCTTGACTTTGCCGACATTCGCACCGTGATGAGCGAAATGGGCAAGGCGATGATGGGCACCGGCGAAGCATCCGGCGAAAAACGTGCGCTTGAAGCAGCCGAAGCCGCCATTGCCAACCCGCTTCTGGAAGATGCATCGATGAAGGGCGCACGTGCGGTCCTGATCAACATCACCGGCGGCATGGATATGGCCCTGTATGAAGTTGACGAAGCTGCAAACCGTATTCGCGAAGAAGTTGCTTCGGAAGCCAACATCATCTTTGGTTCGACCTTTGATCCGACCATCGAAGGTGCACTGCGTGTTTCCGTTGTTGCCACAGGCATCGACGCCGAAGAAGTACGCCGTCCGCAGCCGACCACCGTCTCCGTTGCACAGCCCAAAGCAGCACAGCCGGCTGAAAAGCCGTCCATGCCGTCCTTTGGTCAGCATGGCGCTGCCAACGCAGCAGCCAGCGTTGCTGAACCCCCCCAGTCGGGCGGTGGCGATTATGCCGGTGGCGCATCCATCGATCACATTCCGGCCGAACGCTTTGCCGCGACCGGTAGCGCACAGCAGCCGGAACTGAGCCATCAGGCCGAAGCACAGGAAACCGGTTCCATTGAAATGGGCCAGACGGTTCTGAAGCCGAAACCGGTTCTGCGCGCCAACAAGCCGATGGAAAAAACCAACAGCAACGGCGACATGGCCTTTATCCCGCCGCGCGCCGTTTCGCCAAGCGAAGCCGATCAGGTCAATCACAGCCCGGACGTCTTCGAAGCTGCCGATGCGCAGAACGCAACCTCTCCGCGTTCGGTTCTGAGCAGCCTGTTTGGCAAGAACAAAACCGTCAAGGAACCGCATCAGCACGCAGAGCCGAAAGTCTCGCAACCGCAGGCACCGGCACCGCGTCAGACTGAAATGTCTCTTGGCGAAGACAGTGCTTCTGTCATGAAGAAGGAGCCCGCTTCCCGGGGCAAGGCGCAAGGCGCGTCTGATGACCTTCTTGAAATTCCGGCCTTCCTTCGTCGTCAGGCGAACTGACGGCAAAACTCCGCGCGATGAAAGGGAAGGCTTCGGCCTTCCCTTTTTTTATAGGCAGACCATTTTATCTGACGCCCAAGACCGGCACCTGTGAAATGAAATGTTTCACATCGTTTCTTTAGAACAGAGAAATATAAATTCAAGTCATTGTTTTATTTGTAATTTTCGCCATTTTCGATGATTTACAAAGCGTAACAAAGAGTGATTTGAGTGATTTTCACAACCTCTGTAGTGTCTGAAGCTAACGAAGTAAGGGTTACGGCCCTGCCAATGACTTCGACCAAGATTGATTGCAACCTGACTGACCTGATTTGGGGGTTCCTGTGAACAACATCGCCGACCTTAGTGCTGCCATCGCGCAGACAGGCGTCTCTGGTGACGATTACGTGCGTCAACGCACGCTTAAAGCGTCCATCGGCTGTGCGGGCGTCGGTCTGCATTCCGGTCACAAGATCCGCATCACACTGCACCCTGCCCCGGTTAATCATGGCATCGTATTTCGCCGCACGGATCTGGATGACCAGCCGTTGTTCCCGGCACGTTACGATGGCGTGATCGACACCCGCCTGTGCACTTGCCTGGGCGACGCATCCCGTGGCATCAAGATCGGCACCATCGAACATCTGATGGCTGCCCTGGCCGGATCGCGCATTGATAACGTTCTGATCGATATCGATGCCGACGAAGTTCCGGTTATGGATGGCAGTTCCGCACCGTTCAACTTCCTGATCGATTGTGTCGGCATCGAAGAACAAAATGCCCCGCGTCAGGTCATCGAAGTGCTCAAAGCAGTTGAAGTCGAATATAACGGCTGCACCGCACGTGTTGAGCCGGCCCACGGCTTTGAAATCGATTTCGAAATTGATTTCGCCAGCAAGGCCATTGCCAACCAGCGCATGAATGTCAAATTCGATGACGGTGTTTTTGTGGCCGACATCGCACGTGCCCGCACGTTCGGCTTCCTTCACGAAGTCGAAGCCATGCGTTCGGCCGGTCTGGCCCGTGGCGGTTCGCTTGACAATGCGGTTGTGCTGTCGGGCGACGAAGTCATGAATGAAGAAGGTCTGCGCTACGAAGACGAATTCGTTCGCCACAAGATCCTTGATGCGCTGGGCGATCTTTATACGGCCGGCTTGCAGCTTCAGGGCAAGGTAACCGCCTATAAATCCGGTCACCACGTAAATAACCTGCTGCTTCAGGCATTGCTGGCCGATGAAAGCGCCTATCAGGTTGTCCCGATGCCGAAATCAGCACTGCATGGTGCATCTGCACCGGTTCTGGCGACTGCGTAAGCCGATAACGGGTTTTGGAATCCGGCACAAAACATTCGAAATTGGCGGCCCGTCGGGTCGCCTTTTTTATTGTCTGACCGCGTTTTTCCCGCGCAGATCAAAGCACAGGCTCAAGATCGGGCATAAAAGTCACCGATTGGCGACACAACTACTTGCCCAACCACGCCCTTCACATGATATAGTCCGGCGGATTTTCCCGTGAGTGCGTCACAAAATTCAAGGATAGGTCACAGTGCTTAGTACCGTTCGCGCCAAACACATCATTGCAACATGTGGCATGGCCATTCTGCTTGCTGCCTGCTCAAGCAATGAGGCACCGGAATATGTCGAACGTCCGGTTTCCGAACTGTATAATGGTGCACAGGATCTTCTGGACGCCAAGGAATATCAAAAGGCCGCCCAGGCATTTGACGAAGTCGAACGCCAGCACCCCTATTCGGTCTGGGCGACCAAGGCGACCCTGATGTCGGCCTATTCCTATTATCAGGACAACAAATATGATGATGCCATCAACGCACTTGATCGCTTCATCTCGCTTCATCCGGCTAACCCGGATGTGCCCTATGCCTATTACCTCAAGGCATTGTCCTACTATGAACAGATTTCCGATGTCGGCCGTGACCAGCAGATGACCCAGCACGCCATGGAGGCGCTTGATGACGTTATCCGCCGTTTCCCCGACAGCAAATATTCCCGCGACGCCAAGCTGAAAAAGGACCTTACGGTCGATCACCTTGCCGGCAAGGAAATGAGCGTCGGGCGCTATTATCAGGACCGTCAGGAATATCTGGCTGCGATCAACCGGTTCAAATCGGTTATCGACAAATATCAGACCACAACCCACGTTCCCGAGGCACTTGCACGCCTGACCGAATGCTATTTGGCACTGGGTCTTGAGGGTGAGGCAAAGCGCACCGCAGCCGTCCTTGGCCACAACTTCCCGGGCAGCGAATATTACAGCGAATCCTACAGCCTTCTGGTCGGGGATGCCGGTGCCGAACGCACCGAAGAAAGCTGGTGGGATTCCGCAACCAAGTCGATCACCGACCTTTTCTAGGCCACTCGCGCAAAAGACCTGATCACCATCAGGTCTTCTTGACATCCGGGGCAAAACAACCATAGAACACAACAGGAACAAATGATAATAAGGTCCTGTTGCAAATCGCTTCTGCTCCGACCGCACAAGATCACGGTTTTTGATCACGTGCCAGATGTTGCAATACTTGCAAGCCGGGTCGGTATTGGGCACTCTGCAAGTCGCAAAGCTGTTTGACCAAACTGTCTGCTGCCCCGTTAACAACATCAGTACCCAGAAATGCTTCGACGCCTCAGCATTCGGAACGTAGTCCTTATCGACAAGCTGGATCTGGATTTCCATGACGGACTTAGCGTCCTGACAGGTGAAACCGGGGCCGGTAAATCCATCTTGCTGGATTCTCTGGGGCTTGCTTTGGGCGCACGCGCCGATAGCGGACTTGTCCGCCATGGCTGCGACAAATGCAGCGTCACCGCCACCTTCACCCTGCCACAGGGACACCCGGTCTTTAGGCTGCTTGCCGATCAGGATATCGATCTTGAAAGCGAAGAACTGGTGGTACGCCGCGTGGTAACCGCGGACGGACGGTCGCGGGCCTATGTCAATGACCAGTCGGTTTCGGTCGGGCTTTTGCGCGATGTTGGCAATTATTGCGTCGAAATTCAGGGGCAATTTGATCAGCACGGCCTGCTTGACCCGACAACCCACCGCGCCACTCTTGATGCCCATGGCAATCTTGGGGCGCTTGCCATGACGGTGCGCGACCACTGGCGTGCCTGGCGGGAAACGCAAAAAGAACTCAACGCCGCACGCGCACGCATCGACAAGGCGCGCGAAGAAGAAGAATGGCTTCGCCACGCAGTCGATGAACTTGAAAAACTGGGCCCCGAAGAAGGCGAAGAAGAACGCCTTGCCGAGGAACGCCAGTTCCTGATGCATGGTGAAAAGCTGGTTGCCGCCCTCAATGATGCCGGCACCGAGCTTTCGCGCGGCAAGGGTGCCGAAAGCGCGCTACGCAGCGCCCAGCGTTGCCTTGAACGTGAACTTGAAAAGGCCGATGGCCGATTTGAACCGATCATCGAGGCGCTGGACCGTGCTGCCATCGAACTTGAAGAAGCCAATCGCGCCATTTCTGCCACCCTTGCCGATCTGAATGTTGATACCGGCCATCAGGAAAATGTCGAGGAGCGGCTTTTTGCCCTTCGGGCGGCGGCACGCAAATACAACGTGCCCGTCGATGGCCTGAATGCCTTGATGAAAGATTTCCGGTCCCAGATTGATCAGCTTGAATTCGGGGAAAAGGAACTATCGCGTCTGACCGCTGCGGTTGGCGAACATCGCAGTGCCTATATCGAAGCCGGACAAAAGCTGCATGCTGCACGCAAGGAAGCCGCTGCGAAGCTAGACGGCGCGATCAATGCCGAATTGCCGCCGCTTCGCATGGAAAAGGCCCGCTTCGTTACCGATATCGAACTGGTTGACGAAAATGAATGGGGCATTGATGGCATCGACCGGGTGCAATTCACCGTCGCCACCAACCCGGGAAGCCCGCCGGGCGCGCTGAACAAGATCGCCTCAGGCGGCGAGCTGTCCCGGTTCCTGCTTGCGCTCAAGGTCGTTCTGGCACGCGTATCAGCCGTCCCCAGCCTTGTCTTTGACGAAGTCGACAGCGGTGTTGGCGGTGCCACTGCTGCTGCCATCGGACAGCGATTGCATCTGTTGGCAAAGGAACGCCAGATATTGGTGATTACCCACAGCCCGCAGGTCGCCGCACGCGGACGCACCCATTTCTATATTGCCAAGCGCGAAACAGACGGCACCATGGTGACCCGTGTCGATGCCCTGGTTGATGGTGCACGCCGCGAGGAAATTGCCCGCATGCTGGCCGGGCATTCCGTCACCGCCGAGGCCCGCGCAGCGGCTGACAGCCTGCTTGAACAACCTAATTAAGATCCGGCAATTCACGCCGAAACCACTTCGAATACGGAACAAAAAGAATATGAACGCCGAACATGCGTCAAACAACACAAGCCTTCCGGAAATGCCCGCCACCAGCACCGAGGCACGCAAACAGCATGCGGAAATTTCCGATCGCATTCGGTCCTATAACGAAGCCTATTACGTCAATGACGAACCGCTCGTTCCCGATGCCGAATATGACGCATTGTTCAATCGCCTGATCGAACTGGAATCCCATTACCCGACGCTTAAGAAAAACAGCCCGACGCAGGAAGTCGGTGCGGCCCCGGCCGAAGGCTTTGCCAAGGTCAAGCACGCCCGTCCGATGCTGTCGCTTGGCAATGCGTTTTCACGCGATGACATTGTCGATTTTCTTGCCCGTATCCGCCGTTTCCTGAACCTGACTGCGCACAGCCCGGTTGAAGTCGTGGGCGAGCCCAAGATTGACGGGCTTTCGCTTTCGCTACGCTATGAAGGCCGGACGCTTGTTACGGCGGCAACCCGCGGTGACGGGGCCGAAGGCGAAGATGTCACCGCCAATGTCGCCCATATTGACGACATCCCCAAAACCCTGCCCGACGATGCGCCCGATGTGGTCGAAATCCGCGGCGAGGTCTATATGGCGCGATCCGCCTTTCAAAAGCTGAACGAGACACAGGCAGAAACCGGCGGCAAAACATTTGCCAATCCGCGCAACGCTGCTGCGGGTTCCTTGCGCCAGCTTGATCCTTCCATCAGCGCGAAACGCCCGCTTCGTTTCTTTGCCTACAGCTTTGGCGAACTGTCCGAAAGTCTGGCCCAGACACAGTGGGACTTTTTGCAAAAGGTCGCTGGCTGGGGCTTTGTCATCAACCCGCTGACACGCCGACTGAACGATGCCGATGATATCATGGCGTTTTACAACGAACTGGCAAAACAGCGTCCGGACCTTGATTACGACATTGATGGCATCGTCTATAAGGTCAATGATTTTGAACTTCAGCTGCGGCTTGGCTTTGTCAGCCGTTCGCCGCGCTGGGCCATTGCCCATAAATTCCCGGCCGAGCAGGCCCGCACCCGCCTTAATGCCATCGATATCCAGGTTGGCCGCACCGGCGCACTTACCCCGGTTGCCCGTCTTGAACCGGTCACGGTCGGCGGTGTTGTTGTGTCAAACGCCACCCTGCATAACCGTGACGAGATCGAACGTCTGGGTGTGCGGGTCGGTGACATGGTGGTCATTCAGCGTGCCGGTGACGTGATCCCACAGGTGGTTGAAGTCATCCTTGATGAACGCCCCGAGGGAACCGAGGAATATCAGTTCCCCGATGAATGCCCGAAATGTCACAGCCATGCCATGCGCGAAGAAGGCGAAGCTGTCACCCGCTGCACCGGTGGTCTGATTTGCCCCGCACAGGCGGTTGAACGGCTTAAACATTTCGTATCGCGCAATGCGTTTGATATCGACGGCATGGGGGCCAAAAATATCGAGACATTCTTTGAACTGGGCTGGGTCAAATCACCGGGTGATATTTTCCGCCTTGAAACGGATCATGGCGATGCGATCAGAAAGCTTGAAGGCTGGGGCGATAAATCCGCAACCAAGCTGTTTGACGGGATCAATGAACGCAGAACCATCGGGCTTGACCGGTTCATCTATGCGCTTGGCATTCGTCAGATCGGTCAGGCAACCGCCAAACTGCTTGCCCGACACTACGGGTCACTGGGCGAATGGCGCAACGCCATGATTGCCGCCAATCAGGCCGATAGTGACGCATTGCGCGAACTGATCAATATCGATCAGATCGGCCCCGGCGTTGCCAAGGACCTGATCGAGTTCATGGCCGAAGAACACAATCTGGCGGTACTCGATGACCTGCAATCGTTGCTGACCATCACCGATGTCGAAGCGCCCACCGTTTCCGACAGCCCGGTTAGCGGCAAGACCGTTGTGTTTACCGGTAAACTTGAACTGTTTTCGCGCAACGAGGCAAAGGTCAAAGCCGAAAGTCTTGGTGCTAAAGTAGCGGGTTCGGTTTCGGCAAAAACAGATTATCTTGTTGCAGGACCCGGTGCAGGTTCCAAATTAAAGAAAGCAGAAGAATTGGGTGTGACTGTTCTTGATGAGCAAGGATGGCTTGATCTGATTGCCACGCAATAATGGCGGTCCATGACCGAAGGAATGGGTGCAGATGGAAGATCTCGGAAGTTTTTTTCGCCGCTACGTAGATGCACATCTTAAGCTCGATGAAGGCGCGCTTGACGAATTTTATCACTTTCCCTGTCTGATCAATGACCTGTCCGGTGTTCATGCGATTTCCAAGGCCGAGGATCTGCACAAATATCATCAGTCATTCTTTGACGAGTTGAAAAATGCAGATCTGGCCATGGCAAAATCCATGGTGGTCGAACAGCATTCCGCACTTCCCGGCGGGGCACGTGCGATCGTGTCCTTCCGGTTTGGCAATTCGGAAAACAACCTGATCTTTGACTGTGATTATGCCTTTGCCCTGCTGAAACAGGACGAAAAATGGAAGGTCGTTTTCGCCCAGCTTGATGAAATCCGTTACAGCGACCTGTATTGAGGTCCCTTGATGGCCGTTCCTGATCCCCGCCGGTTTCTGATTTTATGTACTGTGCTGCTGCTTGCAGGCGCACCACCTATGGCCAAAGCCGACCCTGATTTTGAAACATTGTCGGGAACGGCCCGGGCCATTGATGCCGACACATTGGAATTCGGATTTCGGCGTGTGGACCTGTGGGGCGCGGATGCCATGAACCGGTTCCAGAAATGCCTGGTGAATGGTCAAAGCACCGCCTGCGGTGCTGAGGCATGGCAAGTCACCACCAATCTTCTGGTCGCCACCCCGATCACCTGCCGGGTTCAGGGCAAGAACCGCTATCACCGCAATCTGGCCATTTGTCGCAATGCCAATGGCATGGATATCGGACAAAGTCTGATTGCCCGGGGCATGGCGGTCGCACGCCCCGATCAGATGCCCGAATATGGCGCGATCGAAGCCCGCGCCAAACAAAGCAGAACCGGCATATGGGCCGGGCAATTCATTGATCCGTTGAAATGGCGACGCGGTGAACGCCTTCCTGAACATGAAATCGAAGTCCGCCGCTGGTAAGGCGGCAAACCTGCAAGATCTCCGGCTGTTTACGGTTTTGTATTGGGGGCAAATGGCCGTGCTAATAGCCGCCCCAGCCCCGCAAGGCTGAAGCTGTTTTTCAATGATGCCACCCCCAAGGTTACAACAGCAAAACCGATCATTTGCGGAACCGTAAGAATTTCGCCCAGGAACAGCCAGGCAGCAAAAAATGTCATTGCCGGCCCTGACAGGGAAATCAGGGATGCCTGGGTCGCACCAATTCGCCGGATCCCCTCATACAAAAGGAAAAACGGGATCACGGTGCAAAAGATCGAAATGCCCGCCGTCCATGCAATTCCGGCCGGATTAAGGTTCAAAGGCTTCTGGACCACCAGTTCGTAAAGAACCATCGACAGCCCAGCCATTGTGTTGATCAGGGCCGCGAAATGCATCGACCCGATGGTTTTGATCATGCGCTGCCCGAAATACAGATAACAGGCATAGGTCAATGCCGATCCGAACGCCCAGGCCGCGCCATACCACAAACCGCCTGCCACCATGTCAAAACCGCCCGGTGCCAATACCAGCATCAGACCGATATAGGTCACAACAAAACACACCACCTGACGGAATGGCGGGAAACGCCGTTTGTGCAGAGCTTCCAGGATCATCACCACCGCAGGAAAAGTAAACAGCACGATCCGCGAGACGGTCACATCGATCAGGGATACGGCAGTAAAATCAAACAGCGATGCCAAAAAGAACAATCCGCCATACAACGCCCCCCATGCCAGATCGACCGGTTGCATCTTGCGATCACCGGGGCGCTGTTTGCCAAACAGCATAACGCCAAGCCAAAAGAACGGCATCGCAATCAGAAACCGCAACAGCAACAAACCATCAACAGTCATGCCGGTGGCATACACAAATTTGGCAAGCAGCCCCTTCATCGCAAGCGCGACGGTCGCGAGCAACACAATCGTCAAAGCGGAGCCAACCGGCTTTTCCGCATTTGCGCTTTTCTGTGTGCTGAAAGTTGATGACTGGGCAGATGCCGTCGGGGCATCTGCATCCGCGTGGGGCTGTGATGTCATGGTGGTCTCCGATCCTCTCTCGGGCTCAGTGTTACCCGCAAGGTGCCATTATTCAATTCGAATTAATTGCTATCAGATATCAGCTTTGGCTATATCTTAGGGGATCGCATCAACAAATCCGGCTTGGAACCGTCATCCATGGATATCAAACAGCTGCGAAGTTTCGTGCATATTGCCGAATTGGGAAGCCTGTCACGCGCAGCCGAACGGTTGAACCTTTCCCAACCGGCGTTAAGCCGCCAGCTTAACCTGCTTGAAGAAACGCTTGAAACCAAGCTGCTTGAACGAACCGGCCGCGGTGTAAAGCTGACCGAAGCGGGGCAAATGCTTGCCGAACGTGCACGCGTCATTCTGGCCGATCTGGCCCGCCTTGAAGCGGACCTGACAGCACGCAGCAGCCAGGTCACCGGGCATGTCCATGTCGGCGTCCCGCCAAGTGCCGGGATTGTCATTACCGGGGCACTGATTGAACGCCTTCGCGCCCACTATCCCGATCTGAATATTTCGGTTGCCGAAGACCTGACCGGTGATGTTCAGGAAGGCTTGCTGTCAGGTCGTCTTGATATCGGAATTTTGCATGACGGCATGATTTCGCGCAGTTTGCATGCCGAACCGCTTTGGCGCGAAGACCTGTTTCTGATTTCCCACCCGTCACAGGTTGGCGAACAGGAAACCGAAATCGCCTATGAAGATGTCCTGTCACTGCCGTTGATCATGCCAACCAACAAACACGGTTTGCGGGCCAAAATGCAGGAAGCCGCCTTTCGTGCCGGCCGTCCCCTGACCCCGGTGGTCGAAGCCGACGCATTACGTGTGCTGGTCGATCTGGTTCATCGCAATGTCGGGCACACGGTTTTGCCGCGCAGTTCGCTTGTGATGGAACTGTCAACCGGGCGGCTTAAGGCCCGGCGGATCGTCAGCCCGGAACTGTCACGCAAGGTAATGCTGTCCTGGCTTCATGATCGCCCGCTCAGTGCCGGGGCCAAGGCCGTGGTCGATACATTGCGCGATCTGGCCGGAACCATGCCAATGGCTGAAAAATGACCCTTTGATGCAACAAGGCCCCGAACGCAATACCGTTCGGGGCCTTGTTCATAAGCTTATCTGCAAACCGGATCAGACAGGTGCCTTGCTGTCCGATGACTTCTGCCAAAGGTTCAGGCCGCCATCGGCTGCATATTTGTCGATTTCCGCCAGTTCTTCTGCGCTGAATTCAAGATTGTTCAGCGCATCAAGGCTGTTATCAAGCTGCTGCACGTGACGGGCACCAATCAGGGCCGATGTGATTTCCGGACGCCGCAATACCCACGCAATCGCCATCTGTGCAAGGCTCTGCCCGCGGCGTTTGGCGATTTCATTAAGTGCACGGACACGATCAAGGTTTTCTTCCGACAACATGCCTTTCTGGAAGGAACCTTCCAGGGCGGCGCGTGATTCTTCGGGCACACCGTTAAGGTATTTGTTGGTCAAAAGCCCCTGTGCCAGCGGCGAAAAGGCAATGCATCCCATGCCAAGTTCGGACAGCGTATCAAGCAAGCCATCCTCGACCCAGCGGTTCATCATCGAATAGGACGGCTGGTGAATGACGCAGGGCGTACCGAGATCCTTAAGGATCGCGTGCGCCTGACGGGTCATTTCCGGGGAATAGGAAGAAATCCCGACATAAAGCGCCTTGCCCGACCGGACGATCTGATCAAGCGCACCCATGGTTTCGGCAAGCGGCGTGTTGGGGTCGACACGATGGGAATAGAAAATATCGACGTAATCAAGGCCCATCCGCTTGAGGCTCTGATCCAGACTGGAAATCAGATATTTGCGGGACCCCCATTCGCCAAACGGCCCCGGCCACATGCGATAGCCCGCCTTGGTCGAAATGATCAGTTCGTCACGATGTTTGCCAAGATCCTGGCTCAATACCTTGCCAAAGTTTTCCTCGGCAGATCCCGGGGGCGGGCCATAGTTGTTGGCCAGATCAAAATGGAACACACCGCGGTCAAAGGCGCGGCGGATCATCGCACGCTGGGTCTCATAGACATCCACGCCGCCGAAATTCTGCCAAAGCCCAAGCGTGATTTTCGGCAGCATAAGGCCACTATTGCCACAGCGGTTCCAGGTTTCGTCGTCATAGCGGTTGGGGTTTGCCATCCACTGTGTTTCGACTTCAGCCATGTCTTCCTCCAATTATCAGAAGCGGTTTTCCGCCTTCTATTGAATCGATCCAATAGATACTCTTTAAGCCATTCCCGCGCGCTTGTCAGTGCCCGAAACAACAAAAAGCCGCCCCGCGGGACGGGACGGCTCAACTTTTTCACATCATGGCATCCAATGGCCAGATCAGATGACTTTCTTCTTGATCGGAGCGGTTGCCTTTTGCAGCCATTCCCGATGATCTTCGTCCAGTTCATCGGCATACATGGCATAGACCTGGGCATGGTAATCATTAAGCCACTGCAACTCGTCAGCAGTCATCAATTCCGGATCGATCAATTTGCGTTCAATCGGCGAGAATGTCAGGGTCTCGAAACCAAGCATCTGACGGTCCGCCCCGATCGGTGCATCAATCTCGCAAACCGCAATCAGGTTTTCAATCCGGATGCCGTATTCGCCTTCCTTGTAAAAGCCCGGCTCGTTTGACAGAACCATACCCGGTTTGAGTGCGATGCTGTTCGGGGCCTTTGAAATCCGTTGCGGTCCTTCATGAACGCCAAGGTAACTTCCAACCCCGTGCCCGGTGCCATGATCAAAATCAAGACCGGCTTCCCAAAGGGGCATGCGCGCCAGCGTATCAAGCTGCTGACCGGTTGTTCCGACCGGGAAAATCGCCCGCGCCAGCGCAATATGTCCCTTGAGCACGCGGGTAAACCGGTCACGGTGTTCCTGTGTCGGTTCACCAACAATCGTGGTCCGGGTGATGTCGGTTGTGCCGTCCAGATACTGACCGCCCGAATCAATCAAAAAGATCTCGCCCGGGGTCAGGTTACGGTTGCTTTCGGGGGTGTTGCGATAATGGCAAAGCGCCCCGTTCGGACCACTGCCCGGGATGGTTTCAAAGCTTGAATCCCGAAACAGCGGATCTTCCTTACGCAGCGACAGTAATTTGTCGGCAGCCGTGCGTTCATCAATCCCGCCATCAATTGCCGTTTCATCAAGCCATTTGAAATAGCGAATGATCTTTTCGCCGTCGCGCTTGTGGGCCTTGCGCGATCCTTCGAGTTCGACGTCATTCTTGCAGGCCTTGGGCAACGCCACCGGATCACGTCCGACACGAACGGTTGCCCCGGCCTCGGCCAATTGCATCCGCAACCAGTCACCCGCTGTTGCCTCGTCAAGGCGGACGGACTGATTGCCCATAGCCTTCAACGCATCGCCAAGTTCACCGGGCGCGCGCAGGCTTGCCTCGTCACGCAGCCAGGCGACAGTTTCACCAGCCAGCTTGCGTTCATCCATGAACAATTCAACCGATGCATCACCGTTGATAATCGCATAACCAAGTGCAAGCGGCGTTTGCGGCACATCGGCCCCGCGAATATTCAAAAGCCATGCGATGCTGTCAGGTGCGGACAAAATGGCACTGTCACATGACAGGCGCGACAGCTGCCCGGCAATCATCTGACGTTTTTCGGCACTTGATTTTCCGGCATATTCCAACGGATGCGGACGCACCGGGCCAAGCGGCATGGCCGGCTGGTCACGCCAAAGCGCATCAATCGGGTTGGTATCAATCGCAACCAGTTCCGCCCCGACACCTTCGCATGCTGTGCGCAAATGATTTGCCTGCTGCACGGTATGAAGCCACGGATCATACGCCAGTTTCTGTCCGGATTTCAGATTGTCATGCAGCCAGCCGACCACCGGCTCGTCAACCAGATGACGATATTCAAACAGGTCGCGATTGACCTGCTGGCGCACCTGAATGGTGTAACGGCCATCAACAAACACCGCTGCCTTGTTCGCCAGAACCACAGCAGCCCCGGCCGACCCGGTAAAACCGGTCAACCAGGCCAGACGTTCAGCCCGGGCCGGGACATTTTCGCCCTGATGTTCGTCGGCACGCGGAACGATAAAGCCGTCCACACCCTTTGCCGCAAGATATTTCCGAAGAGCTGCGATCCGTTCGGCCGGATTGAAATCATCCTTTGCCATTTTGAACAGACCTTTGCGTTCATCGCGCAGCGCCAACAGAACGTGCACCAGTTCTTCGCTGGGATCGGCACATACAAGATCAATCCAGTCGGTCCGGCTATGTCCGTCGGCAGCCGCAAGCACGCCATCAATCAGGGCGATGACAGCGCTAACATCCTTGTTGACATTGTCGCGTTCCAGAAGGGTCGCGAGTTGGGCATCGCCGGAAATGGTCATAGACGTCCTCGTTTTGATATGTGGGGCAGTTAATCTATGTAAGAGTTACTGCCGATCCGGCGCAAGCCACAATGATATTTGTGCATATTTTATAAAATAATCACCCTGTGATCCGGCCCCCGACAGCCGTAACATGCGTCACAGGAATGAATGCGTTGCAAGCTTCGCAATGCACATTAGTCAAAGATTAACTTATTACATCTCCGTGACAAAAAGATGGCCCGTCGGGACGTCAATTTGCAGGAGACCATGAACGGTGATCCGTTTTCCTATTACTGCCCTAAGTGTCGTACAATCGCGTCGACGTCAGACGGCCTATGATGGCCTTGAGCGCCTGACCATTGGTCGCAAAGCCGCGCTCGGTCTTGATATTGGCCCTGCCCATCTGGCAGACGATGAAGCAGACCGGTCCCCAACCGGATCGGCAGACACCAAAGGCAAGGATTGAAGGATCAGTCCCGCCCGGAATGGTCGGATGCCTAATGGCGAAGCGCAGGATCACGGTTCATGATCCTTGCGGTCAGTTTTGTCTTTTCCCTCTGAGACGGCCCTGCTTCTCCACAGCAGGGCCGTTTCTTTTTGACCATCACGCACCATCCGCCCATAGTAGCCAAAACAACAAAACTGTTTCGGGGTGGTTATGGCAAAAACGGTTCTGATTACCGGCGGTTCGCGCGGGATCGGTCGCGCGGCAGCAGTGCTGTTTGCAAGTCGCGGCTGGAATGTCGCTTTCAGCTTTGTCGGAAATCAGCAAAGTGCTGACGAAACCTGTGCCTTGTGCGAACGTGCGGGCGTTACCGGCAATGCATTTGCCCGCAAATGCGATGTACGCGACGAAGACAGCGTCATCGATTTTTTCCGGACCGCCTATGAACGTTTTGGCGCAATCGACGGTGTCGTGAACAATGCCGGCATTGTCGCCCCCAAAAGCACCCTTGCCGATATGGATATCGACCGCATGAAAAATGTGTTCGATACCAATGTGCTTGGTGCGTATCTGGTGGCCCGTGAAGCGGCGCGGATGCTTCCGAACGGCGGATCAATCGTCAATGTTTCGTCCATGGCAGCCAAGCTTGGATCACCTGGCGAATATGTCGATTACGCCGGATCAAAGGGTGCAATCGATACGCTGACCATCGGTCTTTCCAAGGAACTCGGCCCCAAAGGCATTCGCGTCAATGCGGTGCGACCCGGAATTATCAATACCGACATCCATGCCAGCGCAGGACGCCCGGAACGGGTTTCCGAACTGGGGCCCGGCTGCCCGCTTGGCCGTGCGGGGAATGCCGATGAAGTCGCACAAAGCATCTATTGGCTGATTTCAGATGACGCGTCCTATGTTACCGGTGCGATCCTTGATGTTTCCGGCGGGCGATAACCCTGATCAAGGCCCTACCGCCGCCCGCAGCCCCGCCTTATCGCATATCCCCCGTCATGGCAGCGTTTCCCCCGGCAAGGCTGTTTCCGGTGCGACCGCGTCAGTTGACGATGCATCGGGTGTGGGTTTCTCGGATGACGGTGCATGCTCTGTCGCGCCCTTGCAGGCCGTGGCCAGTGCATCGTGAAGTTCAACCACATCAACCGGCTTTGCCAGAATGGTCTCAACCCCAAGATCCTTATAGGCCGCCACGATATCATCGGCGGCATATCCCGTCATGACGACAACCGGAATATCATTTCCGGACTGACGCAGCAATTCCACCAGCTTCACCCCGGTCATGTTTGGCATGGTCTGATCGGTCAAAAGACCGTCAAACTTTGCCCCCGGGGCCTTGATCGCCTCAATCGCATCAGCACCATTGGTAAAGGTTTCAACGGTATAGCCAATGCGTTCAAGCATCCGCGAACAAAGCTTGAGGTTCTTTTCCTCGTCATCGACAACCGCCAGATGACCGCTGGCATTTGAAACAAGGCCACGCGAAACACGTTCCTCACCTTCTTCCTCGCGGTCATATTCCGGCAGCAGGATCGAAAAACGCGTCCCCTGCCCCAGTCGGCTATAGACCGTGATTTCGCCCTTGTGACCGGCAATGATGCCATGCACCGTCGACAGGCCAAGCCCAGTGCCCTTGCCCGGTTCCTTGGTCGTAAAGAACGGATCAAAGATTTTCTTGGCGGTATCGGCATCCATACCCGTGCCATTATCAATCACCGAAATGCGGATATAGGGCCCCGGTGTCAAAAGCGGATGCATTTCGGCACTGTCGTCGGTCAGCTCGAACGGTGCGGCTTCGATCTTTATTTCGCCCTCTTCACCAACCGCGTGATAGGCATTGGTGATCAGGTTCATCAGACACTGGTCAAGCTGCGTGGCATTGCCAAGGATCGACATGGTGTCGGGTGCCAGGTTGCTGACCAGCGATACGGTGGATGGAATGGATCCGCGCGCGAACCTGACCGTTCCCTTGATCATGGATGCGACATCAATCGGCGACCGTTCGGTTTCGGAATTGCGTGAAAATGACAGGATCTGTTTAACAAGATCGCGCGCCCGATCTGCCCCCTGACGAATTTCCATGACATCTTCGCGCAGCGGCGAATCTTCGGGCAAATCCGTATATAGCAGTTCGGCATAACCGCTGATCGGTTGCAGAATATTGTTGAAGTCATGCGCAATCCCGCCCGCAAGCACACCAATCGTTTCCATGCGCTGCGAATGACGCAATTGCTGTTCAAGTTTTTCACGTTTGCGTTCGGCCTGAAGGCGCTGCAATTCTGCTGACGCACGGGCGGCGAACACTTCAACAATCGACCGCGCCAGTTCCGGATCGGCAATCGGTTGTTCTGAAACCGTTGCCAATATCCCGATCGGGTTGCCTTCGCTGTCCTTCAGTGCCGCTCCGACATATCCGCGGATCTTAAGGTCGGTCACCCGGCGCACGCCGCTTGTCACTTCCTTGAAATTGTCCGGGCAGACAAAGATGCCGTTATCAACAACCATTTCGGCGGCCGATCCCTTGACTTCGAACTCAAGCCCGCCGCGCGATTTGTCATGGCTGTAATGGGCAACCGGCTTTACGCGACCATTTTCGATCGACCCGACATGGCAGTAATGCATGCCCAATGCTTCGCACATCACCTTGGTCAGGTTGTCAAAGAAGTCTTCACCGACCTGATAGCGCACACCGCGATAAATGGATTCAAGCGT
Source organism: Thalassospira sp. MCCC 1A02491 (assembly GCF_001613785.1). Lineage (NCBI taxonomy): Bacteria > Pseudomonadati > Pseudomonadota > Alphaproteobacteria > Rhodospirillales > Thalassospiraceae > Thalassospira > Thalassospira sp. MCCC 1A02491. The sequence goes on along the minus strand of NZ_LPVX01000031.1, from coordinate 96,568 downwards.
TTCCTGATAGCGCTGCCGGTCTGTCACATCGAGCGCAAAGCTTGCAATACAATCAAGTTGCCCATTGGTGTCACAGATCGGGCTTTCATACCATTCACACACCAGACGCTTGCCGCTGCGCGTCACATTTTCGAACCGGTTATTTACACTGGTCCGGGTTTCCATGATTTCATTGATCAGCGTTCCCAACCGGGCGCGTTCCGATGGCGGCACAATCAGTTCAAGCTTTTTGCCAACAAACTCCTCGGCGCTGAACCCGAATAACTGACAGGCGGTGTCGTTGACTTCAATGATCGTACGATCCGGGGTCCAGTAAAACACGCCGATCTTCGCGTTATTGAAGTGCGCACGCAAACGGCGCTGGTTGGCTTCAAGATCGGTTTTGGCATATTCAAGATCTCGGCGATACCGCACCCGTTCGGTGACATCCCGACATGAAATGCGAACCCCCAGATTGGTTCCGTCACTATCGGCAATCTGTTGCCAGGACATTCCGATACTGACCCGGTTGCCATTTTTATGAATGGCTGTGAATTCCCGATCACTGCCCGAAAGCCCGGACAGGCCTTCATCCAGATAATGGCGCACACGCGCCTGATCTTCGGGTGCGACAAATGGCAACGGATAGTTTTCAAGTGTCATGCATTCCGAAACCGAATAGCCCAGAATACGTTCCACAGCCGGGTTGACCCACACCAGACGCCCGTCTGACGACACCCAGCTTTCCCAGTCATAGGTGTAATTGGCAACCGCCTCGAACCGCCTGCGCGAGAAATTAAGTGCCTCGTCGGCTTCCATGATCGATTTGATCCCGGCCGCCGCGGCAAGAAGCCCGCCTGCCATATGGGCAAAGACAACCTCGTCTGATCGCCAGACGCGGGTCCTCCCGACGGTCTCGAAACAGACAACGCCCATGCGACCGGCAACCGACATCAGCGACACATCCAGCATCGCCCCGATATTCAAAGGAATCAGGTAGTTTTCGGTAAATTCCGATGTCCGCGGGTCTTCTTTGGCATTTTCGGCATCAATCGCCTGCCCGGTTTCAAGGGCGGCAAAATACCGCGGCAGATCCTTGCGGCGCAGAACCAGTCCTTCATGCGATGCATCAGGGTTATTGGCATCGTAAAGACCAAAGCATGCCACATCACCATCGTCATTCTGCAACCACAAACTGGCCCGTTCGCAATTGAGCAATTCGGCAAACCGCTGCAAGGATGGGCGAAATGATACGTCTTCAACACGTTCCAGCGACGAAAAGTAGTTGGCAACTTCCCCCGCGCTGACACGGATTTCTTCCAGAAACTTCTTGCCGGAAACCAGTTCCCGTTTGGACAACAGTTGATCAACACTCATCTGCAACAGCGCCTGGCGCATCCAGATGACCCCGACAACCACGGCCGAACTCATCCAGGCATAGCCAAACAGTGTCGCAATCCACACCGGCAACGTGTGTGCGACCATGCCCGCATCATCAATCAGAAATCCGTCAAGATCATAAACACGGATGATGCCGATGCCCGTAATGGTCAGAAAACAGAAAAGCGCATACCGGAATGTCGTAACCAGTGGATGGAATATGGCCACCGTCACTGTTGATACGATCATCAGCGCCATGCCACTGGCTGGCGAAAACATGATGATATAAAGCAACGACAACACCGTCATTGCGCCGACAATCACATGCGATTTTGTCCGTGTTTCAAGCCGACGGCGCAGCACGAGACTGGCGACCACGGCAACAAACACCAGAAGCTGGATGGTTTCGATCACCCAGAATGGCTGTTTTGTTTCACGCAGCAACGACGCAATCAGCGCCGGAAATCCGCCAATCACCATGACCAGCAACATGAAATCGGCAATACGATTTCGCGTACGGTGCAAAATCACGTCTACGTTCTGGCTCATCGTCTAAACGTCTCCGGCTTTACACCATCTGGTCTGGCATGCTGTCAAATATGGACTCAAAGCGCTGATTATGTTCAAGAAACAGCGACATCAGTTTCGGGTCAAACATGTCTGGCGTCGTGCGTCCGTCGCCCTTGGTGATGATGTCGACGGCTTCCCTGTGGCTGAATGGTGGCTTGTACCGCCGTGAACTGCGCAGGGCATCATAGACATCGGCAATGGAAACGATACGCGCAACCATCGGAATGTCTGCGCCTGAAAGCCCGTTGCAATATCCCGTGCCTTCCCACTTTTCATGGTGGTAACGCGCAATCTGTGCCGCCTGATCAAGCACCGGATTGTCCGACGCATTCAGCATCGAAAAACCGATTTCGGTATGGCGCTGCATGACTTCGAATTCGGCATCCGTCAGCGGCCCCTCTTTCAGAAGGACACTGTCGGGCACACCGACCTTGCCGATATCATGAAGAATACCGGCCAGACGAATGGAGCGCTGGGTTTGCGTATCAAGTCCGGCCATATCGGCAAGCAACTGGGAATAAAGCCCGACCCGCATGCAATGTTCGGCGGTTTCAATGTCCCTGTATTGGGAAATCAGGCTGAGCCGATCAATCATTTCCTGTTCGGCACCACCCAGCTTGCGCGTGATGTCATCAAGCGTCTTCGCCTTGCTGACATTTTCAAGTTCAAGTTTCCGGACGCGTTCATGTTCGCGATCCCGTTCAAGCAAACGTTCCTGCGCCTTCTGAACGGCGGCTTCAAGGTCTGCACGATCCACGGGTTTATCAAGGAATTCACGCACGCCAAGACGCAATGCATCGATCGCGTCTGACTTGTCACCATCCCCGGTCAGGAGGATGAATTCAAAATCACGGCGAAATTCGCCAATGGCGCGACGCACAAAATCAAGGCCGCCACAGTTGGGCATGCGCAAATCGGAAATGACCAGCCGTAAACCAGCGTCCTTTTGCAGATGCTCGATCCCGTCAAGACCATCAACGGCTTGCACAACCTCAAAGTTGGCTCGCTCCAGAACGCGGGTCAGCAATTTGCGGATTACCGGTTCATCATCAACCACAAGTATTCGATGTTCAAATTCAGCCAAGGACATCTCCCTTACTGATTTAATATATCATCGCTGTCACGCGCGATGTGGACTATACATAAGTAGTAAACTGATTACCACTTATATATAGTTATTCGAATGTAGGAATATGAGGTGGTCGATCCCGGCACATCGCCAAATTCATAAAAATGTCGCGTGGCATTAATGCATACCGGGAATGCCGGGCCGAAACCAAAATGCCATATCGCGCTTCGGGCAAGTTGCTACACTTCCGGAAAGTATCCCCGCAGCAGGAGCCTGTGGTCTTATGGATGACTATTTCTGGTGGATCGTTCTGATCGGCTTTGTCGCCCAGTTGATTGATGGCGCACTTGGCATGGCCTATGGCCTTACATCGACATCGTTGCTGATTACAATCGGATTGCCGCCGGCCCATGCCAGTGCAACTGTGCATGCCGCTGAAATTGCAACCACCGCTGTTTCAGGGACCGCGCATCATTTTGCCCGAAATGTGGACTGGCGGATGGTCCGGGTTCTGGCCATTGCCGGTGCGGTTGGCGGTTGCGTCGGGGCGGCCTTGCTGTCCTCGGGGATTGGCAAATACCTTGCCCCGGCGGTTGCGCTTTATCTGTCGGCATTGGGTGTGCTGGTAATTGCCAAAGCCATCCGCAAGGTTCAGCCACCTGCGGCAATGCGCGGTCTGACGCCGCTTGGCCTGATTGGCGGATTTCTGGATGCTGTCGGGGGTGGCGGTTGGGGACCGATTGTATCCAGCACCCTGGTTTATCGCGGCAGCGAACCCCACCGCATGCTTGGTACATCTGCGGCTGCGGAGTTTTTCGTTACTGTGGCGATTACAGTGACCTTTGCCGGATCGTTCGGGCTTGAAAGCTTCGGGATGGCGGCATTGGCCCTTGTTCTGGGCGGGGTCCCGGCCGCACCATTGGCGGCCGTACTGGTCAAAATCATCCCCAGAAAACCCTTGATGATCGCCGTAGGTGTGCTGATCGTCACATTGGGCATTCTGGGGCTGTATCGATTTGCCGGAAGCCTGATGGCTTAGCCGACCAGAAGCGTGGTCCAGTTTTCAACCTTGAACCGTTTGATCAGCGACAGACCGACTTCGCGATAGGCCGAAAGAACAAACTGTTCCTGCTCGGACAGCAGCCCCGAAAGGATCACAACGCCGTCCTGTGACAACGTCCCGACCAGATCATGGGCCATGGCGCGCAACGGACGGGCCAGAATATTGGCACAAACAATGTCGTAATAACCGCCGTCACGGATACGAGTATCTTGGAAACCGTTTGAATGGATGGCGGTGACAAGATCGGCGATCTTGTTAACCCGCGCATTTTCCTGTGCAACGCGCACCGATGCGGCATCAATATCGGCCATCATCACCGTGCTGCGCCAGGTCTTGGCGCATGCCATGCCAAGGATGCCAGACCCGCATCCCATATCAAGGGCATTATGGCGCGGACCGCGTTTTGCCACCCAGTCGATTGCCGCGAGGCACCCCTTGGTGGTTTGATGTTCACCGGAACCGAATGCCAGACCGGCATCCACCTGAAGCCCGATTTTTGCCACCGGCAGGTCTTCGTCCCAATGCGAACCATGGACAAAGAAACGCCCGACCGAAATTGGCTTGAAGCTGCGCAGGTTTTCACTGACCCAGTCTTTGGGCTCATATGTGCCAAATGTCACAACCGGCGCATCAACCCCGACCGCCGATGCCATGATCGACACTGCCGTTTCAATTGCCGGCTTGTCAAACATCTCGCCCGAGAAACCTTCGATTCTCCAAGGCGCGCTCGGATCACCGGGACGTTCGAAATGCGACAATGCATCACAATATTCGTATAGCCCTTCGGCGAAGGCCTCGGCATAGGCGCCATCAACTTCGAACTGGAAGTTATAGCAAAGAACGGGTTGGGTCATATCGCTTCTCGCTTGTCAGGGCCGCTTGCGATCGCCGCCCGGTTAGTTCGGTATTCCGTGAATATTTGAACCGGGGCTTACCCCGGCAGAATGAAGCTGTCGACCACTTTCTTTGTGCCGACCCCCTCGAAATGGATTTCAAGTTTGTTGCCATCCACCGCACGCACAGTTCCCGGTCCGAACTTTCGGTGTCGCACTGTATCGCCAACCTTGTATTTCGATGATTTCGAGCTGGTCGCATAGCTGGTTTCGCCGTCCGGCTTTACATCAATCACGTTTTTACGCACGCGATCCTGCCAGCCGCTGGATGCAAATTTGCGCTCGGATGCACCGGAAACCGGATTGCGGTTGCTTGAACCCTCGTTGGCCCAGCTTGGCATTTTCATCCAGTCATCAGCCCCCCAGGCACCGGGTGAATGATTCCCCCCATGTCCGCCAAGACCGGTATCACTGATCCGTTCAATATGCTCATCTGGCAGTTCGTCGACAAAGCGCGACGGCAGCGCCGATTGCCACTGATTATAGATGCGGCGGTTCGCGGCATATAAAATGGTTGCACGTTTGCGCGCGCGCGTGATCCCGACATAGGCAAGACGACGTTCTTCCTCAAGCCCCTTAACACCACTTTCATCCATGGCGCGCTGATGGGGGAAGACGCCCTCTTCCCAACCGGGCAGGAAGACATAGTCGAATTCCAGACCCTTGGCCGCATGCAGGGTCATGATGGTGACTTTTTCCTGCGCGTCATTCTGTTCGTTTTCCATGACCAGCGAAACATGTTCAAGGAAGCTGGTCAGGTTTTCGAACTCGCCAATTGCAGAAACAAGTTCCTTGAGGTTTTCCAACCGTCCCGGCGCATCGATTTCCTTGGAGGTCCGCCACATATCGGTATAGCCGCTTTCATCAAGGACGGTTTCGATCACCTCGACATGGGAACTGCCTGCCAGCATTTCGCGCCAGCGTTTGAAATCCCCCAAAAGCCCGCCGATGCTTTGACGCATCTTGGGTTTGAGTTCTTCGGTATCGATCAGATCACGGGCCGCCGCAGGCAATGAAATCGCCTGATCACGGGAATATTGATGCAGGGTCTGAAGCGTGGCCTTGCCAACCCCGCGCTTGGGCACATTGACAATACGTTCGAACGCAAGACTGTCGTCAGGCTGCGCGACCAGTCGGATATAGGCCAGCGCATCACGGATTTCCTGACGTTCGTAAAAACGTGGACCGCCAACAACCCGATACGGGATGCCCAGCGTGATCAGACGTTCTTCAAATTCACGGGTCTGGAAACCGGCGCGGACCAGAATGGCCATCTGGGATGCACCAATACCCTTTGATTGCAGGGCTTCGATATCTTCGCCAACCAGACGCGCCTCTGCCTCGCCATCCCAGACACCTTTGACAAAGACCTTTTCGCCGGTGTCAATTTCCGTCCAAAGCTGTTTGCCCAGACGTCCATCGTTAAAGGTGATCAGTTTCGATGCGGCGGCCAGAATATGCGGGGTGGACCGATAATTCTGTTCAAGGCGCACGACCTTGGCACCGGGGAAGTCGGACTCAAAACGTAGGATGTTGCCGACCTCGGCCCCGCGCCAGCTATAGATCGCCTGATCATCATCGCCGACACAGCAAATATTGCGATGAACCATCGCCATGGCGCGCAGCCACAAATACTGCGCAACGTTGGTATCCTGATATTCATCAACCAGAATATAGCGGAAGGTGTTCTGATACTGTTTCAGAACTTCGGGATGCTGCTGGAACAGGGTCAGGCAATGCAGCAACAAATCACCGAAATCGCATGCATTCAGGACTTTCAGCCGTTCCTGATAAATCTTGTAAAGATGTTTGGCCCCGCCATTGGCGAATTCGACACTTTCATTGACCCGTTCGGGCGTCAGGCCCTTGTCCTTCCAGCGCTGAATAATCCCCATCAACTGCTTGGCCGGCCATTTTTTCGGGTCGATCTGTTCGGCATCCATGATCTGCTTGAGCAGACGGACCTGATCGTCGCTATCAAGGATGGTGAAGTTTGATTGCAGCCCGATCAGTTCGGCATGACGGCGCAACAATCGCGCCGAGAGCGAGTGGAAGGTTCCCAGCCACCAACCTTCGACCGGACGGCCCAATGCCTGTGCCACGCGTTCCTGCATTTCCTTTGCCGCACGGTTGGTAAAGGTCACGGCAAGGATTTGCTGCGGATGCAGACGTTCGGTCTGGGCCTTGGTTTCAAGCAAATGCGCCAGCCGCGTGGTCAAGACCCGGGTTTTACCCGTGCCCGCCCCTGCAAGAACCAGCAACGGCCCGTCAAGCGTTTCCACAGCATCGCGCTGCTCGGCATTCAGATTGTCGAGATATGCCGGGGCCGGTGCATCACCAAGACGCATTTCCGGGCTGGCGGCGAATTCATCAATTTCGAAGGGATCATCCATCATGGCGGCATATATATCACGCTGTGTTCCAAGGACCAGCCTTGCATCGGATGCGGCCGGGTATTTTTTCCATTCTGCAACGAAACAGGAACATCAACCACCCCTTTCCCGATCTTCAAAAACTTTTTGCGCCAGTTTTTCCGGTCTTTCGCGTGAGTTCAGATAACAACGCAATTCTGAATGAAGGTAGAAATATGAGCGGCATCAGCAGCATGAGCGGCAGCATCGCGCAAATACTTAGCCAGAACAGCCAGTCTGCCAATTCATCAACAGGCAGCGACGGTTCTTCGGGCATTGAAGCATTTGGCGGATTTTCGCTTTATGCCTTGCAGGGCAGCCGATCGACCGGCACCGACAGCATGTCGGAAATGACATCGCAAAGCGAAGCCATCACCGGTCAGCTTTCAGACTCCATCATGTCGATGCTTATTGAGTTGCAGGAAACCAGCACCACCACTGACGGCAACAGCAGCTTTGATGCCCAGCGCCTGTTCTCTGACATGGATACCGACGGCGACGGGACGCTGACCAAGGATGAATTCATGGCATCGGCCCCCGACGGTGTCAGCGATGAAATGTCTGAAAATCTTTGGAATGTCATGGCCGGGTCCGATGCCCAAAGCATATCCGAAGATGACTATCTGGCATCCATGACACCGCCAAGCGGAGCCGTGATTTCAAGCGATGACAGCAGCGAAGATACCGTCATGAACAGCATGCTGGCTTCGATGGGGTCCGAGGGCACCTATGACCCGCTTGATACCAACGAAGACGGCGTGGTCAGCCTGTCGGAAATCATGGCTGCCGCCCCGCAGGATGCAACCCCGTCACAAAGCAGCCTTCCTGACAACAGCTCGGAAGCTGAATCCGGTACTGACGCTAGCGTGGAAACGGATGCTTTAACCGATAACGGCACATCGTCTGAAACCGTCGCGCGAAATATGGCTGAAAATAATGATGACAGCAGCCTATCCACTGGCGGCTTTGACATTCGCAACGAAGCCCTGGGCAACAAGGTGATGGCGCAGATTATTTCCTGACGCCACCGTTTCTGCGGAACCGGTCAAGTTCCGCAATGACACGCCCGGTCGTCTGACCATCCCAAAGCGGGATTTCACAATCCCGCCGTTCCGGGGCGGACTGCCCGGTCATGGCGTCGATTGCCGTGGCGGACAGACGTTCAATGCTGACAAGCCGATTTGTCCCCAAGTCAATCGTAACCGGTCGTTCGGTTGACGGGCGCAAGGTCAGACAGGGGATCGCACGCCAACTGGTTTCTTCCTGCACACCACCGGAATCGGTTACCACCAGTCCGGCATTTGCCATCACGGCCCCAAAGGAAACATATCCAAGCGGCGCCAAGACCTTCACCCCGCTTTGTTCAAGCATCGCAATGCCGTCAATCTGTTCAAGTTGATGGCGGGTTCTGGGATGCAGTGGCCAGCAAACAGGAACATGGCTGGCAATATCACCAATTGCATGACAGATCCGGCGCAGCTTTGCGCGATCATCAACATTGCCGGGACGATGAAGCGTTACGAGCACATATCCACCCCCGGCAAGCCCCAGCCTTTCTGTTGTCACATCCTTGCATATCGCATCATTCATCATGACACAGGTATCGATCATGATATTGCCGACACGCCTGATGCGGCCTGCCGTGATCCCCTCGGCCAGAAGATTTTCGTCCGCATCGGCAGACGGGGTCAGATGCAGGTTCGCCAACCGGTCGATGGTCATGCGATTGCGTTCTTCGGGAACAGACAAATCAAAGCACCGCAATCCGGCTTCAAGATGGATCAGCGGTATTTGCAGCTTCGAGGCCGTCATCGCCGCGGCAAGTGACGCATTGACATCCCCGACCACCAGGACCGCGTCCGGGCGATTTTGGCGACAAAGCTTTTCATAACCGGCCATCATCGGCGCAATCCGGTCCTGATTGGTACTGGATTGCCACTGCACAATATGGTCGGGATCCGCCATTCCCAGATCACGCCAGATCGTTGACGTCATCTCCGCATCGCGATGCTGCGCCATATGAATGAAAGCCGCCTTGATATCCGCATGGGCACGCAAGCCCTGCCATAACGGGGCGATCTTCATGAAATTCGGCCGTGCCCCTGCAATCAGATGAAGCTTCATCCCCGTCCCGTCATTGCCGCCAGACATGTTTTCAAGGTCAAACAGCCTAATGGATAAGGCGGGGTGCTCATAACCCTCTTTGGTATCGGTATATTTTGCCTGCTGCACATCTTTCGGGGGCCGCCGCGCACGCAAAATTCAATTCACCTAAATTACCGTCCACTCAAGAAGATTGTCCTGCTTCATGTGGTCCGGGAATTGCTTGTTTCCCGGAGGTTAGCATCCTCTGACGGCGGTTTGTGCAAATTTGCCGCTGTCAGGGGTGCTTTGTGCATCCCATAAGAAGGGTATCTCGGCATGAGTACTATTTTTGGATTGGGCAACGGGTTGCCAATGTCTTCCCGGGCCGGCTCTTCGGAGCGGTCAGGTGCACACGAAGGTATCGAAGGTTTTAGCGCAGGTAGCGCAGTACCTGTATTGACAACGGGCGACACCAATTCGGAAACCGGCACGTCCAAAAGCCAGCTTTCCGATGCGATGCAGTCCGTCATGCTTGAATTTCAGAATATCGGTTCGGGATCATCAAGCTTTGCGTCTGCCATGGCTGACGTTCAAGGCAATGACAATGACCCGAACAGCAATGCGGCGGGCGATGTGTTTTCGTCATCCTCACAATCTGATTCTACCGAAGCTGACATCTTGAACGCCAAGAAAGACGCCGAAGAAGAATTCAGAACCGCACTGCGTGATGCCAATTCAATTCCGATAAAGGATGATGAAAAGGCAGAAAAGGCTGAACTCGAACGACGCCAGGCACGTCAGGAACTTGATCAGATCGAACAATCCGCAACAAATCTTCCCGAAGATGTTGCCGGTCTGGACAGTCGCCTTACAGCCCAGCTTCTAAGTGGACAGCAAACCCGGAAATCAGCCGGTGACACGGCACTGGCTGCATAAAGACCAGTCTGTGATCCGACCACGCAAAAGAGCAGCATCTTTCGGTGCTGCTCTTTTTCATGCGAGGACTTTGATAACGTCAGAACAGCTTTGGCGGGGCGTCGCCGCGTTCTTCGCTTTGCAGTTCAAGAAGTGCGTTGTTGTAGGCCATCATCGCGTCCTTTTCGTGGACAAAGCCGATCATCTCGCGATCTTCACCGTTATTGAGCACCGGCAAATGTTCCTCGCCGGTTTGCTCCATCAGGCGGATGGCCTTTTCGATGCTGTCAGTACGGAACAGAACCGGCGGTTTTGACCGCGCCACTTCGCCGGCCGTCATATTCTGGGCGGCATCCGTATCAAACGCGGCATTGCGCAAATCGGTCAATGTAATGGTGCCATGCAGTTTGCCTTTGTCATCAACGACAAAAAGCTCCGCATAGGGGGCATTGAAAAGGGCTGATCGGACACTTGGCAAATCATGGGATAAAGGCACGGTGACATATTCGCGCTTCATGATGTCGGCGACCTTGATCATGCGCAGAAGATTGACCTCCCGCCCCCAATTGGTCGACAACCCGCGCATTTTAAGCTGCCAGTGGAAGAATGATCCGCCATTGGCCTGATCCATGATTACCGATGCCAGAACCGATGCCAGCATCACCGCAATGGTCAGCTGATAGTCGCCGGTAAGCTCAAACACGATCAGGGTTGTGGAAATCGGTGCCCCCAGAACAGCAGCCGCCACCGCCCCCATCCCGACCAGGGTATATGCCCCGTGCCCGGACGAGAAATCCGGCAAGGCGTGGGTGGCAACAATCCCGAACGCACCGCCCAGCATCGCACCAAGAAACAGGCTGGGGCTGAACATCCCGCCTGCAAATCCAAGCCCCATGCAGATCGCCACGACAAATGCCTTGGCAAACAGCAGACCGATCAGAAATGTCAGGCTGTATGTTTCATAAAGCGCATCATTCATCGCGCCATAACCGACACCGATGATCTGCGGAAAGCCAAGGCCGACAATTCCAACCACCAGACCGGCAATCGCCGGCCGACACCAAAGCGGCGCACGCGTGGTATCGGCAACCTTTTGAACGATGGGAATGGCACGCACCGTCAGCATTGCGGTGATCCCGGCCAGCAACCCCAAAAGCGCAAATGCGGGAAATTCCCAGAACGACTGAATGTTATGGAGTGGGATCAAAAACGCCACTTCCGATCCGTAATAAAGACGGGTAATCACCGTCCCCATCACCGACGACATCACAATCGGTGCAAAAGCGGTCCGGGCATAGTGGCCAAGAACCACTTCATGGGCAAAAAACATCCCGGCCAGCGGCGCGTTGAAGGATGCGGCAACGGCCGATGCCACCCCGCACCCCAACAAGGTGCGCGCTGCCCCGCGGCGCAAATGCAACACGCGTGCAAGCCAGGCCCCAAACGACGCCCCCATATGGACAACCGGCCCCTCGCGGCCAAGTGACGCGCCACTTCCCAGTGACACCGCGCTGGCAATCGCACTTTTGATGCCGCACCGGGTCGACATGCGCGCATCATTGAACGAAGCAGAGTCAATAACATCCGCAACCCCGTGCGGGCGCTGACCGGGTAAAAACTTGTAGATGAAAACACCGACGACCAGCCCGCCTGCGGTCGGTCCAAGAATCAGATGCCAGTTCGACAATCCCATCAGATGTTGATGAAGGGATTCTTCGCCCCACCCATAAACCAGCGCCTGCACCAGCAAAATGCCGTCCCGAAACAGGATCGTTCCACCCCCGGCCATCGCACCAACCACCAGCGCCAGAAGCGACAGGACCAGTTGCTCGCTTTTCACCAGACGGCGCAGACGGCTTAGTACCAGATTGGATTTGATCAGTTTTTCAGCCATTGCCGCAACACCGCAGAGCAAACATACGAAGGGGTCCTGTTCCGATGGGGTTGATCATAGGATCAGCGATTGCTGCGAATAAAGGGTAAACACCCGAAACATCAAGGATATTTTCCGATCTTTGCCCGCGCCCTCCCTCGTCAGCCGGTGTCCACAACCAAACAGCTTTCAAAAAACGATCATTGCCATCGACGGGGGAAATGCAGCATTCTTCGCCGTCTGTTCAGAATTTCTGACGCCACCCAAACCGTGTTGATACGGAATCCGAAAATGAATGATCCCCGACCCACGGGTAGCACTGCGGTACGACCGCTACCCGGCTTTGCTGAATTTGTCTGTCTGATGGCCATCACCATCGGGCTTGTCGCCCTGTCGATTGACAACCTGTTACCGGCCTTTGGCCCGATTGCTGCCGATTTCGGCATCGAAGACGGCAACCGCATGCAGATGCTGATTTATGTCTTCATGATTGCCTTTGGCCTGATGCAGATCGTCTATGGTCCGCTTGCCGACAGTTTTGGTCGCCGCTCGACCCTGATCGCCGGACTTGGCATCTATGCCATCGGTACGGTCATGGCGATCTTTGCCGACAGCTATGATCATTTGCTTATTGCCCGTTTCGTACAGGGACTTGGCGCTGCGGCCCCGCGCGTTCTGACCATGGCGATCACACGCGATTGTTTTGAAGGTCGCGAAATGGCGCGTGTCATGTCCTTTGTCATGATGGTATTCATCATTCTTCCGGTGTTTGCCCCGGCATCGGGCAGTTTGATTCTGGCACTGGCAAACTGGCACATGATTTTTGTCAGTACGCTTGTCCTCGCGATTGCGATTGTGTGCTGGTACCTGCTTCGGATGCCCGAAACACTGCATCCTGAATATCGGCATAAACTCTCGGTTCGCCGGATTGCCCGTGACATCAGAACCACCGTGACCAACCGCCAGACATTTGGCTATGCCACTGTCATGGGCATGATGTTTGCCTGTCTGATGGCCTATATCGGTTCGGCCCAACAAATCTTCGAGACCGAGGTCTATGGACTGGGTGTCTGGTTCCCGCTTGCCTTTGGCATGATTGCGGCCTGTATGAGTTTCTCGTCCTTCGTCAATGCCCGTCTGGTGCGGAAACTTGGCATGCACAAGATTTCCCATGTCGCCCTGTTCTTCATGACGGCAAGCAGTCTGGTCAACGTTCTGATCGCAATCGGTTTTGACGGCAAGCCGCCGCTTTGGCTGTTTGGTACCGGCCTTACCATGACGTTGTTCTGCTTTTCACTGACCATGCCGAATTTCAATTCGCTGGCCATGGAACCGGTTGGCGCCATTGCCGGAACTGCGTCGTCAATGATCGGCGTCTATAGCACCCTGATCGGCGTGATTGCCGGGGGCATTATCGGCCAGCAGTTTGACGGCACGGTGATCCCGCTTCTGGGTGGATATTTCTGTCTTGGTGTGATTGCCATTGTCATTGTCGGCATTACCGAACGCGGCAAGTTCTGTCAGGCGACACACTGACGCGGGCTCTGAAACTGACACGGCCTTTCCCCGACAGCCCTAAACGAAAAAAAGCCCCGCAGAGTGCAGTCTGCGGGGCTTTTCATTGCGACCAGTCAGATCATCATGACTTCAGATCATTATGACTGACGTGGATCGTAATTCAGGTTCGGTGCCAACCAGCGTTCTGCCTCGGCCATGGTCATGCCTTTGCGTTCGGCATAACTTTCGACCTGATCGCGTTCGATCTTGCCAAGGCCGAAATATTTGGCTTCGGGGTGGGCGAAATAGAAACCGCTGACAGACGAAGCCGGGGTCATCGCACAGCTTTCGGTCAGGGAAACGCCGACATTTTCCTCGGCATTCAAAAGCGACCAAAGGGTGCGTTTTTCGGTATGTTCCGGGCACGCAGGATAACCAGGTGCCGGACGGATACCGCGATAGTTTTCCGCAATCAGATCATCATTGCCGAGGTTCTCGTCTGCGGCATAGGCCCAAAGCTCTTTGCGGACCTTTTCGTGCATACGCTCGGCAAAGGCTTCGGCAAAGCGGTCACCAAGCGCCTTGACCAGAATGGCATTGTAATCGTCATGCTCGGCTTCAAGCTTTGAGGCAATCTGTTCGACTTCCGGTCCCGCCGTCACAACAAAGGCACCGATATAATCGGTCTTGCCGCTTTCCTTCGGCGCGATGTAATCGGCCAAAGCCCGGTTCGGACGTTTGTTATTTTCGCGGAACATCTGCTGGCGCAGGGTATGAAGCATGACCGGTTCATTCTGATCCGGGGCCGGGGTGACTTCGATATCATCACCGACCGAGTTTGCCGGCCAGATGCCAACAACCGCCCGCGGCTTGAACCATTTTTCCGCAACAATGCGTTTCAACATTTCCTGCGCATCGTCATAAAGACCGCGCGCAGTTTCGCCGACTTTTTCGTCCTTAAGGATATCGGGGAAACGACCATGCAGTTCCCAGGTTTCAAAGAACGGCTTCCAGTCAAAGCGCGCGACCAGATCTTCAAGATCAAAGTCATCAAACACGGTGATCCCCGGCTTTGCCGGAACCGGAACGTCATAGGCATCCCAGTCAAGCTGCACCTTGTTGGCGCGTGCATCAGCAAGGGCGAAGCGCTTTTTCTGCAATTGCTGGGCGGCGTGTTTTTCCGCCATCGCCAGATATTCATTGCGGATTTCAGCAGCAAATCGTTCGCGATGGGTTTCCGAAACCAGCTGGCTTGCAACCCCCACCGCACGCGATGCATCAATCACGTAAACGACCGACTTGTTATAGTTCGGTGCGATCTTGACCGCGGTATGTACCTTTGACGTGGTCGCCCCGCCGATCAGAAGAGGGATATCCAGACCTTCGCGTTCCATTTCGGCCGCAACATAGGTCATCTCTTCAAGCGACGGCGTAATCAGGCCCGAAAGACCGATCATGTCGACCTTTTCGGCCTTGGCAGTTTCAATGATCTTCTGGGTCGGAACCATCACACCAAGGTCAAGGACCTCGAAATTGTTACATTGCAGAACCACACCAACGATGTTCTTGCCGATGTCATGGACATCGCCCTTTACCGTCGCCAGAAGGATCTTGCCGTTGCTTTCGCGCACACCGTCTTTTTCTTCTTCGATGAACGGGATCAGATAGGCGACGGCCTTTTTCATTACACGGGCAGATTTCACCACCTGTGGCAAGAACATCTTGCCGGCACCAAACAGGTCACCGACGATGTTCATCCCATCCATCAGCGGCCCTTCAATGACATGAAGCGGCTTGTCGGCCTGCTGGCGGGCTTCTTCGGTGTCTTCCTCGACGAATTCGGCAATGCCGTTGACCAGCGCATGGGCCAGACGTTCATTGACCGGCTTTTTGCGCCATTCCAGATCGGCTTTCTTTTCCGGGCCGCCCGTGCCCTTGTATTTTTCGGCAACCTCAAGCAGACGGTCGGTCGCATCCGAACGACGGTTCAAAATGACGTCTTCAACGCGTTCACGCAGTTCTGCCGGAATTTCTTCATAGACGACCAGTTGCCCGGCATTGACAATCCCCATATCAAGACCGGCCTGGATGGCGTGATACAGGAAGACCGAATGCATGGCTTCGCGGACCGGGTTATTGCCACGGAACGAGAAGGACACGTTTGAAACACCGCCGGAAATCTTGGCATAAGGCAGGTGTTTTTTGATCAGCTTGCAGGCTTCGATAAAATCAACGGCATAATTGTCGTGTTCTTCGATCCCGGTTGCGACCGCAAAGATGTTCGGGTCAAAAATGATATCTTCGGGCGGGAAGCCGACTTTTTCGACCAGAACGTCATAGCTGCGTTTGCAAATTTCAAACTTGCGATCGACCGTGTCGGCTTGGCCTTTTTCATCAAAGGCCATGACAACAACTGCCGCACCGTAACGGCGCAATTGTTTGGCCTGGGCGATAAAGGGTTCTTCGCCTTCTTTCAGACTGATCGAGTTGACGATCCCCTTGCCCTGAAGACATTTAAGACCGGCCTCGATGACGTTCCATTTGGAACTGTCGACCATGATCGGCACGCGCGCAATATCGGGCTCGGCCGCAATCAGGTTGATGAACTTGACCATCGCCGTTTCGGCGTCAAGCATCGCATCATCCATGTTGATGTCGATGATCTGTGCGCCGTTTTCGACCTGCTGGCGGGCAATTTCAAGGGCCGCATCGTAATCTTCGTCAACGATCAGCTTTTTGAATTTCAGCGATCCGGCAACGTTGGTACGTTCACCAATATTGATAAATCTGGAAATGTCGGTCATGGGTCTGTTCGATCTCTTTTCAGCAATCAATATCGGGTTTACGCAGCGTCAAACGGCTCAAGGCCGGATAAACGCATTCTGGGTTCAATTTTCGGAAGCGCCCGCGGCTTGGCATTGGCCACGGCATCAGCAATCGCCTTGATGTGTGGCGGTGTTGTGCCACAGCATCCGCCCAGCAAATTGACCATGCCGGTTTCAGCCCATTCCTTGACCAGTGCTGCCATTTCCGCATCACTTTGATCATATTCACCAAATTCGTTCGGCAGGCCGGCATTGGGATAAACCGAAACGCGGCATTCGGCAATGCGCGACAGTTCCTGCACATAGGGGCGCAGCTGTGCAGCACCAAGTGCGCAGTTCAAACCGATCGAAAACGGCTTGGCGTGGCGGACCGAATTATAAAATGCTTCGGTGGTCTGCCCTGAAAGGGTACGGCCCGATGCATCGGTGATGGTGCCCGAAATAAGGACCGGAACATCTTCACCACGTTCTTCAAGAACTTCGTCGATGGCAAACAGTGCGGCCTTGGCATTGAGCGTATCGAAAATGGTTTCGACCAGAAGCGTATCCGCACCACCATCAAGCAGCCCCTTGGCCGCTTCCTTATAGGCGTCTTTAAGCTGATCAAAGGTGATCGCGCGATAACCCGGATTGTTCACATCCGGAGAGATTGAGGCCGTGCGGTTGGTCGGACCAATGGCACCGTTCACAAAACGCACATCGCCGGGATGGGCAGCTTCCCATTCGTCGCACGCCTGACGCGCGATCTTGGCACTTTCGAAATTGATCTCGTAGGCCAGATCCTCCATGCCGTAATCGGCCTGCGCGATGGTCGTCGCACTGAAGGTATTGGTCCCCTGAAGGTCTGCACCTGCCGCAATATATTGCAGATGGATGTCCTTGATGATGTCTGGCTGGGTCAGAGACAGAAGATCGTTATTGCCTTTGACATCCTGTTTCCAGTCGGCAAACCGTTCACCGCGATAATCTTCCTCGGTCAGTTTGTGTTTCTGGATCATGGTGCCCATGGCGCCATCAAGGATCAGTATCTTTTGTTCGGCCCGTTTGCGCAGCAGGGCGATGCGTTCCTTGCGATCATTCATCTTTTTCATCCAGTCTTTCAGTCAGGCTTTGCTGTTATCGGTAATCGGAACTCAGGCCGCAGCCTTGTCCGTTCCGCGGATACCCAGCGCATGACAGATGGCATAGGTCAGTTCGGCACGGTTCAGGGTATAGAAGTGGAAGTCGCTGACCCCTTCCTTCATCAACCCTTCAACCTGTGAAATGGCTTCGTGGAATGCAACCATGCGGCGCGTTTCCGGATCTTCGTCCAGACCGTCAAAACGCCAATGCAAGCGTTCCGGCACAGACGCCCCACACATATCGGCAAATTTCAAAAGCGATGCAAAATTGGTCACCGGCAGGATGCCCGGAACAATCGGGGCCGTGATGCCGGCAGCATCACATTTGTCACGGAACCGCAGATAGGTCTCGTTATCAAAGAAGAACTGCGTGATCGCACGGTTGGCCCCGGCATCGATCTTGCGTTTCAGATAATCGATCTCGAAATCGGCACTTGGTGCATCGGGATGCATTTCCGGATAGGCCGACACCGAAATATCAAAATCGGCAATTTCCTTAAGCCCGGCAACCAGATCAACCGCATAGGGATAACCGCCCGGGGTCGGTTCATAAGTATCACCGGCATCGGGCAAATCACCACGCAGGGCCACGATCGAACGAATGCCTTCGTCCCAGTATTTACGGGCGATCTGTTCGATTTCATCCTTGGTATGACCGACACAGGTCAGGTGCGCGGCCGCGGGAATGCCGGTTTCACCCTGAATGCGGGTGACACTGCCATGTGTGCGATCACGCGTGGTACCGCCCGCGCCATAGGTCACCGAAACAAAGGACGGGTTCAGCGGCGCAAGACGATGGATCGATCGCCACATGGTTTCTTCCATCTTTTCCGTTTTGGGCGGAAAGAATTCGAATGAAACCCGCAGATCGTTGCGTGCTGCCTGTTTTTCTTGAACCGTCATCATTTCAATCCTGTCTTCGCTTTCCCTTGGATCGGGCTTTATTTTTGATCTCGGGGGATACGGATTATTCCGCAGCCCTGTCGGTGTTTTTATCTGGTGTCTGTGTGGCGGCCTGGGTTGCGGCATGCGCTGTCCAAATCCGGACGGTCAGCGGCTTGCCGGGCAGGTTTATGACATTGTCGAATACAAGTTCACATGCGCGAAACCACGTACTGATCGACGAATCTTCAAAGCCAAGGCGCCGGTGCGCGTGCTCTTCACGCAATTCTTCGCGATCATGTGGAGCAAAATCGACAACCACCAGCCGGCCCCCAGGTGCCAGAACGCGGGCGGCTTCGGCGATTGCCGCATCGGGCTTTTCGGCAAAGTGAAGAACCTGATGCAGGGTCACGACATCAAACATGCCCCCCGGATACGGCAGCTGATACATGTCGGCCTGACGCACCAGACAATTGGAAAGATCGGCACGTTGCAGGCGCGCACGCGCCACGGCAAGCATTTCGCGCGACATGTCCACACCGACACCTTCTTCGGCGTTTCGGCCCAGCAGTTCCAGTATCCGGCCCGTTCCCGTACCGATATCAAGAATACGCCCGCCGCTCAGATCCCCAACCGCATCAAGCAGGGCCTGTTCAACAACAGCCTCGTCAATATGAAGGGATCTGATCTGGTCCCAGTCTTCGGCATTGGCGCGGAAATATTCGGTGGCGATTTTTTCACGCTGGGCTTTGACCTGATCAAGGCGCGCCCGATCAAGGGACAAAATTTCATCATCGGCCGGCAACAAAGCCAGAACCGGCTGCACCAGATCGGCCCCCGGGCCGGAATGCGGCGTACGATAAAACACCCAGGTCCCTTCACGGAATCGCACAAGCAACCCGGCTTCGCACAGCAATTTCAGATGACGGGAAACACGTGGCTGGCTTTGGCCGATGATCTGCGTGATCTCGCTGACCGTCAGTTCGCATTCCGCGCAAATCGCCAATAACCGAAGCCGTGTCGCTTCGGCGGCTGCGCGCAATCTTGCCAAAACCTGTTCCATAGCCGTCTCTCCCATTCACGAAAAACAGATATAAAGATATGTTTATATTTAATCAACGACTATTTTCCCACCCAAACGAGGTATGGCAAAAAGGTCACACGGTAAAACGGCTTGAACCCTTTCAACTTTTTGTATGCTGGCGTTTAATTTCGCCCTATGCTAACCACATAAATATTCGAGGCGTACGCGATACATGATCCGACTTCGAGAGCAGGAAGTTGATCGGTAACGTTTTTTGGTGTTCCCGCGCGAAAAACGTCTTGGGTCAAGGAAGTCTATGTATCGAAAATCGGTTGGCTGAAAATAATGAAGTTTCGAGCTCTACTTTCACTCTGTGCTGCTGGTTCGCTGTCCTTGCTGACGGCTTGTGCATCAACAGAGCCCGCACAGGATATGAGCGATTTCGACCCAATTGAACCGGTAAACCGTGTTGTGCACGGTGTAAACGGCGCAGTCGATTTCATGGTTCTGTACCCCGCTGCGATGTGGTACCGCGATATTGCGCCGGAACCCGTCAAGACGTCGGTTGCAAGCTTTGTGCGCAACCTGAACGAACCGCTGAACTCACTCAACGCATTGCTTCAGGGTGACCCGGATCAGGCCGCGGCCTCGTTCCAGCGTTTCATCATGAACTCGACGCTGGGCTTCCTTGGTTTCAACGACGTCGCTGCCGATTTCGGCATTCCGTACCGTCGTGAAGATTTCGGTCAGACCCTTGCGCATTATGGCGTCGGTGCCGGTCCTTATATTGTTCTGCCGCTGATTGGTCCGTCCAACTTGCGTGACAGTGTTGGCCTTGGTGTTGACTATGTTGCCAACCCGCTGACCTGGGGCGCACAGAATAGCGACACCGCCGAAGCACTTTATCTTGGCTCGATCGGTGTGAGCGCATTGCATTATCGCTATGCGACCGTCAATCAGCTTAACGAGCTGCAGAAATCGTCAATCGACTATTATGCAGCCCTGCGCAGCCTGTATCGTCAGCAGCGCAACACCCTGATTCGCAACGGCGCACCTGCACCGGCTTCTGCGGTCGAGGATGAAAGTGCTGAATTCAGCTTTGACGACGCCGTCGAAGCCGCAAGCCAGTAAGAGCGAGCCATGACCAAGACCAAGATCATCATCCCCGCAGCAGCCGCACTTTTTGGTGTTGCTGCGGTCTGGTCTGGCCCGGTTATGGCCGCGACCACCGCATCCCCGGTGATCGCAGAGGTCGCCGTTGACCAAAGTGCGGCCAATGTCATTCAGTCCCTTGCCGATCAGGCAATGGCCGAACTGACCGACCAGACGCTTGGCGATGATGTCCGCCGCCAGAAATTCGTTGCCCTGATGGATCGCTACTTCGAAATGGAAGTTGTGTCGCGCTTTGTGCTCGGCCGCTATTGGCGTTCCATTTCCAAGGAAGAAATCGACGAGTTTTCCAAGCTTCTTCAGAACTATCTCGCGCTGAACTATGCCAACCAGTTCAAAGCCTTTAACGGCGAACAGTTCGTTGTCGGCAGCGAGACCGAAAAGAACAAGGACACCTTCGTCAATTCACAGTTCGTTCGCCCTGATGGCCCGCCGGTCAATATCGTTTGGCGTATGCGTCTGTTTGATAACCATTACAAGATCATTGATGTTTCGATCGAAGGTCTGAGCATGGGCATTACCCAGCGTGACGAATTCACCTCGGTGATCCAGCAAAATAACGATGATGTCAGCGCCCTGACCAGCGCGCTTAAGGCAAAAACCGGCCTTTAGGTCACAGACCACACCATCAAAAGATCAAAGCCACCATTTCCAGATGGTGGCTTTTTCTTTGTCCGGAAATAAACCTATTGCGCCCCAAAAACAAAAGGCCACCCGAAGGTGGCCTTTCGCAATTCACAATGCCCTTTCCCGAATTAACGGGTAAGCGGCTTGTATTTGATGCGGTGCGGGCGGCTTGCCTCTTCACCATAGCGGCGTTTGTAATCCGCCTCATATTCCTGATAGTTGCCTTCGAACCATTCGACATGCGAATTGCCTTCGTAAGCCAGGATGTGAGTCGCAATACGGTCAAGGAAGAAGCGATCGTGCGAGATAACCACAGCACAACCGGCAAATTCCAGAAGACCTTCTTCAAGCGCACGCAGCGTATCAACGTCAAGATCGTTGGTCGGTTCGTCAAGCAGCAGCACGTTTGCGCCCGATTTCAACATCTTGGCAAGGTGAACGCGGTTACGTTCACCACCGGAAAGCTGACCGACTTTTTTCTGCTGGTCCGCACCTTTGAATGCAAACTGCGAAACATAGGCACGCGATGACATCGGACGTTTGCCCAGAAGGATCTCGTCCAGGCCGTCGGAAACTTCCTGCCAGACGGTCTTGTTCGGATCAAGCGAGTCACGCGACTGATCGACATAGCCAAGCTTGACGGTTTCACCGATCTTCAGCGTTCCGGAATCCGGGGCTTCGGTTCCGGTCAGCATTTTGAACAGCGTGGTTTTACCGGCACCGTTCGGGCCGATCACACCAACGATACCGCCCGGCGGCAGACGGAAATGAAGATCATCAAACAGAAGCTTGTCGCCAAATGCCTTGGTCAGACCTTCGGCAGTGATAACCTCGTTACCAAGGCGCTCGGCAATCGGAATAACGATCTTGGTCGAATCCGGCACTGCCTTGGCGGCTTCGGCGACAAGATCATCATAGGCACGGACACGGGCCTTGGATTTTGCCTGACGGCCTTTCGGGTTCTGGCGAATCCATTCCAGCTCGGTTGCCAGCTGTTTCTGGCGGCTGCCTTCCTGACGGGCTTCCTGTTCCAGACGCTTCTGCTTCTGCTCCAGCCAGGACGAATAGTTGCCTTCATACGGGATGCCCTGACCACGGTCGAGTTCAAGGATCCAGCCGGTAACGTTATCAAGGAAGTAACGATCGTGGGTAACCAGAATGACGGTGCCCTGATAGTCTTCCAGGTGACGTTCAAGCCAGGCAACCGATTCCGCATCAAGATGGTTGGTCGGTTCGTCAAGCAGCAGAATGTCCGGCTTGGCCAGCAGCAGACGACAAAGCGCAACGCGGCGGCGCTCACCACCGGAAAGCTTGGACACATCGGCATCTTTGGGCGGGCAGCGCAGCGCGTCCATGGCGATTTCAAGCGTACGCTCAAGATCCCAGCCATTGGCCGCATCGATACGTTCCTGAAGTTCACCCTGCTCAGCAAGGAGATCATTCATCTCGTCATCGGTCATCGGTTCGGCGAATTTGGCGCTGATTTCGTTAAAGCGCGCAAGATCGTCAACAACCTGGCCGCAACCTTCCATGACGTTGCCAAGAACATCCTTTGCCGGGTTCAGCTGCGGTTCCTGTTCAAGGTAACCAACGCGAACACCTTCTGCCGGCCATGCTTCACCGGCAAAATCCTTTTCGATGCCTGCCATGATCTTGAGCAGGGTCGATTTACCCGCACCGTTGTTCCCCAGAACACCGATCTTTACGCCCGGCAGGAACGACAGCGTAATGCCCTTGAAAAGTTCACGACCGCCCGGAAGGATCTTGGTCAGGTCCTTCATGACGTAAATATACTGGTAGGATGCCATTAAATTCCCCATCCAAATGTCATTGGGTCCGTCCCCATCGGGACCGGATCACGACGGCATGCACATATTCATGCCTGAAAAGCTGTGCCCGTTTGTAACCGACGTGCTTGCGCTTAACAACTTCAAACCGCACATGCCCGCATGCAAGCCGCACGCGGGGGCAGGACACCCTCTAACTTTGTCGAAATTGGTGATCGGGCAACCGCGCCGGGCAATTTTTTGTGCAAGCGACGCGCAAATTTGATCCGCAACCGATATGCAAACCACCACAGGCAATCGCCCCCAAACAGACCAAAAGCATCCGGAACACTGCCAAACGGCAATCTATGAGTGTTTTATTCACCCCGAAAACTCAACCAAAAATACCGCATTGCACAATGGAAAAACTGGCGGAAATCTTTGTGATTTTGGCCGGTTCATTCAACCAGACCGTCGCTAACGCACTGTTCTATACGACTAATGATTAGCTTCTGGGGAATCCCGAAAACTGGTATCGAGCTTAGAAGGCAATGAGTGTGTCGTTACAGTTTCATTGCCGCTTAGTACATGCGGCCGACTGACAAAAACACAACAAACGGTCGGCAGGGGAAGTTATCAATTCTAGGAAGGAGACGCGCGATGGATGAACAAAGCGCAGCCTACTGGAAGAGAAACGTGAAGCTGGTCGCAACTCTGACTGTGATCTGGTTCATCGTTTCCTACGGTTTCGGCATTCTGTTTGTCGATGCCCTTAACAGTATCGAAATAGCGGGCTTCCAGCTTGGTTTCTGGTTTGCTCAACAGGGGTCCATCTATGTCTTTGTCGCACTGATTTTCGTTTATGTGTCGAAGATGAACAAACTGGACCGCGAGTTCGACGTTCACGAAGACGACGATTGACGCTGGATCTGGGGAGACAGACAAAATGGATCTTACTACCCTTACATATATCGTCGTAGGCTTGAGCTTCGCGCTGTATATCGGCATCGCGATCTGGGCCAAGGCGAGCACCACCGGCGAATTCTATGTCGCTGGCAAAGGTGTTAACCCGGTCGTCAACGGCATGGCGACCGCAGCAGACTGGATGTCGGCTGCTTCCTTCATTTCTATGGCTGGCCTCATTGCCTTCCTTGGCTATGGCGGCTCGGTTTACCTGATGGGCTGGACCGGCGGCTACTGCCTGCTGGCCATGCTTCTGGCACCTTACTTGCGTAAATACGGCAAGTTCACCGTGCCGGAATTCATCGGCGATCGCTATTATTCCAAAGCAGCCCGTATCGTTGCTGTTATCTGCCTGATCTTTATTTCGTTCACTTATGTGGCAGGCCAGATGCGCGGCGTCGGTATCGTGTTCTCGCGCTTCCTTGAAGTCGAAATTCTTACCGGTCTGATCGTCGGTATGGGCATCGTCTTCATCTATGCCGTTCTTGGCGGCATGAAGGGCATTACCTATACCCAGGTTGCACAATATTGCGTTCTGATTGTTGCCTACACCATTCCGGCGATCTTCATTGCCTTCCAGCTGACCGGCAATCCGCTGCCGCAGCTGGCATTCGGCTCGACCGTCAATGGTACCGGCGAATATATGCTTGAACGCCTCAACAATGTCGTGACGGAACTCGGCTTCCTTGAATACACGACCACCAACAAGTCGACGATTGATGTCTTTGCCATCACCGCCGCCCTGATGGTTGGTACTGCCGGCCTTCCGCACGTTATCGTTCGCTTCTTCACCGTGCCGAAAGTGCGTGACGCACGTTCGTCGGCTGGTTGGGCGCTGGTCTTCATCGCGCTGCTTTACACCACTGCCCCGGCAGTTGGTGCGATGGCTCGTCTGAACCTGACCGAAACCATCCAGACCGGTGAAGTTGGTGCCGAAGACGGCAACCTGTCCTATGAAGAACGTCCGGACTGGATGAAGCGCTGGGAAGCAACCGGCCTTCTGAGCTTCGAGGACAAGAACGGTGACGGTCGCATCCAGTATTACAACGATGCGAACGCAGAATTCGCTGCCAAGGCTGCCGAATATGGCTGGGCTGGCAACGAGCTGAGCGTGGACCGTGACATCATGGTTCTGGCCAACCCGGAAATTGCACAGCTTCCGAACTGGGTTATTGCACTGGTTGCTGCGGGCGGTATTGCCGCTGCGCTGTCGACTGCTGCCGGCCTGCTTCTTGTGATTTCCTCTGGCGTGTCGCATGACCTTCTCAAAGGTACCTTCACACCGGACATGACAGAAGGCCAGGAACTGATGGCAGGACGTATCGCAGCAGCAGTTGCGATCCTGATTGCCGGTTATCTCGGGTACAACCCGCCGGGCTTCGTGGCACAGGTGGTCGCGTTTGCCTTCGGTCTTGCGGCATCCTCGCTGTTCCCGGTTATCATCATGGGGATCTTCTCCAAGAAGGTTAACCGCGAAGGCGCGATTGCCGGCATGTTGACGGGTCTGATCTTCACCATGGGCTATATCCTTGCCTATAAAGGTGTGTTCTTCGATCCGATCATTGCCAACACGCCGGACAACTGGCTGTTCGGTATCTCGCCGGAAGGCATTGGTACTGTGGGTATGGTTCTGAACTTCATCGTTGCTTTCGCTGTGTCGAAAGTCACCGCTGAACCGCCAGCACATATCCAGCACATGGTTGAAGACATCCGCGTTCCGAAAGGAGCCGGTGGCGCGGTTGACCATTAATCGGTCAACCGGTTTGCCAAATCTGTTGCAGGCCCCCGGATCACTGGTCCGGGGGCTTTTCTTTTCGGTTGCTATCAGGCAACAATGACGGCGGGTCCGTTTTATTTGGTTTGCATTGATTTATGTTGGCCCACCAACCGGCCACGCTGTGCAAATTAAATCAAACAGCCTCTGGCGGAGGACAAAAGGCATGAGCATCGAACTCGAAGAAATCGCGGAATTTCTCAAACAGCATCACCCGTTTGCGCTGTTGCCTGACGAAGAAATCAATGCCCTGCCCAAACGGCTGACGGCCCGGTATTTCCGCGCCGGCACCAAGGTCCTGTCCCCCGAAGAACAATGCCTTCATCTTTACATCATCCGGACTGGCGGCACCGAAACCCGCGATCCGGACGGCCAGCTTCTTGCCCGCCTGTCCGAAGGGGAATGTTTCGGTGTGCGCGCGATGTTCCGCAATGGCAAGGCTGCCAATAACATCACCACCCTTGAAGACAGCCTGTGTTACCTGTTGCCGGAAAAGGACTTTCACGAGCTGGCCGGGAAATTCCCGCAATTCAAATATTTCTTTGCCCAGATGGGGGGCGACCGGCTGCGCAGCGGCATGCAACTGATTGAAAGCCTCGATGACGATCAGCTCAAACTCATGAGCATCAAGGTCGCCGACCTGATTGCCCGCGATCTTGTCAGCATCGACAAATCGGCCACCATCCTTGAAGCCGGAAAACTGATGAGCAAGGAACGGGTTTCCTGCCTGCTGATCACCGAGGGTGCCGACGAGATTGCCGGCATCATGACCGACCGCGACCTTCGCAATCGCGTTGTTGCCCAGGGGCGCAGTTATGATGAACCGGTAACCGAAATCATGACCGCCAACCCGATCTCGGTTCATCCCGATGATTATGCCTTTGACGCGCTTCTGACCATGACGCGACACAATGTGCGCCATCTTCCGGTCATGAAAGACGGCAAGGCGGTCGGCATGATCACCACCAACAACCTGCTGGCGCGTCAATCCCTGTCCGCCGTTTATATGGCCGGACGGATCGGCAAACTGACCAATCCGGCAGACATGGCAAAGGTGATCGAACAGGTTCCCGAACTTCTCAGCCACCTGATCGAAGCGGGCGCAACATCGCAAAATGCCGGGCATATCGTCACCACCCTGTCGGATGCGGCAACCGTCCGGCTTTTGCAACTGGCCGAAGAAAAGCTTGGCCCGCCGCCCGTTCCCTATGTCTGGATGGCTGGCGGATCCCAGGGCCGACAGGAACAAACCGCCCTTTCCGATCAGGACAACTGCCTGATCATTGATGACACCTATGATCCCGAACAGCACGGGGCCTGGTTCAAGGCGCTGGCTGATTTTGTCTGTGACGGGCTGAATACGGTTGGCTATGTCTTTTGCCCGGGCGAGATGATGGCAAAAACCGACCAGTGGCGTCAGCCCGTACGGGTCTGGCAGCAATATTTCAACAAATGGATCGAACAACCCGAACCCAAGGCCCTGATGCTGTGTTCGGTCTGGTTTGACTTGCGCCCGATCCACGGCACCAAAAGCCTGTTTGACAATCTGCACCGCCTGATTGTGTCAAAGGCCCGCGACAACCGTATTTTCCAGGCCTATATGGTTGGCAATGCCCTGACCCATCATGTGCCGCTAGGCTTCTTTAAAAACTTTGTGATGATCCGCGGCGGGGAACATGACCGGACCCTTGATCTGAAACATAATGGCGTGGTCCCGATTGTTGATATTGCGCGTATCCACGCGCTGGCAAATGGGGTCGAAGCAGTCAATACCTTCGAACGTCTTCATGCCATCAAACCATTGCCATCCATCAGCACACAGGGGGCATCCGATCTGCTTGATGCGTTCGAATTCATCAGCATCACGCGCCTGAAACATCAGGTACGACAAATCCGGCGCGGAGATGCCCCGGACAACTTCCTTCATCCTGAAAGTCTGTCTGCGTTTGAGCGCAGCCACCTCAAGGATGCCTTTTCGGTGATCAAGAACCTTCAGGGTGCGCTTGAACACGCCTTTGGCAAAAGCGGGACCTGATCGGTATGGGGTTGCGCCAGAAAATCTTCGACAGTCAGCTCTATCGCGATTTCATCCAGCGCAAGGCCACCGGCCCGTTGCGCCGCTATTATGATATCCCGCCTGCCGATCCGGCCCGGTCCGTGATGGAAACCGAATTTATCGCCCTTGATCTCGAAACCACTGGCCTTGATCCCAAACGCGACGAGATCGTCAGTCTGGGCTGGGTGATTATCCGCCAGCTCGGCGTCGATTTCGCCAGCTGCGAACATATTCTGGTCCGCCCGCGCGGAGAACTTCGCGAAAGTTCGGTTGTTGTTCACCGCATCTTTGACAGCGACGTGGCCGATGCCCCCGACATTGCCACCGCACTTGAACATTTGCTGCCCCAAATGGCTGGCCGGGTTCTGATATCGCATCACGCCCCGATCGAGCTCGGCTTTTTAGGTCAGGCCTGCAAACGATGTTTTGGTGCGCCACTGCAAATCCCAACGGTTGATACCCTGGTTCTCGCATTGCGCGATCTGCATCGCAGCGGACAACCGATGAAATCAGGGGCGCTGAAACTTGATAATTTGCGACGCAGTCATAATTTGCCACCATTTCGCGCCCATAACGCATTGTCCGATGCAATTGCCGCCTCGGGGCTGTTTCTGGCACAGATTGCCAAACGTGATCCAAAAGGCGAACTTGAGCTCAACCGGATACTGCGCTAATCCGATGATAGGGCATTAAAAAAGGCCCGAACAAATATAACAGGGAACTGGGAGCCGCACGCATGTATGTCTTTATTTTCACGACGGTTGTCGTTGGGTTTGCTGCGGCCGGGGTGGTCATGTTGCTTTTTCGCCTGTGGGGGCGCAAGGCACCGAAATATGTCATCCCCTTCGTCGCGGCTGTTGCGATGTTCTGCTATATGATCTGGGATGAATATAGCTGGTTTGAACGCTATGACGCCCGCCTTCCCGATACCATCACCGTTATTCAGACCTTCACCGACGAAAACCCGTTCGCCCCCTGGACCCTGATTTCTGCGCCGATCAATCGCTTTACCGCCATTGACCGTGACAAGCTTGTCACCAATCCCGGCAATCCTGATCAGAAACGGGTCACCACATTGCTGCTGAAAAAAGGTGCCGAAACACTGGCACTAACCCATCTTGTGGACTGTGCATCGGGCAAGCGCGGCTATATCACTGCCGATAACAATCTTGATGAAAACGGCTTTCCGACCGACATGACGGAATGGTTTGACATGGATGCTGACGATCCGCTGCGCGCGGCGGTCTGCCGGTAACCACCGCCGAATTTTTCATCACCCGATCCCGACAGCCCGCTCTTTGCGGGCTGTTTGTTTTTGCGGACACGAACCCGCCATCAGGTGCCCTACGCGCATAATGGCCATCGCATCAATTGCTTGACGCATCGCTATATCCAATGAAATATAACGATATATCATAATCGGTCCGGAACCCTGCCCCATGCGCCATCTCGCCCCTTTTCTTGTTCTTCCGGTGATTCTTTTTGCGTCGCTTGCCGTTCGCGCGGACACTATTACGGTTTTTGCTGCGGCCAGCCTGACCAATGCAATGACCGCAGCAGCCCGGTCTTATGAAGACCAAACCGGCGATCATATTCAGATGTCATTTGCCAGTTCATCGACACTCGCCCGGCAAATCGCGGCGGGGGCACCGGCCGATATCTTCATTTCGGCCAATCAGAAATGGATGGACTGGCTGTCTGATCAGGACATGATCGCGCCGGGCACGCGCCACGATGTTGTCGCCAATTCGCTGGTGGTGATTACACCAACCGACAGTCCGGTTGAGACGGTTTCCCTGACCGGGGACCCTGGACTTGTGGCACTGCTGGAAACAGATGACCGGATTGCGGTTGGCGACCCGGACCATGTTCCTGCCGGTATTTATGCCAAACAGGCGCTTTCCAAACTGGGGCAGTGGGAAGATCTGTCACCCCGACTTGCACGCGCTGATAATGTGCGTGCGGCCCTTGCCCTGGTGGAACGCGGCGAGGCGCCATTCGGGATTGTGTATGGCACCGACGCGGCAATTGCACAGGATGTCAAAATTGTCGCAACCTTCCCCAAAGACAGCCATCCCCCCATCACCTATCCGGTCGCCCTGACCAGGGATGCACATACCGATCGCAACACAAAATTCCTTGCCTGGCTTTTGGGGGATGACGCGGGTCGAATTTTTGCCGATTATGGCTTTGATCCGGTTGAGACACTCAAAACAGGTACGACCCCGCAATGATCAGTTTAACGCCCGCCGAAATCGAGGCCCTTTTACTGAGCTTGCGAATTTCGGGCGTTGCTGTTTTATGTGCTCTGCCCTTTGCCATTCTTGTCGCCACAGCACTTGCACTGGGCCGGTTTCCGGGGCGCTTCATCCTTGATGCCATTGTGCATTTGCCGCTGATCCTGCCGCCGGTGGTGATGGGCTATTTGCTTTTGATCGGGTTTGGCACCCGCGCCCCGCTTGGCGCGTGGCTTTATGAAACCTTTGATATCCGTTTTGTCTTTAGCTGGACCGGGGCGGCATTGGCATCGGCCATTGTCAGTTTCCCGTTTCAGGTCCGGGCCATCCGGCTCAGCCTTGAAAACGTCAATCACGGCCTTTATCAGGCCGCTGAAACACTTGGCGCAGGGCCGGTTGATCGCTTTTTCTCGCTGACATTGCCACTTGCCCTTCCGGGGATCATTGCCGGTGCGATTACGGCCTTTGCTGCCAGTTTGGGCGAATTTGGCGCGATCATTACCTTTGTTTCCAATATTCCCGGCGAAACACGCACATTGCCGCTTGCGATCTATACCGCCATTCAGACACCGGGCGGCGAACTTGCCGCGGCACGGCTGGCTGCCCTGTCGATCGGCTTGGCCTTTGCCGGATTATTGCTGTCTGAAATTGCCATGCGCCACATCCGCAAAAGGGCACTGGCATGAGCATCACTGTTTCGATCAGCCACAAGCTTGGCAAATTTGATCTGGATGCGGACTTCCATATTCCTGATACCGGCATCACCGCCCTGTTCGGGCCATCGGGCAGCGGCAAGACCAGTCTGATCAATATTATCGCCGGGTTGGAAACTCCCCGTCAGGGCCATATCGAAATCAGTGACCGGGTTGTCTTTGACCATCGCCAACGGATCAATTTGCCCGCACGGAAACGGCGGGTCGGCTATGTATTTCAGGATGCTCGCCTGTTTCCCCATAAAACTGTCAGTGAAAATCTGTATTTCGGGGCGCGCCGCAATGCACAGAAACTGCCGCGCGAAGAACAAAGCGCCATCCTTGAAATGCTGGACATTCTGCCATTGATGGGACGCCGTCCTGCCGCACTTTCCGGCGGGGAAAAACAGCGCGTCTCTCTTGGCCGTGCGCTGTTATCCAACCCCGATATCCTGCTGCTTGATGAACCGCTATCGGCACTTGATCATGCCCGCAAACAGGAAATCCTGCCCTATTTCGAATGGCTTCGTGATCATCGCAAAATCCCGATGCTTTATGTCACCCATGCGATTGACGAAGTTGCGCGGCTTGCCGACCATATGGTGGTGATTGATCAGGGCAAAACACTGGCCAGCGGATCGGTATTTGAAATGCTGGGTCGCACCGACTTGCCCCCCCTCGCCGGCCGGTTTGATGCCGGTACCGTTCTTTCGGCCCGGATTGTCAGTCGCGATCCCAAGGCCGAAGTCAGTTTTCTTGATTGCGCCGGACAACGGCTTGTTGTGCCCTATCTCGGCCGTCCGACCAATCCGAATGTCAGGCTGCATATCCGTGCGCGCGATGTCATGATCGCGAAAACCGCACCGACCGGCATCAGTGCCAATAACGTCATTCCGGTCACCATCACCAAGATCAACCAGGAAAACCGCGATACCGTTGATATCAGCCTGTGTCTTGGCCATGATCCGGATGGCCGCCATCAACACGACACAGCAAATGGCCAACCGGTCCTGCATGCCCGCATCACCCGATGGTCCGCACACCGCCTGAAACTCGGTCTTGGTCAGAAAGTCTTCGCCGTCATCAAATCCGTCACGGTCGACGGTCAGGTCACCGACCACGCGATCTGATGATGTTAGCGCTAACAAATATTGAAATTCAATTATTTGGCATATCCGAACCAAGCAGGCCTGCAAGTTCGCAAAGCTCTTCGTCAAGGGCGGTACGGGCCTTTGTGCAGGCTGCTTCGTAAAGTTCGACCACCCGCATCCCGGTGGCGGTCAAAGTTGCCCCGCCATGACCGCGCCCGCCAATGCTTGTTTCAATCACCGGATCGGCAAAGCTGCGATTAAGCTCGTCAATCAGCAACCACGCCCGGCGATAGGACATCCCCATCGACCGCGCCGCTGCCGAGATCGAGTGATGCGCATCCACTGCCCGTAGCAGATCGACCTTGCCATAGCCAAGCCGAACACCGTCGGGCAGTTCAATTTTCAGTCGGACCGTAAGTTTTTCGCCTGTCATGGCGCTACATTATCCCGACCGGCAATTGCCCGCCAAGATCAAAGATCAGGGGGCCTGACAACAGATCACATTCGCGGTCACGCGACCGGCGTGATCAGTTCCCCGCGCGTATCCCAGGCATCAAGATTATCAACAACAAGCTGCGCCATGGCATCGCGGGTTTCAACAGTACCGCTGGCATGATGCGGATACAAAACCACGTTTTCGAACGCGGCAAAAGCCCGGTCCATGTTTGGTTCGTTGTAAAAAACATCAAGCCCGGCACCGGCAATCCGCCCGGTTTCAAGGGCCTTGATCAGGGCAGGCTCGTCAATGACCGAACCGCGCGCCACATTGATAACAAAACCGTTTTCCCCCAATGCCGCCAGCACATCGGCATTGATGATCCCCTCTGTTGCTGGCCCGCCCGGACAGGACAGCATCAGGATATCGGCCCATGTCGCCAAATCGGTCAGACGATCAAAAAATCGGTAATCGACCGGCTTTGGATTGCGTCCGAAATAACCGATTTCAAGCCCGCTTGGCGCGGCACGCGATGCAATCGCCTGACCAATCCGGCCCAAGCCGACAATGCCAAGTTTCTTGCCCCGCACCGACCGGGTCAATGCCATCGGCCCGACCGATGCCCATTTGCCACTGCGCGCCCAATCATCACCGGCAACCAGTTTGCGCAAGGTCGCATGCATCAACATGATCGCGGTATCAGCAACATCATCTGTCAGGATATCGGGGGTAATTGAAACCCGGATGCCGCGCGCCCGGCACGCTTCGAGATCAATCTGATCATAGCCGACCCCGAAACTTGTAATCACTTCAAGATTTGGCAGCCGCTCCATCAGATCGACAGACAGTCCAAACCTGGCCGAAGTCACAACAGCAGTTATCTTGTCCCCCATGCGATCAAGAAACGCCGCCTTGTCATCGATCTGATCAAAACGATGAAGGTCATATCGCTGGGCAAGCTGCGCGGTATAGGCAGGACGAATATCCGTAATCGCAAGAACAGACCGGGTCATGATCAGACTTTCATTGGGGCAAACAAAGACCAAAACTACCCAATGCCAACTTGTAAAACAAGTTGATAAGATAAATAACAATTGCCGATTTTGCCCGCATACCGACCCGCCGGGCGCGCCCGTTCAAAAGATCACTTTCCCATCAGATCCGGCAGAAACAGTGTCACTTCCGGGAACATGATCAACCCGATCAGAACAATAATCTCCATGATCAGGAAGGGTACAATTCCGCGGAAAATTGTCCCCAAAGGCACCCCGGTTTGCGCGGATGCCACATAGGCATTCAAACCAAGCGGCGGGGTCAGAAGGCCGATCTCGACTGTTTTGGTCACTATGATCCCGAACCAGATCGCATCATAACCAAGCGCCATGGCAGTCGGAAACGCCAATGGCATGGCCAGCGACAAGATCGCCAATTGATCCATGAACATCCCCATCACCAGCAAGATCAAAACGATCAGGGCCAGAATGACTTCGCGCGACATGTCTGTGGTCGAAACGAATTCCAGAATGCTTTGGGTAACACGCGTGAAGGCCAGATAATTGGAAAAGATCGCCGAACAGGCAATGATCGCCACAATCATGACGGTGGCGCGGATCGAACTGCTGATGGATGTGCCCAGCCCCTTGATCGTCAGGGTTCGTTGGGCAAGGACCACAATAAGCGACCCCATAACACCAAGGGCGGCTGCCTCGGACGGGGAAGTCAAACCACCGTAAATCGCCCCGATCACCGCCACAATCAGCAAGGCAATCGGCAAGACATTGACACTTGATCGCGCGGCCTTGCGCAATTCAAACGGATCGCCTTTTGGTGCATAGTCCGTCCGGTTGGCAATCAGCTTGATCACCGTACACAAACCCGCTGCGGTCAAAAGACCCGGCAAGATGCCAGCAATGAACAGTTTGCCAATCGATGTTTCGGTCAAAACGCCATACACGACCAGAACGATACTTGGCGGAACCACCACGGCCAATGTCCCACCAACCGAGACGACTGCGGCCGAAAGGCGATCATGATATTTGTGCCTGCGCATTTCAGGAAAGGCCGACGCGGCCATAGCCGCGGTCGAGGCCGTCGAACTGCCAACAAGGGCTGCTAGCAGAACAGATGCCGCAACCGTTGCCATGGCAAGTCCGCCCCTGAAATGCCCGACCCAGTTCTGACAGGCGATAATGGCGCGTCGTGTCACATCCCCGGCGGTCAGCAATTCCGCCATAAGGATGAATAACGGAATGGACACCAGGATAAAGGATGACGACGTATCAAAAAACGTCCGTTCAAGAACAGAAAGTGCCGGCTTCATCCCCAATTGCATGGCAAGGCCAAGGAAACCTGAAATTCCCATGGCAAATGCAATTGGCATTCGCAAAATCATCAGCACCGCAAGAACGACGAGGATCAGGAAAAACGTAAACATGAATGGAACAAATGCTCCTTGAAGCGGGTGGCTGCGAACACAACCACCCGTCAGGGTAAATATCGGATATTTATGATTATTTTTTCGAGGTCAGGGCACGATAGCTATTAAGAACCAGCTGTGCCTTTTCCCCGCCAATACGTTCCATCCAGTCTGCGGTAACCGGCTGCATCGCATCCCCCAGTTCCGTGAGTTCTGCGTCACTGAACTGGTAGACCTCAATGCCCTGTGCTTTCCATTCCGCAGCAAGGCTTCCTACTGAATCATCCTGAACCCGGGCAACATGGGTTGCAACTTCACGGCCTTTTTCCAGCATGATCTTTTGCACATCAGCCGGCAGGCTTTCGAATTTGTCACGACCGACAACCATGACAAAGCTGTAACCGCCAAACGATCCGTTGGTCGAAATGTGGCTGACGACTTCCTGCAAATTGTACCCCGGCACCGATGCCAGCGGGAACAGAACCCCGTCAAGGCGTCCGCGTTCAACTGCGGTGTAGACTTCCGGTCCCGGGATCGAAATACCAACCGAACCAAGCGCGCGTGCAGTCATCGCCTGCGTCGAACCAGACGTGCGGATATCAAGCGCCTTCCAGTCACTTACCCCGCCCAGATGCTTTTTGGCCAATACCTGATAAGGCGGCAGGACAAAGCCAAAGATCGGCATTACACCGGCATCAAGAAGCTCGTCACGCAGCGGACCTTCGGTCAGCATGCTTTGCAGGGCTTCGGTCCCCTGCACCGCCGTGCCATAGAAACCCGGCAACCCGATAACCGAGTTCAGCGGCAAGACTTCACTGTGATACAGCGTGCCAAGCAGGGCCGCATCAAGAATACCGTTATTGACCGCATCAAGCTGGGCTGCGGATTTTGCGGCCTGCTGTGCCGGAAAATGTTCGAATTTTATTGCCCCGTTGGTTGCCTGTTCGACGGCGAACATCCAGCGCGTTGTTCCTTCAAGCGACACGACATGGCTGGTCGACTGGAAATCCCCCAGCCGCAGCGTTTCCGCCTGCGCGACATTCACGCTCATCCCGATGCCAAAGACACCGGCAAGGATTGTCAGTAACTTTCCCGTATTCTTCATCTTGGTATCCTCCCAGACATTGATGAATTCAAGACACCTTAAGCCGCCGGTTTTTGGAGCGTGTCATAAAGCAGTCTCAATGAAATAACGCCGCAGCCCAGGGGGATTGCGGCATAGGCCCATCCAAGGGGCCAGTCGATGACCCCGTATTCGATCTCGCCTCTTAGAAATGCCTTAAGCGCGAATGACCCGGACATATAGGTCACCGCGCAAAAGAAGACCCCGGCAAGCAGCGTACGCCCCCTGCTGACAATC
Source organism: Thalassospira sp. MCCC 1A02491 (assembly GCF_001613785.1). Classification (NCBI taxonomy): domain Bacteria; kingdom Pseudomonadati; phylum Pseudomonadota; class Alphaproteobacteria; order Rhodospirillales; family Thalassospiraceae; genus Thalassospira; species Thalassospira sp. MCCC 1A02491. The sequence goes on along the minus strand of NZ_LPVX01000031.1, from coordinate 60,393 downwards.
TTTCCAAACAGGCCGGAAAGATCCTTGGTCATGAAATCAAGTGCAAGATGGCCTCCGTCCCGGTACACCCGGGACAGAGAAAGCGTTGCCAGTGCCGGCATCAGATACAGTTCGGTCATTTCGAACTGGATCTGAACCGGAATGCCCGCGACAAGACGCATCACGATGTCTGCGTTGATCAGAACCGCGACGATCACAAGGGCAAGGCACCCTCCCCAATGAAGGGTGTCCTCTAGGCGTTGCAATATCTTTCCAATGCTGTCCAACCCTGCCTCCTACAGGTTGACGCGTGAAAAAGATCAGCGCTTGGGCAGTTCGACAATTGCCGAACCGATGGCCGACAATTCACCGTCCTGTTGTTCCGCACGCTGGCGAATTTCAACGAAGTAGCGCCCGTCTTTTTCGTATTTTCGCGCAACTTCGCCATGGATCAGGATGATGTCGCCTTCGGGATTGTGACGACGCACCTGACACTTTGCCTGGCTAAGGAAACCGTCATCGCCCATCCAGTTGGTTATCTGATGTTGCAACCAGGACGTACGTTCGGGTCCATAGTCATATGCACCAGGCGCGCCGACTTCCAAAGCAAACTCTTCTTCCCAATGCACACGTTCCGGGCAATCGGGAATGCCAAAGCGGTTTTTGATCCCCGCACCGGGATGCTTTTGTTGAAGCTTCCAGGCCAGTTTGTTGGCCCGAATGTAAAGACCGCCCCAACCCTGCGCATAGGCGACAAAGCCGGTAACTGTCATCGGACCTTTGACCATGGTCGGCAGTTCTTCGCCCTCGGCCACGTCATCCCAGAAACGGGTTTCAGCACCGCGGATGGTTTCCTGCTCGTAGTATTTTGTGTATTCGGCAAGTTCTTCGTCGGTATAGACGCGGACCGGCCTGGATCGGGCTTCGGTATATTTCGTGCCATTTTCACGCGCATGGTCGCGGTCGGTACGGAAACACCAGCTATCCGCTTCGGCCAGCATGTCGCCGGTTTTCGCATCATAGAAATCAACGTGGTAGATCTGCTGGATCGCACGCCCGGCAAAGCGGGTATTATGTTCGACCAGATCTTTGAGATAGGCCTCGGTACGGATTTCGGTGTTGCGGTAAATCGGCTTGTGCCAGGTCCAATCCGCCCCCGACCACATTGCATGAACGCCCGGCAAACCACCGACATATCCCGAAATGATGCGGCTGGTCGCAAACAGGAAGCTCGGCAGTGCAATCACATCGCCGTAACGGGTGTTTTTCGCATATTCAGGATCACACCACAGCGGATTGTCATCACCAATGCCATGCGCATAGTGGCGAATATTGTCCCGGGTTGCCTCATAGCACCACGGTTCGACCGTCTTTTCGATTTTAACGCCGATGCGTTTGCTCAGTTCTTCGACACCTTCGGCGGTGATTTTCGGGAACCGTCTTTGTGAAATCTCGTTCATGCTTGTTTCCTCCTTGAATTCCGTAATGGCAATTGCGGCCGTCAGGCGGCAGTTCCCTGTTGTGCTTCTTGATCTCTGAGAATTTTGCGATTGACCTTGCCCGCCGGTGTTTTCGGCAAATCGGCCACGTAATCGATATGTCGGGGATATTCGTGCCGGCTGAGATTGGTGCGAACCAGATCCTGAATTTCTTCGGTCAGGCTGTCGTCATAGCTGTCTTTGAGCACAATGAAGGCCTTGACCACCTGACCGCGCACCTTGTCAGGCACACCGATGGCGGCCGCTTCGGCGACTTTGGGATGTTTAAGAATGGCGTCTTCGATCTCGACGGCACTCATTGTCCATCCTGCCGAGATGATGACATCATCGGCACGGCCGGCATGATAGAAATAGCCGTCTTCATCAACACGGCCGAGGTCCTTGGTGTGGAACCATTCGCCCTGTTTTCTGACCATCAGTTCGCCGGTTACGCCCGGCTTGGCAGGATTGCCATCGGCATCCTGAACTTCGACTTCGACGCCGGGCACGGCTTTGCCCATCGACCCTTCGCGAACATCAAAGTCCGGGGCGCCTGGATAGTTGGCAAGGATCACACCGATTTCGGTGGTGCCATACATCGAACAGACTTTGGTCCCGAACAGATTTTCGATGTAACGCGCGCTTTCGCTGTCGATCGGCTCGCCGGTAAAGGACAGCTTTTCAATGCAGTACGAAAAGTCTTCGGCCTTTCCGGTGTTGCGCATCATGCGATAATGCGTGGCCGCGGCCGACATGTTGGTGATCTTGTAATCGCTGATCGCCTTAAGAAGGCGTACCGCATCAAACTTGCCACTGAATGTTCCGGTCGAAACACCGAGTGCCAGTGGCGCAAGCGTTCCATGCCACAATCCATGCCCCCATGCCGGGGATGACGGGCAGAAGAACCGGTCGCCCGGACGAATGCCTGTTGCGTACAATGCCGCAACCATCAATGTCACAAGCGACCGGTGCGTATGCTTAACCGCCGCCGGCAAAAGCCGTGTCGTTCCGGACGTATATTGAAGCACGGCAAGATCATCACCAGCAGAGTTGCACGCAAATTCCGTCGGTAGCGACGCGATTGAATTCAGAAACCCGTCATTGACAATAACAACATCAAGGTTCCCGGCCGCCGTCGCATCGCCTGCCTTTTCTTCATTGGTAAAAAGCACACTCGGCTGGCAGTCATCGGCGCGCAACCGGATGCCTTCCGGACCAAACAGGGTGAACATTGGCACGGCAACCGCACCGAGTTTTATGGCCCCGAACAGCGCCCCGTAAAACGCCAATGACGGTTCAAGCATGACAGCAACACGGTCGCCCTTACCAACACCACGCCCGGCAAGATAGTGGGCGAACTGCGATGAAAGTTTCGCCAGCTCGGCAAAGGTGATGACTTCATCGCGGCCCTCGGAATGCGCAACACGTACAGCAACATTGTCGCCGTCAACGTGACGATCGACGCATTCATGCGCGATGTTGAAATCATCACGCGTTCCATCAAAAAGCGCCCAAAGGGCATCTCTTGAAAAATGCTTCTGGGCATCCCCGTAGGATCGAAAATCCGTCAAGCGGGTCATGTCCGGTCTCCTCCCGAATTGTTGTCCGGTTCGCCATCAGCGCCCCGAAGTGATCGTTGACAACGGTAGTGAGATCAGAACATCATTGTCAATATGATTCATTCATTGTATATAGACAACAAATTCACTGTATTTGAGACTGGACATGACTGACTCAGAAAAAGCTGCACCGAACAAAAGACAGGTCCCCGCCGTAACGCGTGCCTTGGCTATCCTGCGTTTTTTGGCAAAATCGAACGATCCGATCGGCGTTAATCCGATTGCACGCGAGCTGGGTCTTGTTCCCAGCACATGTCTGCACATCCTGCGCGTTCTTCAGGATGAGGGACTCGTTGAGTTTGAAGAGAAAACCAAACGTTATTCGATTGGCATCGGCATTCTGCCACTTGCCAGATCGGCCCTTCAGAAGAACACTTTCTCGGTTCTCGTACAGCCGCATCTGTCCGAACTTTCCAAGGAATTCGGGGTTACCGGCATTGCCACACAGATTTCCGAGCCCGGTCAGATGGTCGTGGTTGCCCTGTCGCAATCAAGCTTGCCATTCCGCTTGCAGGTCGACCTTGGCAGTCGTTTTCCCCTTTTGATTTCGGCAACGGGCCGTTGCTATGCGGCCTTCAACAATCCCGATCCGAAAGAGTTGCGAACAAAGTTCGACAAACTGGCCTGGGATCACCCGCCAAGCTTTGACGAATGGCAAAATGAAGTCGCAGATGTCCGCCACAACGGATATGCCGTCGATCAGGGGGCCTATATTTCCGGGGTTACCGTTGTTGCCGTCCCGGTCTTTGGATCGGATGGCAAAATGCTGCGATCACTTGTCGCAATCGGCATCAGTGAACGCCTTAGAAACGCGGAAATCCCCAAACTTGCCAACGCGCTTATAAAAATCCGCGATGATGTAAACAGCGTCCAAATCTAATCAGGGTAGTGCTTCAATGACAGGAAACGTATCAAGCCGGCATGATTGGCGAAAAGTCCCGATAGAGGGCTATGTCGATCTTATTGGACCGCTTCTTTCGCGCCGGGAAGAAGGCCGGAAAATCTATGGATTACACACCGGTCAGCAGCATCAAAATGCGCTGGGTTCTGTTCATGGCGGCGTCATTACCGGTCTGCTTGACCAGGTGATCGCGATGGAAGCCTGGAAGGCCGCTGACCGTCAGCCGACCGTAACGGTTCAGATGGATACCCGATTTGTCAGTGTGGCAAAGTCAGGCGATCTGATCGAAGCCCACGCCACCATCCGGCATGGCAGCGGATCAATGATGTTTGTCGATGCCGATCTTGTGTCGGGCGACCGGCTTGTTGCCACGGCAACGGCTGTCATGAAAATCGTGCGGAAGGCAGATTGATATGACGATGCAAAATCAAACCGAACATCGTTCAGGCCCGCTTTCGGGGGTCAAGGTTCTGGACTTTTCACGCATCCTGTCTGGCCCCTATGCCAGCATGGTGCTGTCCGATCTGGGGGCTGACATTATCAAGGTTGAACCGATTGAAAAAGGCGATGAAACACGCAACTTTCCGCCTTTTCATGGCCCGCTCAGTCACTATTTCATCGCGCTTAACCGCAATAAAAAAAGCATCAGTCTTGATCTGAAATCGGAACAGGGCATCGAGATCGCCAAAAAACTGGCCGCACAAAGCGACATCGTTCTGGAAAACTTCCGGCCCGGCGTTATGAACCGGCTTGGTCTTGGTTATGAAACCCTGAAAAAAGATCATTCGCGACTGATCTATTGTTCGATTACCGGCTTTGGCAAAAACAGCCCGCACGGCAACAAACCGGCATTCGATATTGTTGCCCAGGCCCTTTCGGGTGTGATGAGCATCAACCGTGAACCGGGACAAGCCCCGAACAAGCTTGGCCTGCCTTTGGGGGATATGGCGGGCAGTATTTTTTCATTATTTGGCGTGCTTGCCGCCCTGCATGAACGCAATCAGACCGGTCATGGACGCCACGTTGAAATCGCCATGCTTGATAGTCTGATTGCGATGCAGGGGTATCTTTCCCAGATTTACTTTGTCTCGGGCAAAAGCCCTGAACCGGTCGGTACCCGCCATCCCAGCATTGTGCCATATGGCTCGTTCCCGACATCGGACGGCTATGTGATTGTCGCCTGTTTGACCGAACGGTTCTGGCACAATTTTGCCCGTTGTCTGGATAGAGAAGATCTGATCACTGACCCACGTTTTGCACTTTATCAGGACCGGCTAACAAACCGCGATGAACTCGAACCGGTGATCCGTACTCGAATGCAGGAACACAGCACCGATTACTGGCTCGACCGGCTGAGTGAATTTGATGTGCCCAATGCTCCGATCCTGAGCATCGGCGACGCGCTTGATCAGGAACATGTCATCCGCCATGAACTGATTGAAACCGTCACCCACCCGGTTGCCGGTGACATGCGGGTCGTTCGCGGTCCGATCCGCTTTGACGGACAGGGCCCGGACAAATCAACACCGCCTGCGCTGCTGGGCGAACATACCAGCGACATCCTTAAAAACACGCTGGGCTACAATGACAGTGAAATCGAAAAAATGATCGCAACCGGCGCAGTCGCCAGCAGCAATTAGATCAGCACAACCAAAACATTTGCGGTCGGTCCGGCACCAAACCGACCGACCGCCCATGTGTTTTGCTGGCAGTTTCACCTCATCCGGACCCTACTGCCCGATAGCCGACATTGGCATCACACGGCGCATTTCACACATCCATTAACAATTTTGAATAGACCTGCCGGTCATTCAATTTCCCCGCGCACCTCAAGAATGGTACCCAAAATTATGCCTCTGCCCTGAACATCATTGGACAGAGCAGCACGAACATGGTTGCGGCGATCAAGACGTCGTCAAACGCAATTAGACAAAACAAATTGGCTTTCGTGGCACCGGCCGTCGTCGGACCCGGCATGCAAAGCCCCCAATCGTTGCGTAACACTCGGGAGGAAAATGATGTTTCGCAAATTACTGATTGCCGGTGTCATGACATCGGCACTTGCTGTCTCGTTCAATCAGGCACAGGCCGCCGACTATACCCTGCGCTTTTCGCATCAATGGCCGCCGGTTGCAGGCATGCAAAAGGACCTGTTCCAGGTCTGGGCCGACACCATCGCCAAGGAATCCGATGGCCGGATCGAAGTTGAAATGTATCCGTCCGCGACCCTTGCCGCACCGCCCGCACAATATGAAGCGGTCGAAGACGGCATTGCCGATGTTGCCGCCGCCATTCAGGGCTATACCGCCAACCGCTTTCCGTTGACCCAGGTGGTGGAGCTTCCGGGCCTGATCAAGAATGCCGCCCATGGTTCCTGCATCATCCAGAGCCTGTATGACGAAGGCCTGATTTCCGATGAATACAAGGGCACCCGGCCACTGTTCCTGTTCACCCACGGTCAGGGTCTTTTGCATACCGGGGACAAGCTGATTGCCACCCCGGATGATTTGGCCGGGCTTCGCATTCGCCGTCCGACATCTGTGGTTGCCAATATCCTTGAAGCAGCAGGTGCGCAACCGCTTGGCATGCCGGCCCCGGAATCCTATCAGGCCATGCAGCTTGAAGTGATTGACGGTGTTGCCCTTCCATGGGAAGGCGCATTGGCTTTCCGTCTTAATGAACTGGCCAAGGCCCATACCAGCGTCGGGGACCTATACACCCTGTCCTTCCTTGTCACCATGAACGAAGACAGCTTTGAAGACCTTCCCGAAGATCTTCAGGACGTGATTACGAAAAATTCGGGCATGGCATGGTCGGAAAAGGCCGGGAACCTGTTTGACACCCTTGATGCCAAGGGCCTGAAACAGGCACAGGATGCCGGTCACACCTTCCTGACGGTTGAAGGCGGCGTTGACAACCCGGCCTGGAAACCGGTTCTGGACAAAGCAACGGAAACCTATCTGGCCGATCTTGAAAGCCGCGGTCTTCCGGCCCGCAAAGTCTATGCCCGCGCCAAGGAACTTGCCGCGACATGCAAGTAAGCTCGACCACAGAGCCTGCCCGCAAGGCTTTCTTCCTTCTTGACCTGACCGACCGCATCGCCAAGGCGATGCGGATCGGTAGCGGGGTTCTTCTGGTCTTTATCATGACAGTCACGCTTGTCGATGTCATCGCACGCACGATCTTTGCCGCGACGAATGGCGGCATTGATGTCACCTTTACCGGGGCGGTCGAACTGGTCAGCTATGGCATGATGGCGATGGTTCTTCTGGCCTTCCCCTATGGCGTCGACAAGGGACAGGTGATTGTCGATCTGTTTACCGACAATCTGCGCCGCCGCACCAAAATGATCCTTGAAGCCGTTTACATGTTCGGCTTTGCCGCCCTGTCATCTGGCATGACGGTTCGGTTTTTCGAAGTTGCCGGTCGCATGCGACGGTCCGGTGAATCCAGTCAGGATCTTCTGATCCCCCTTCACATTGTCTACAGCCTTGCATCCTGCGCGCTGGCGTTCCTTGCCCTGCGCTGCACCCTGCTTGCAATTGACTATCTTGTTTCAGGAGCTAAACGACCATGAGCGCGCCCCTGATTGGTCTTATCTGCGTTGCGGTCATGCTGTTGCTGATTGCGTTTCGCTGCCCGATTTCACTGGCGATGTCGGCGGTCGGCTTTGTCGGCTTTGGCTTTATTGTCGCATTCAAACCGGCCTTTGCCCTGCTTGAAAAGGGACCGTTTGAAACCCTGACCGCTTATGGTTTCAGTCCGGTCCCGATGTTCATCCTTCTGGGTGTTTTTGCCTCCAAAGCCCGCATGTCGGCCGAACTGTTTAACGGTGCGAAGACATTCTTTGGCGGCTGGCGCGGCGGCATGGGATTGGCTGCTGTCACGTCCTGTGGCGTGTTTTCCGCCATTTCCGGATCGTCGCTGGCCACCGCGGCCAGCATGGCACGCGTTGCCCTGCCCGAAATGAAAAAGAACGGGTATGTGCCATCCTTTGCCGCCGGGACGCTTGCCGCGGGCGGCACCCTTGGCATCATGATCCCGCCATCAATTGCGCTTTTGCTATATGCGCTGATTACCGAGCATTCGGTTGGCCAGATGTTCATGGCCGGGATCATTCCGGGCTTGCTGGGTCTTGTGTTTTATTGCGCAACCATTGCTGCCATCGTGTTTTTCAAACCCGACGTTGCCAAACCCGGCCAGCCGACAACAATCATGGAAAAGATTATCGGCCTTAAGGGGCTTTTGCCGTTTGCGGTGATCTTTGCCTTTATCATTGGCGGGATTTATGGCGGGTTCTTTACCCCGACCGAAGCGGCGGCTGTCGGGGCGTTCTTTACCATGATCCTTGCCTTTGTCCGCGGCATGACCGGCACCCAGTTCATCGAGGCAATTGGCGAAACCCTGACCCTGTCGATCATGATTTTCTTCATGCTGGTCGGGGCGGAAATATTTGGCTATTTCCTGTCGGTGTCGCGCATTTCCCATTCGCTGGTCGAACTGGTAGCACAGCTTGACATGCCGCCTTATGCGGTTCTGTTCTGTGTGCTGGCCCTTTATGTCGTGCTGGGCTGTGTCATGGACAGTATTGCCATGCTGCTTTTGACCGTGCCGGTGGTTTACCCGATTGTCATTGCCGCCGGGTTTGATCCGGTCTGGTTTGGCATTCTGACCGTGATTACGGTCGAACTTGGCCTGATCACACCGCCTGTGGGCATGAATGCCTTTGTCATCAAGTCGGTCGCGCCCGACATCCCGATTGGTCAGATTTTCCGTGGTGTGATGCCGTTTGTCATTTCAGACATCGTGCGTCTTGCCGTGCTGATTGCTTTCCCGTCGCTGGTTTATGCACTTCTGTAACGCCGCGATCCGATAACGCCCATACTGAAAGGAAACGGACATGTCTGAACCCTGTTTTGATGTTGCCCATCTCGGTCATGTCGAGTTGCTGACCAACAAATTCAAAGAAAGCCTGGATTTCTTCGTCAATGTTTATGGTCTGACCGAAAGCGGTCGTGATGAAAATTCTGTCTATCTGCGCGCCTGGGACGATTACGAGTTCCACAGCCTGAAACTGACCAAATCCGACACCACCGGCGTTGGCCATATCGGCTATCGCGCAAGTTCCGAAGCCGCCCTGATGCGCCGCGTCAAAGTGATCGAGGAAATGGGATGCGGCATTGGCTGGGTCGATGGCGACATGGGCCATGGACGGGCATATCGCTTTACCGATCCGGATGGCCATGTGTTTGAACTTTATTACGACACGGTCAAATACCAGGCCCCGGAATCAGAAAAGCCGGCACTGAAAAACATTGCACAACGTTATCACGGCCGTGGTGTTGCCGTGCGCCGTATTGACCACCTGAACCTTCTGGCCACCAATGTCGAAGCCATTCGTGACTTCATGCAAAAGGCACTGGGATCACGCGTGACCGAACAGATCATGCTTGATAGCGGCGTGCTTGCCGGGTGCTGGTTTACGGTCAATAACAAGACATACGACATTGCCTATACCAAGGATGCGACCGGCACGCCGGGCCGTTTCCACCATGTGACCTATGCACTTGATCAGCGCGAAGATGTCCTGCGCGCGGCCGACATCTTCCTTGAAAACGATGTTTTCATCGAAACCGGCCCGCACAAGCACGCCGTTCAGGGCACGTTCTTCCTGTATGTCTATGAACCGGCCGGCAACCGGGTCGAGGTTTGTAACGCCGGCGCGCGTTTGATCCTGCAACCCGATTGGGAAACCGTCACCTGGACCGAAAGCGACCGCAAAAAGGGGCAGGCATGGGGACTGAAAACCATTCCGTCCTTCCATACCCATGGCACCCCGCCGGTGCCGGACGCCGCAGAGTAATCATCGGTAATCAGTGATCTGTAGTCTGCAAGCTTCATCCAGATACGACAAAGGCAGGGTGCGAACCCTGCCTTTTACATTTCCGGTCAAACTCAGAACGGATTTACTTCTTTGCCATCGCCTCAAGGATCATATCGGCCCGTTCGCGATAGCCAAGATCCCCGGCATCAAGCTTCAATTCACCAATGGTTCGCTGCCAATCGACAGTGGCCTTGGCCATACCGTTATTAAGGCCAAGTTCCTCGACCGTCAGTGCGACTTCTTCCATTTCGGCTGCACGACGAATGCCATGCGTCATGGACCGTTCAAGCATATAGGCGGCCTTTTCCATGAAGTCGAACCCCGGATAGGTTTTATCAAGCGATGCCAGCACGGTTTCATCAACACCGGCACGACGCCCGGCCAGAACACATTCAGCAAACAGTGCTTCGAGCCCTTTCATCATCACCGATCGCACCATCTTGATCGCCGATCCGGCACCGACGGTGTCACCGGCAATACCCGGCTCCATGCCAAGAGATTCCAGAACCGGTTTTGCAGCCTCGGCATGCGGACCGCTTAGCAGGATCGGGGTTTTGTGCAATTTCGGATAAACAGGTGCCATCACTGCCATATCAACATATTTCGCGCCTGCTGCTTCGATCAGTTCGGCATTTCGGCGTTTGGTGCCTGGCGCACATGAATTGCAATCAAAGAAAAACGCCCCCGGTTCAATCGATGCCGCGGCGTCACGGGCAACCGTTGCTGCCTGATCCGCCGTCACCAGCGAGAAAACAAGTTCCGCGCCCGAAAGGGCAACCTGGCCACTGACCGCACCGGTGACACCGGCAGCGACATAATCGGCATTCTTGGCTTCGCGGATGGCGGTATCGGCACTTGTTGTCTTGATGTCAAAAGCCCGTGTGACCGGCACGATGTCATGGCCCCAACCTTTTACAAAGGCCTGTGCAGCTTCGCCGAACCCCAGAAAGGCGATGGTATTGATGGTGACTGTCATGTTCTTGAAGTTCCCGATCTGATTTTTTGTTGTGATGGGCCGCCATAAGGCGGCAGATGTGAAGTCATTGCCTCACTGCTATCATTTCGTGGCTGTCAGGGAAAATTGATTGCCCGAAATCGGCATTCAAAATGCAAATAGGTCCGTTTTCCGGATCGGGCGTGCCTACCACAAAGTAGCAATGTTTTTGCTGATCGCTTCCAGGCGCTCTATCAGGTTTTGCTGTATCGATGTTGGCGACCAGCCTTTGCGCACTGTAAGCCCGATTGGACGTTCGGTATCGGGAAGATCAATCGGCAACATGGTCAGTTCACCGTATTTTTCTTCCTGCATGATCTGATGGCGCGAAATGATGGTCAGCTTGTCACTGGTCGACAGCATCCGCCGGATCAGGATCAATGACCCGGTTTCAACGATGCTTTGCGGGCGCAGACCACCATCAACCGGGAACATGGTTTCGAAATAATCCCGGGTCGGAGCCCCCCGTAACGGCACCGCCCAGCCATACGCGGCAAGATCGGCAGGTGTCAGCTTTTTCTGGCGAAGCAACGGATGATGAACCCGCCCGACAATTGCCAATGGATCATCAAACAATTTGTGCTGAACCACATCATCGACCGGCACCGGATCGCGCAGGGCACCGATCAGAAGATCGATGTCACCGTGCCGCAACCCGAATAACAAATCCTGATAAGGTCCGTCGACCACCCGCAATCGGGTATCGGGGAATTCTTCCATGATGGCATTGATCGCGTTGGGCAGGATCGCACTGCGCGCCAGCGGCATGCTGCCAATCACGATGCGGCCACCTCGCCCGCCCTTCCAGGATGCAATTTCGTCTTCGGCCTGCCCCAGTTCGACCAGTGCCAGTTTGGCAAACATCACGAATGTTTCGGCCTGTTTGGTCAAAAGGATGCCGGTACTGGCCTTTTCAAACAGCGGCACGGCACAAAGCTGTTCAAGTTCGCGTGCCGCCCGGTGCAAGGACGGCTGCGACACACCGACATTGCGTGCCGCCAGACTGAAACTGCCCGCCTCGGAAATGGCGATCAATGCGCGCAATTGCACGCCGGTAACCAGTTGATGCAATTTGACCTGATGACCGCGATTGCGCCGCCCGATGCGCATGATCTCGGCGGTCGCCTGAACAAGGTAATCCTGCAAACGTTCAACACGGCGAACAAATATCTTTCCCGGTTCGGTCACAAACACGCCTTCGGGCCTGCGATCAAACAGTTCCACCCCCAGAAGACGTTCGACTTTTGCCACTGCCTGCGTCACGGCGGGCTGGGACATGTAAACGTCTTCGGCAGCGGCACTGATGCTTTGACGGCGGGCCACTGCAAGACAGGCACGCAGATGTTTAAGGTTCGGATTTTGCAGGCTCATTAAGGACGTTCTCCCTGTGATCGCGCACACATTATAGAAAGAACTTATAGCAAATACCATTGGTTCTATTTCACCTGACGCGGCTTGGCACCTAGCATGATTTCACAAAACCAAACCAAGCTAGGGAGTCAGAAACGTGACCACCACCAAACCGACCGCACTGGTCATCAGTGCGCATTCTGCGGATTTTGTCTGGCGCTGCGGCGGCGCGATCGCGCTGCATGCCAAGAAGGGTTACGACGTCACGGTCGTTTGCCTTTCTTATGGCGAACGCGGTGAATCCGCCAAGCTGTGGAAGCAGGAAGGCTGCACGATGGAGCGGGTCAAAACCGAACGTCGCAAGGAAGCCGAAAACGCTGCCAAGGCGCTTAACGTTCATGACATCAAGTTCATGGATGTCGGTGATTACCCGCTTGAACTTTCCCGTGATCAGAAATTCGAACTGGTCGACACCATTCGTGCTGTTCAGCCGAAATTCATGCTGAGCCACAGCTTTGTCGACAATTACAATACCGACCATTCCTATGCGACGCGTGTGGCGATTGAATGCCGCATGATCGCACAGGCCTGGGGCCACAACCCGGGTGAAAAGGTTCTGGGTGCGCCGCAGCTTTATCTGTTTGAACCCCACCAGACCGAACAGATGGAATGGAAGCCTGATCATTTCCTCGATATCACCGATGTCTGGGATCAGAAATGGGCGGCGATCCAGTGCATGGAAGGCCAGGAACATCTTTGGCACTATTATGAAAATGTTGCTGAAAACCGCGGCAACCATTTCCGCCGCAATTCGGGCGGTCAGGCCGGTGGTCGTAACGCGAGATATGCCGAAGGTTTCCAGTCGGTCTATCCGCGCACCGTGGATGAACTGTAATGGGTGGCGTCGTTGTGCAAAATATTACCCGTACCGATCTTTCGATTGTGGACGGTCTGGGTAAATGCGGTGTTGCCACCGTTCACGAAGCACAGGGCCGGACCGGGCTTTTGCAGTCGCATATGCGCCCGATCTATCCGGGCGCACGCATTGCCGGAAATGCCGTAACGGTTTCCATCGCACCGGCCGATAACTGGATGATCCATGTTGCGGTTGAACAGTGTCAGGAAGGCGACATTCTGGTCGTATCGCCGACCTCGCCCTGTGATGCCGGGTATTTTGGTGAACTTCTTGCCCGGTCGCTGATGCATCGCAAGGTCCGCGGCCTGATCATCGAGGCCGGTGTGCGTGATGTGCTTGATCTTACCGAAATCAAATTCCCGGTCTGGTCCAAGGCCGTTTCGGCGCAGGGCACGGTCAAGGAAACGGTTGGTTCGGTCAATGTGCCGGTGACGATTGCTGGTGCCTTGGCAAATCCCGGCGATGTCATTGTCGCCGATGATGACGGCGTTTGTGTCGTCCCCAATGCCAATGCGGAAAATGTCCTGAAACAGTCGATCGCACGCGAAGAAAAAGAAGCCAAGACACGTGCCCGCCTGATGGCCGGGGAATTGGGTCTGGATATTTATGACATGCGCCCGCGCCTGGCTGCAAAAGGCCTGAAATATGTCTAGGGGGATCACGCAAACCGGCGGCATCCGCTGCATGTGGATGCGTGGCGGCACGTCAAAGGGCGGCTATTTTCTGGCAGAAGATGTGCCAAATGACATTGCAGAACGCGACGCGGTTTTGCTGCGTGTCATGGGATCGCCCGATGCCAAACAAATTGACGGGATGGGGGGCGCAGACCCCCTGACCTCGAAAGTTGCCATTGTCAAAAAATCTGACCGCACGGGCATTGATGTCGATTATCTGTTCTTGCAGGTTTTCGTTGATCGCGCCGTTGTGACCGATCAACAGAATTGCGGCAATATCCTTGCCGGGGTTGGGCCGTTTGCCATTGAACGGGGACTGGTTGCAGCTACATCCGGGCAAACCAAAGTTTCCATCTTCATGGAAAACACCGGACAGACGGCAACCGCAACCATCGAAACGCCAAATGGCAAACCGGTTTATGGCGGGGACGCCCGCATTGACGGCGTTCCCGGCACGTCTGCACCGATCCCGCTTTTGTTCAGTGACACTGCCGGCACGACCTGTGGTGCGTTGCTTCCGACCGGAAACGAAGTTGATGTGATCGACGGCGTTCCCGTCACCATGATCGATAACGGTATGCCGGTTGTTGTCCTGCGTGCGTCCGACATGGGAATTACCGGGCAAGAAAACCGGGAAGACCTGGAAGGCAATGCTGCCCTTCGCACCAAACTTGAAAGCATCCGCCTGAAATGCGGGCCGTTGATGAATCTTGGCGATGTCAGCGACGCATCCGTTCCCAAAATGACCATGGTTTCGCCCGCCCGAAATGGCGGTGCCATTTCCACACGGACCTTCATCCCGCATCGTTGCCATGCCTCGATCGGGGTATTGGGCGCGGTCAGTGTGGCAACGGCCTGTCTGCTTCCGGGATCACCGGCCGCAAGCGTTGCTGTTGGCAATATCGCCGATCTCAGCACGATTTCGGTCGAACACCCGTCCGGGGAAATGAGCGTGATCATCGAAAAGACCAAAGACGGTGCGGTCGAAAAGGCCGGCCTGCTGCGTACAGCACGCAAACTGTTTGACGGAACCGTTTTCATCGATTGATGACGATGCCCCGCCAAAAGCAAAAAACAATAATAACAAGAACAAACAAGGAAGTAGGAGGAAGCCCATGACGCGGAACCCGCGTGTGGCAAAACACACCAGCGCATTGTTTTCCGATGCGCGTCTGGCGACGATCCATTGCCTTTTGATCCCGCATCACGCCGGGGTCATGCCGATATGCGCAAAAGCGGGGGCACGGCCATGATCCATTCGGAATCCCTGCGCAATCATCTGATTACCGTGCTGGCATCAAGCATGGTGGTTGCCTGTATTCTTTGGAACCTTGAAGCACCGATCCGCTTGGGCTTTGCTGTCTTGCCACAACAATATATGGCCTTCCAGCTTGGCATGGCTTTGACCATCGCCTATCTGAAGTTCAATTTCCGCGGCGAGGAAAAGCAAACCATCGGCTGGTTCCACGGCACGGTTGCCGCGATCATATTTGCGGTTCTGATGTATGCGGCACTTGATTTTGTCTGGCTGCTGCAAGAACAGGCTTATCGTCCCTGGCAGATTACCCTGATTGGTGCAGTGGTAACACTTGGTGTGGTCGAAGGGATCCGTCGGCGGACCGGCTGGATGCTTTTTGCCATCGTCCTTGTTTTCATGGTCTATTCGTTGTTCGCCGACAAGGTGCCCGGTCAGTTGATCGGCAAGGCGCTGACCATTGAACGGATGGTCCAATATATCGGCTTTGACCCGAATGCAGTGTTTTCCACCCCGCTTGCGGTCGGCACGATCATCGTCATGCTGTTCGTCTTTTTTGGCAAATTGCTGTTTGCTGCGGGTGGCGGGAACTTCTTTACCGATCTTGCCATGGCGGCCACCGGTCGATCACGGGGTGGCAGTGCCAAAATCTCGGTTGTTGGATCGGCATTGTTCGGATCGATTTCAGGCAGTGCGGTATCGAACGTCGTCACCACCGGGGTGGTGACCATCCCGCTGATGCAGCGCGGCGGCTATACCAAGCGCGATGCCGGTGCGATTGAAGCCGTGGCGTCAACCGGCGGGCAGCTTACCCCGCCAATCATGGGGGCGGCGGCCTTTTTGATGGCCGAGTTCCTTGATATTTCCTATTTCACGGTCGCGGGTGCCGCACTTATTCCGGCCATCCTTTATTATCTGAGCGTCTTCACCCAGGTCGATCTGATTGCCGGACGCGATAATATTCAGCCTGCCGATACGGACACCATGACGGTTCGCGAGGTTCTGAAAGAAGGCTGGCACTTTATCATCCCGTTTGCTGTCCTTCTGGCTGCCCTGTTCTGGTGGCGAATGGATCCCGAAGATTCCGCACTTCTGGCGGCGGTTGCAATTGTCATTGTCGGTTTCGTGCGCGGGTATCGCGGATATCGACTGACACCCCGAATGCTGGGCCGGACCTTTGTTGAAACCGGAACGGGCATGGTTGACCTGATCCTTGTGGTGGCGGCGGCCGGGTTCGTGATCGGGATCCTCAACATCACCGGGCTTGGCTTTGCCCTGACACTGGTTCTGGTCGATGCGGTTGGATCAAACGCCTTCTTGCTGCTTGCCGTATCGGCAGTGATTTGTGTGATCCTTGGCATGGGCATGCCGACATCGGGCGTTTATGTCCTGTTGGCTGCATTGGTTGCACCATCCCTGGTCGAAGCCGGAATTGATCCGATCGCGGCACATCTGTTCATCCTGTATTTCGGGATGATGTCGATGATTACCCCGCCGGTCGCCCTTGCGGCCTTTGCCGCGGCAACAATCACCGAGGATGACCCGCTCGCCACCGGGATTGCGTCCATGCGCATTGGCTGGGCGGCCTTTATCCTGCCCTTCATCTTTGTCGAAACCCCGGCAATTCTGATGCAGGGAAGCTGGATCGATATTGCCCTTAACCTTGGTCTTGCGATCATCGGGGTGATTGCCGTAACCGCCGGGATTGTCGGGTATTGGTCGCGTGGTCTTGGGCCGATGTTGCGCATCGCCTTTACCATTCTTGGCTTTGCAGCCTTGCCGCTGGGCTTCCTGCCCGCCGCATTCAGCATTCAACTTCACATCATCGCCGCAATCGCAGCCATTTTGCTGGCTGTCGGCCTGCGGTTTCAGGGAACACACCAAAAGAACGAAGTGAAATCAGGAGGAAACTGAAAATGAACAAACTTACCAAGGCATTGTCTGCCGGGCTGATTGGCCTTGCAATCAGTGCAAGTGCCGTATCCGCCCAGGTCGTCACGGTCGCCACCGGCGCACAAGGATCACTTGCCTATAATTCCGGTCAGGCCGTTGCAAAAGTCGCCAATGATGCGGGCATCATCGCGCGGACCCAGCCGCTGGTCGGGTATTTGCCGCTGATCAATTCGGGCGAGGTTGATTTCGGTTTCTCCAACGGTGTCGAAGCGGAATATGCCTATCCCGGGACCGGCAACTATGACCGCGCCAATGGCAATATGCGTCTGGTCGGAACGATGTTCCCGCTGACCACCGGCCTGATGGCGCCTTGTGATCTCAACCTTAAATCGGTTGATGACCTTAAGGAACGGGCATCCGATCTTCGCATTGCCTCGGAATATACGTCATCGACCATCATCCCCTATTACATCATGGGTGGTCTCGCCAATGCCGGGCTGAAATACGAAGATTTCCAGATGGTTCCGGTTGCCAATTTTGTTGCCGGGATCAACGCCCTTGGTGACGGTCTGGTGGATATCGCACTTGTCAGCCTGAATGCCGGTGCCGGTCAGCAGGCCAGCGTGAAACTTCAGGACCGTGGCGGTCTTTGCTATATCTCGCTGGATAATTCCGTGATCGGCACGTCACTGTTCAAGGGCTTTTTACCCGCCGGCGATATCGTTTCGATGAAACAGAACGAAAAGATCAATGGCCTTCAGAACTATGACGTCAACCTGATGCAGATCCCGTGGGTTCTGATGACCAATGCAGATGTCAGCGACGATCTGGTTTACAAATTGACCAAGGCAATCGCCGAAGGACGCGATGCGCTTAAGGCAACCTTTGGTGCCTTTGCCCGTGCCCAACCAGAAAAGATGGCCCCGAAAAACCTGATGCCCTATCACCCGGGCTCGATCAAATATTATGAAGAAGCCGGCATTCCGGTCGGCAAATAACCGCGATCTATCATGCGTTACCGGTCTGATTTGCCGGTAACGCATTGACCATCACAGGCACAAGACAACAGGAACACATAACATGATGAAGACCATTACCGCATCGGATGGCCATTCGCTGAATTGCTGGTTTGAACCGGCCGTTGGCGAACGTCGCGGCGGGATTGTTATCCTTCAGGAAATCTTCGGCGTGACCGACCAGCTCAAAGGAGTTGCGGCCAAATATGCAGCCCTTGGCTATGAAGTTGCGATCCCGGCCCTGTTTGACCGTCAGGAACGCGATGCGGTAATTCCGTTTGATCAGGCCCCGCGTGGCCGCGACATGATGCTGGCATCGGATCTTGAGAAAACCGTTGCCGATATCGATGCCGCGGTCAAAGCACTTGCTGCCAACGGGGGCAAAGTCGGTGTGATCGGTTTTTGCTGGGGTGGCGGACTGGCCCTGCGCGCGGCACAGGATCTTGATATTGCGGCAGGTGTTGCGTTTTACGGCACGCGTTTGCCGCAATATCTTGACCGACCGCTCAAGGCTGCATTCCTTGGCCATTTCGGCAGCAAGGATGACCATGTTCCCGCCGAAATGCTTGATCAGGCCAAGGCATATTTGCCGGATATGGAAATTCACATGTATGACGCCGGTCATGCCTTTGCCAATGATGCGCGCCCGTCCTATGTCGCGGATGCAGCAGATGTGGCACATGCCCGCACGGCCGATTTCCTTGCAAAACATGTCGGGTGATCCGGCCCGACCAAGTTTTGGCTTTACCACCACTTGCCTTGATCCTGCGTCCCAGCACGGCCGCCAAATATGGCGCTGCCTGCCGGGCGCCTGACGATATTTACGAGGATACCCATGCCCCCATCGCCAGATTATCTGCCCTTCCATCCCAACCCGTCCAAACCGAAATTCACCCTGCCCGAAGGAACCTGGGATGCCCATTGCCATGTCTTCGGGCCAGAGGCAGATTTTCCGTTTGCACCGGAACGGAAATACACCCCGGTCGATGCCGGCAAGGACAAACTGTTTGAGTTGCACAAATATCTGGGCGTTGATCGATCCGTCATCGTTCAGGCGACCTGTCATGGTGCGGATAACCGCGCGCTTGTCGATGCACTTCTGGCATCAAATGGTCGCTATCGCGGCATTGCCACCGTCCGCCCGGATGTCAGCAAGGAACATCTTGATGAACTTGATGCGGCTGGCGTGCGGGGTGTGCGGTTCAATTTCGTCAAACGACTGGTTGATGATACGCCGCGCGACCATTTCCTCAAGATCGTTGAAAAGATCAAACCCTATGGCTGGCACATAGTTGTCTATTTCGAAGCCGCTGACCTGCCGGGGCTTGAGCAGTTCCTGATCGATATGCCGGTAACGGTGGTGATTGATCATCTGGGCCGCCCCGATGTGACCAAGGGCGTTGATCACCCGGACTTTGAGCGTTTCCGCAAACTGGTGCGCGAAAATGACCATATCTGGGTCAAGGTCACCTGCCCGGAACGCCTGACGGTTGCTGGCCCGCCCTATGACGATGTTGTGACCTTTGGCAAGGCGATCGTCGAAGACATTCCCGATCGCGTGATCTGGGGCACGGACTGGCCGCATCCCAACATGAAAAGCCACGTGCCAGACGATGGCAAACTGGTTGACCATATTGCACGCGTCGCCCCCAAACCCGAACAGCAACGCGCCCTTTTGATCGACAATCCGACCCGTCTTTACGATCCGAAATAACGCCGTCGACCCGGATCAAATGCAAACACCCGACAACCGCAACACCATGTGCGCGATTGTCGGGTGTTTGTTTGCAGGGCCTGTTATTCGGCCAGTTCGCGCATCACCGAAATCAGATCGGATTTGCCTTCAAACCCGATGCCGGGCAGTTCCGGCATGGTGATATAGCCCTGTTCGACCTTTACGCTATCAGGGAAACCGCCATAAGGCTGGAACAGATCGGGATAGCTCTCATTGCCACCAAGTCCCAGACCGGCTGCGATATTAAGCGACATCTGATGCCCGCCATGCGGAATGCAGCGTTTCGGCGACCAGCCGTGAACCTTAAGGACGTCAAGCGTGCGCAGATATTCAACAAGCCCGTATGAAAGCGCGCAGTCAAACTGCAACCAGTCCCGATCCGGGCGCATGCCGCCATGACGCAACAGGTTTCTGGCATCCTGATGGGAAAACAGGTTTTCCCCTGTTGCCATCGGGCCCGGATAAAAATCGGCAAGGGCAGCCTGAAGCTGATAATCCAGCGGATCGCCGGCTTCCTCGTACCAGAACAGCGGATATTCACGCAGCATCTTGGCATAGGCAATTGCGGTTTCCAGATCAAAGCGACCATTGGCATCGACCGCAAGCTGGGCCTCGTTACCGATTTCTTCCAGAACAGCTTCGATCCGGCGGCGGTCCTCGTCAATCGATGCCCCGCCGATCTTCATTTTAACAACCGTATAGCCGCGATTAAGGTATCCGCGCATTTCAGCACGCAATGCCGAAAGATCCTTGCCCGGATAGTAATAACCGCCCGCGGCATAAACAAAGACCTTGGGATCGGCTTCGACCCCGTACGTTTCGGCAAGCAGACGGAAAAGCGGCTTTCCGGCAATTTTCGCCACCGCATCCCAGACCGCCATATCCATGGTCCCGACCGCAACCGATCGTTCGCCATGCCCGCCGGGCTTTTCATTTTGCATCATCGCCGCCCAGATGCGATGCGGATCAAGGTTATCGCCCGCATCATTGATCAGGCTTTTCGGATCGGCCGACAACACGCGATCCCGGAACCGTTCACGGATCAGGCCGCCCTGTCCGTAACGTCCGTTGGAATTAAAACCATATCCGACCACCCGGCGGCCATCCCGCACCTGATCGGTGACAACCGCCACCAAGCTGGCCGTCATTTTCGAAAAATCGATATAGGCATTGCGGATCGGGGATGCGATGGGTTTTGTAACTTCGACGATATCGACGATTTGCATGACCAGCTCTCTGTAATGGGCGTCGGTAAATATGATGAGTGACCACATATTAAGGCTTGCAAAGCCCATGCATCCAATGTGAACTGGGTCTATGTTTATACAGATTTGGCATAACCAGAATGGAATTGCGCTGGCTTGAAGATTTCATCGCATTGTGTGAGACGCTTAATTTTTCACGCGCGGCCGAAATAAGAAACATCACCCAACCGGCATTCAGCCGCCGTATCCGGGCACTTGAAACCTGGGTCGGGGCGTCCCTGGTTGAACGCACCACGCATTCTGTTTCCCTGACCCCGTCCGGGGAACATTTCCTGTCCCATGCACGGGCAATCTGCTTTTCCCTGACACAGGCCAAGCGCGAGGCCGCCGAACTTGCGAAAACAGCCAGTGCGTCGCTGAATATTGCAGCAACCCATGCGCTGTCCTTTACCTTCATCCCGGAATGGCTGCGCCGCCAGAATGAAGACATCGCACTGGGCCCGCTTAATCTGGTGTCGGACAGCATGCAGGCCTGTGAAAGCCGTATGCTCAAGGGTGAGACAGATTTTCTGATTGCCCATGCCCGGCCAGATGGACCCGATGCCTCCAATACGCCCGATGGTTTGCAGCCATCGCTGTTTCAAAGCTGTGTGATCGGGCATGACAGACTGATGGCCGTGATCAGTCCATCACTTGCCGCAAGCGCGCACGCAACAAGGACGCCCGTGCCCTATCTGGCCTATAGCATGGAATCCGGACTTGGCCGGATCATTGCCGCCAGCGATCAAAACGGCGAAATCGCACCACAAGGCACCGCCAATTTCACATCCCATCTGGCGGCGACATTGCATTCGATGGTCAGAAATGGTGCCGGCTTCGCATGGCTTCCGGAAAGCCTGATCGCGCGTGATCTTGAAACAGGACAGCTACAGCCCTTCGAGATATCCGAGTCATTTGAGCCCTTTGTCGCGGGCACGAACACGGGCACAAACCCGACCCCGTCGATCCCGCTTGAAATCCGCATTACCCGTCCGCGCCATCGCCGAAGTGCGCTTGCCGAACGGTTGTGGGCCCATGTCACCGGCCATAAAGAAACCCGATCACCGCAATAAGCCGTGATCGGGTCAGGACATAAGGGAAACTGTTCTTATCGTTTCTTGGGGAGGTTAGCCTTGTTCGCGAACCGCATCGGCAATTGCCTTGCCACAGGTGACCGTATTTGCCGTACCGCCAAGATCGGCCGTCCGCAATTCGGTCGACAACAGGACCTTTTCAATTGCGCGCATGATGCCGTCATGGGCATCGGTATGGCCCAAATGATCAAGCATCATCGCACCTGACCAGATCTGGCCGATCGGGTTGGCAATGCCCTTGCCGGCGATATCCGGGGCAGAACCATGCACCGGTTCGAACAGCGACGGAAATTTGCGTTCCGGGTTGATGTTGCCCGACGGCGCAATACCGATGGTCCCGGTACAGGCCGGACCAAGATCGGACAGGATATCGCCAAACAGGTTCGATGCGACCACGACGTCAAAGCGATCCGGGTTCATGACGAACTGTGCGGTAAGAATATCGATGTGATATTTGTCCCAAGTTACATCCGGATAGGACTTTGCCATTTCCAGAACACGTTCATCCCAATAAGGCATGGTGATCGAAATGCCGTTGGATTTGGTCGCCGATGTCAGATGTTTGCGCGGGCGTTTTTGGGCCAGCTCGAACGCATATTTCAGGATACGGTCAACACCGATCCGCGACATGACGGTTTCCTGAATAACGATCTCGCGATCCGTGCCGGGATACATTTTCCCGCCAACCGACGAATATTCGCCTTCGGTATTTTCACGAACCACATAGAAATC
Organism: Thalassospira sp. MCCC 1A02491; assembly: GCF_001613785.1. Classification (NCBI taxonomy): domain Bacteria; kingdom Pseudomonadati; phylum Pseudomonadota; class Alphaproteobacteria; order Rhodospirillales; family Thalassospiraceae; genus Thalassospira; species Thalassospira sp. MCCC 1A02491. The sequence goes on along the minus strand of NZ_LPVX01000031.1, from coordinate 37,629 downwards.
AATGTCGCCCGGCTTGCGACCGGCAAGGGGTGATGGCACACCGGGCATCAGCTTTGCCGGGCGCAGGCTGACATACTGGTCAAAATCGCGCCGGAACTGGATCAGCGATCCCCACAGCGAAATATGATCGGGCACCGTATCGGGCCAACCAACCGCCCCAAAGAAAATGGCATCGTGATTACCGATCTGTGCCTTCCAGTCATCGGGCATCATCTGGCCATGTTTGAGATAATAGTCGCAGGACCCGAATTCGAACGTATCAAACGCAAGATCGATCCCATAGACCTCGGCGGCTGCTTCAAGGACGCGAACACCTTCGGGCATGACTTCTGTGCCAATGCCGTCCCCGGCGATCACCGCGATCTTATGTTGTTTACCAGCCATTTCAGCCATTTCCTCCTTGTGGGACTAATTCAGATATCAATTAATCAATATTGCACGAAAATCATTCACATTCGTCAAAGTCGGCCCGGTAATCACCGCATCGCCAAGCAGCTCAAAGAAACTGTGTCCGTCATTGTTTGCAAGATATTCTTGCGCCTTGATCCCGGCACCAATTGCGCGATCAAGGGTATCGGGTGTGATCTGACCACCGGCAATTTCTTCGAGCCCGTCAACACCATCGGTATCCCCGGCAATCGCATAGACCCCGGACAAACCATTAAGCGCAACCGCCAACCCCAGCAGGAATTCCACATTGCGCCCGCCGCGCCCGTTGCCCTTTACCGTGACGGTTGTTTCGCCACCGGACAATAACAGACAAGGGCGCGCAAACGGCTGCCCGCGCAGCACGATCTGACGTGCGATACCCGCCATCACCGTTCCGACGTCAGATGCTTCACCTTCGATCGCATCGCCAAGGATATGGGCGGTAATTCCCATATCACGCGCCTTTTGCGCGGCAGCTTCCAGCGCCATTTGCGGTGTTGCAATCAGAACGGCCTCACATTTTGCAATGCGCGGATCGTCATGCTTGATGCTTTCGGTTTCGCCATTTTCAAGCATGGCCCGCACAGCATCGGGAAGCGCGATGTCATATCGGTCAATAATTGCCAGCGCGTCCGTACAGCTTGTCGGATCAGCAACAGTCGGCCCCGATGCCACATCCAGAAGACTGTCACCCGGCACATCGGAAATCGCCAGGGTCACAACACGTGCCGGATGGCACATCGCGGCCAGACGACCGCCTTTGACGTTTGAAATATGCCTGCGAACACAATTCATCTCGTCAATTGCCGCACCGGATTTCAAAAGCGCAAGGTTGATGTCGCGCAACCCGGCAAGATCCAGCGGCGCAACCGGATCAACCAGTAACGCCGATCCTCCGCCCGATATCAGACAAATGACCAGATCATCCTCACGCAGATCGCGCACAAGTTCTGTGATCTTCCGTGTTGCCGCCAGTCCCGCAGCATCGGGGACCGGGTGGGATGCCTCTATGATTTCAATATGGTCGGTCGGTACCGCATGTCCGTATCGCGTGACCACACATCCCGACAATGGCCCTGACCAGTTCTGTTCGAGTGCGCGCGCCATCTTTGCCGATGCCTTGCCCGCACCGATCACAATCGTGCGTCCGTCTGGCGGCGCAGGCAGATGCGCCGGCACACAGATATCGGGATCAGCAGCACGCACAGCCGTTTCGAAAAGTTCCATCAGGAACCTTTTGATCGCCGTGCTATCGCCAATGCCAGACATCATGTCATCCCCTGTCATCTGCCTGCCCACGATCAAACGTTATCGCCGTGGATTGCCGCAATCACGGCATCGGTCACCTGACGGGTGGTGGCTTTACCACCCAGATCGGGCGTATGCAGGGACGGATCAGCGGTAACGCGTTCCACCGCACGCATCAAACGATCCGATGCCGCCTTTTCCCCCAGATGATCGAGCATCATCACCGCACTCCAGAATGTAGCGACCGGGTTGGCGATGCCTTTGCCCGTAATATCAAAAGCCGACCCATGGATCGGTTCGAACATCGACGGGAAATTGCGTTCGGGATTAAGGTTTGCCGTCGGTGCAATGCCAAGCGATCCGGCAAGGGCAGCGGCAAGATCAGACAAAATGTCGGCATGCAGGTTGGTAGCAACGATGGTATCAATGGTTTCCGGGCGCAGGGTCATGCGCATGGTCATTGCATCAACCAGCATTTTGTCCCATTCGACATCCGGATATTCGGCCGCCACTTCCTTGGCGATTTCATCCCACATCACCATGCCGTTGCGCTGGGCGTTGCTTTTGGTGACCACGGTCAGTTTCTTGCGCGGGCGTGACCGGGCAAGGTCAAAGGCAAACCGCATGATGCGCGTGACACCGGCACGGGTGAAAATCGAAACTTCGGTTGCGACCTCTTCGGGAAGACCGACATGCGATCGACCGCCCTGCCCGGCATATTCGCCTTCGGAGTTTTCGCGCACGATCACCCAGTCAAGTTCGCCCTGTTTGACATTGCGAAGCGGGCTTTCAATACCCGGCAAAATACGGGTCGGGCGCACATTGGCGTATTGATCAAACGGCTGACAGATCGCAAGACGCAACCCCCAAAGGGTCACATGATCGGGAACATCGGGCGCACCCACGGCACCGAAATAGATCGCATCATGATCCTTGATCTGATCGCGACCATCGGCTGGCATCATGATGCCGTGTTTTTTGTAGTAATCCGATCCCCAGTCAAAGCTGTCGAAGCTCATGGTGAAGCCACCATCCCGCTTTGCCAGGACATCAAGTACTTCTACACCGGCCGCAACAACCTCTTTACCAATTCCGTCACCCGGAATGGCAGCAATACGATAGTTCTTCATCACAAGTCTCTTCAGTTTGCAGATTAATTTTATACGGGTTTGACGCGTGTCCTAGAAAAGCGCGCCGGTTGGCATTCTGATCAGCAGCACTTCGGCCATCAGAAGATAAAGCCCCCCGACAATCACAAGCCCGCCGACCGCTTCGCCAAGGATGCGCTTGGCCGACATATGCTCGTAACAGGCAACGCGTCCCAAAATCAGGAAGGCCAGAATGGCAGCAATGCCAAAGCCGACCATCGGGATCACCGCCACCCAGACAATCATGGCAATGACCAAAGCAACCCGGCGTGCGTTTGAACTATTGTCAGCAACGCCCCCTTGCTCCGGACCTGCCGGTTTACGCAAAATATTGAGCCCCAGAAGCATCAGTGACATGACAATGATCGCCACCGAAATCGTGCTGGGGAAGACCGACCCCATCGGGGTCATGGCAGATGTTTCCGCAAATGCCCAGACAGCCACACCAATCAGCAATACAGACAGGAACATGCCCGCATGATCACGTGGTTTTGCCAGCTGTTTTTTCAATCCTGCCAGGGGTGCAAAACCGCTTTTCGCAACCGGCTCGACGTCACCCACGGTGGTTGATCCCTGACTGTCGGCATAGCTGCGTGCCGCAGCAAGCGCGCGCTTCTTGGCGTTTTCCTTGCGCTTGGAAAAGACAAGCGGATAAAGCAGGGTAAAGGCGGCAAGGGCGACAATCGCCAGACTGATCGGACGCCCAAAGAACATACCGACAAGATTATGGGTCGCATTGCCGATCAGATAGGACTGCACAAATCCCTGTTCGGCGATCTGCCCCAGCACCAGACCAAGCACAATCGGCGACGGCGCAAAACCGCACCGGTTCAAAAGCCAGCCAATCACGCCAAGCGCCAGCATCATCTGCACATCATGCAGGTTGCTGTGGATGGCAAAGCTGCCGACAACGGTCAAAAAGGCAATGGTCGGAACCAGAAGGGTCTTGGGGATTGATGCAATCGACTTATAGGCATAGCGCCCGATCAGCAAACCGGCCGGCAACATCAAGGCCGTTGCAATCAAAAGACCAAAGATAAAGGTGTAAACAATATCGCCCTGCTGGGAAAACAGCGTCGGACCAATCTTGATCCCCTGTACCAGCAACGCACCAAGAATGACCGCATCGGGTGGCGTACCGGGAATACCCAGGACCAGGGTCGGGATGAAACCACCACCAACTGTTGCGTTATTGGCAGATTCCGTTGCGATAATGCCATCGGGTGCGCCATTGCCGAATGTTTCGGGCTTTTTCGATGACCGGCGTGCTTCGGAATAGGAAACCAGTCCGGCAATCGATCCACCCGCACCGGGCAAAACCCCGATCACAGTCCCGATGATCGAGCTGCGCAGAACGTTGAATTTGCTTTCCCAGGCGATGCCGAATGCTTCGCGCAAGCGAATGCCACGGTTGCCCTGCTCTACCTTCAAATGCGGGTCCGGCGTTGCAACCAGATCAATCAGAACCGGGATGCAATAAAGTCCGATCAGTGCCGATACGATATCAAACCCGCCCAGCAACATATGGGTGCCCATCGTAAAGCGGATATCACCGCCCACCACAGCAACGCCCACCATCGCCAGCATCAGACCAATACAGCCGCCCAGCAATCCCTTGATGGTATTGCCAACCGACAGGGCCGAAATCAAAGTCAGTCCGAAAATCGCCAACCAGAAATATTCCGGCGGGCCAAAGGCAAGTGCCACCTTGGCCAGCGGTGGTGACAGCAGCAACAGGAACACACCCCCGACGAGCCCGCCTACAACAGAAGCAAGCGTCGCCAGTGTTACTGCAAGACTGCCATCACCACGTTTGGCCATCGGGAAACCGTCAAAGGTCGTGGCGATCGCTGACGGGGTTCCCGGTGTGTTGACCAGAATGGCGGCAAAGGCACCGCCATAAATGGCGCCGGTATAGATCGCACCCAGTGCAATCAATCCGGTCGCCGGATCCATGGTAAAGGTAAACGGGACCAGAACGGCCACCGCCATGGTTGCCGAGAGTCCCGGCAAAGCACCGATTACAGTGCCCAGAATGACGCCACCAAGTGCCATAAGAATATTTAGTGGCGTCAAGGCATTAACAAGATAACCCAAGAGCTCCATGACGATGGACCTTTCCAATCCCAATCTTTTTATTGTCGCAGTTTCAAATGTTTCAGACCGGGCACTTACCGGTTGGCAATGCCCAGTTTTTCTGCGATTTTGCGGTATTCTTCGGATTTGGCCGCGACAAAGTCATTGATGAAGTCATAGGAAATGTCGGTCAGAACAAAGCCCGCATCTTCCATTTTTTTCTGGAATTCCGGGTTGTTGTTCACATCGGTGATCAGCTGCGAAATCTTTTCGCGGATCGGTTCCGGGGTTGAACTTGGAACGGCAACACCACGGAATGCACCACCGACAATGTTGTAACCCAGCTCCTTGAAGGTCGGAACATCCGGGAATGCCTTGACGCGCTGTTCGGACGCAACAGCAAGCATACGCATGCCATCACCGTTATTCACGCCAGACGTGACATAGTTGAAACCACCGGTGGTCTGGCTGCCAAGGATCGCGGTAACCGCCGGACCGGTGCCGCTGAACGGGACATAAGTGGTCGTGATACCGGCCAGTTCATCAAACTGAACCTGACCCAGGTGGTTGGCCGAATTCGATCCCGAACCGCTCAGCGTGACAAGACCCGGATTGGCTTTTGCATATTCCACAAGTTCACCAAGCGACTGGAATTCACTGTCCTTTGGAACGAACAGGGCGTTCGGGGTGTAATGGAAGAAGTTGATATAGGTAAGGTCCTTGGTTTCGTACCCAACGTCCTTTTCCATCGGCTGAAGGATCGTATGGGGCAGGTTGATGCCCATGATCGTATAGCCGTCACCTTCCATGCCGTTAAGCTGTGACCAGGCCTGTGCACCGCCGGCACCGGCCATGTACTGGATCACAAAGGACTGGCCAGCCAGTTCTTCCAGATAGGGCTGCTGGAAACGTGCGGAAACATCAGACTCGCCACCCGCGTTGAACGGAATGATGTAATTGATCGTCTTTTCCGGATATTCGGCAAATGCCTGTGTTGAAACCAGGGTTGCAGCCATGGCTGCCGCGATTGCGAGCTTACGCATTGGTATTCCTCCCGTAGAATGAACAGCACCAACTTTGTTGGCACCGGCTGGTCACGAAGGGACGGCAAAGCACACCCGGCCCCGTCACCAGCTGTTTCCCTGATGTCATTGCGGGCTTTTGTGGCGCAGTAGGACACGCGTATTTGGCTAGAATCATTTGCCCGAATGACTCTTGCAGTGTAGATTTTTTAGTTATTCATTATAATTTCTGATTATTCATTTCATTGTGTCGCACAGGTTAAGAATGTCATCAGACAGTGATCTCGGATTTTTCGTTCTTCTGGTCCGCAAGGGCAGCCTGAGTGCAGCCGCCCAGGAGCTGAACCTGTCACCGCCTGCGGTCAGCAAACGGCTGGCCAAGCTTGAAGATCGACTTGGGGTGCGTTTGTTGAACCGGACCACCCGCCGGATCAGCATGACCAGCGAGGGCGAGGCCTATTACCAAAGCGCGATCCAGATCATGCGTGAAATCGAAGAACTCGAAGAACGGGTTTCCCATGCCAGCGAAACCCCGAGCGGGCTTTTGCGCATCAATGCAACATTCGGGTTCGGGCGCGAGTATGTGGCCCCGGTGATTTCGGAATTTTCCCACCTTTATCCCGAGGTCGAGGTCCAGCTTCTTTTGACCGATGCACCGATGAACATGGTCGAAGAAGGCATTGATCTTGGTATCCGGTTCGGGGGATTGCCCAATTCGCGTATCACAGCGCGCAAGCTGCTCGCCAACAGACGGTTTTTATGTGCGGCCCCGTCCTATATCGAAAGGCACGGCATGCCGCGCAGTCTTTCGGACCTGATCAACCACAATTGCATCATCCTGCGTCAGGACAATGATGTTTATGATGTCTGGAAATTACAGCGGGGTCAGCATTCCGAAACGGTCAAGGTGCACGGCACACTCAGCAGTAATGACGGTGAAATTGCGCTGGGTTGGGTGATGGACGGGCTTGGCATCATGTTGCGGTCCGAATGGGATATTGCCCGCCACGTCAAGGCAGGCCGCCTGCAACTCGTGCTGCCGCAATATGCCCATGTCGATGCCGATATTTATGCCGTGTATCCGGAACGTCACAACCTGTCGGCCAAAGTGCGCATTTTCATCGATTTCCTGCATCGCAAATTGCGCAAGCACACCAGCGACAACACCTAGGAATAGGAACAGGCACCACAGCGATGTTCTTGGGTACCTGTTGGCGTTCGGCGCAATCAGCTATGTGCGCCGGCACCAAGACGGCGGGAAATATCCTTTGTCACTGCGATCAGACGTTCACGGCATTCTTCGACCGATGCCACCGACGTTCCCGACAGGCGCTGGATAAACGGTACGGTCAATGCTGCCACGACCTTGCCCGAAAAATCAAAGATCGGCGCCGAAAGGTTCAAGACTCCCGCAATGGTCAGCGACTGTGATTCACAATATCCCGCTTCCTTGACCTTGGGCAGGTCATCAAGAAATGCCTGATACTTGTCTGCCGGTTCGGTCCCGACATCCTTCATCAGATTATCAAGCCCATCCTGATCCATCCACGCCGCCAGCACCCGACCCGATGCCGTGTCAAAAATATTGATCTGCGCGCCCAGACGAACAGCGGTGATGTTGTTGTCCTGACAATCGACCTGCGCAATCACAAGCACCTTGCCCGAATGAATGATCGCCAGATGCATCGACTGGTTCACTTCATTGGCAAGACGCTGCATCGCATCACCCGCGATCGAGGTCAGACGACGGATCGGCGGATGGCGGTGTGCAACTTCAAACATCTTGGTCGTCAGTTGATAACGGTCGTCTTCTTCGCGCTGTTCGATATAGCCGCGCTGACACAACACCATCAGCATCCGGAAGATTTCCGATGTGTTGCGGTTCAGCTGCTTGGCAATGGCGATTTGCGACAATCCGTCCACTTCAGAGGCAAGCAGTTCAAGGATATCGAGCCCCTTTGACAATGCCGGGGCACGGTATTTTTCCTGATCAATCTGGTCGTCGGTCTTGCCGTTCATATGTCCTCGCAGGCGGATAAAAACCGGTTGATTTCGGTCGGCGGAGTATATGCGTGCCAGCCTCATTGTGGCAACTGACCCCGTGATGCGCAAATCATAATATCAAATATAAAACATTCTTTCATTTATAAATGTTCAGCATTAAACTGCGGCAAGGAGGAAACGCAAGAATGACTGAACACAAGAAAATCAGGGGCATGACCTGGTCTGATCCGCGGGGATATGACCCGCTTGTCGCGGCCAGCCAAACATTCCGCGACCGGCATCCCGATGCGGATATTGTCTGGGACAAACGATCGCTTCAGGGGTTTGAAAGCACCCCGGTCGAAGAACTGGCAGAAACCTATGACCTGATCATCATTGATCATCCCCATGTCGGGGCTGTTGTTGAAAAAAACTGCCTGTTGCCGATCGACAGGTTTGCCGAAAAAACTGCGCTTGAACGTCTGTTTGCCGAAACCGTGGGCAAAAGCTATCAAAGCTATGCCTATGACGGTCATCAATGGGCCTTGCCGGTTGATGCCGCCTGCCAGGTGCAGGCCATCCGCCCGGACCTTGTTTCTGCGCCCGTCAAAACATTTTCCGATGTGATTGCGCTGGCCAAAGACGGCCGGGTCGTATGGCCGCTTCTTGCCCCCCATGTTCTGATGTCATTCTTCAGCTTGCTGGCAAATTCCGGCGCGCCTTTTCCGGTGACCCGTGGCACGGCAATCAATCACACCGCCGCCCTTGATGTGATCGGGGCGATGGCAACGCTTGCTGATCTTGTCGATCCTGCCTGCCTGACAATGGATCCGATTGCAGCACTTGATGCCCTGTGTGAGGACAATACATTTGCCCTGTGCCCGTATGTCTATTTGTACGCGCCCTACGCGCGGGCCAATTACCGGGCCAATCGCATTGTCTTCCACGATATGCCGTCGCTTGGCGCGTCCGGCCCGCTTGGTTCCGCCCTTGGTGGCACCGGGATTGCGGTGTCATCACAAACCAAACATCCCGATCTTTGCGTTGAATTTGCCCTTTGGGTTGCGTCGGCCGATATCCAGCGCGGCCTTTATGCCACCCATAATGGTCAACCGGGCAACGCGGTTGCCTGGGGGGATGCGGCGGTCAATGCGCCGGTCGGGTCCTGTTACAGCAATACCCGCATGACCCACGAAGCCGCGTGGCTGCGCCCGCGCCATGACGGCTATATGGCGTTTCAGGAAGACGCATCGCACATCCTTCTCGATGCGCTGACCGGAAAAACCGATCCTAAATCGGCCCTTTTGGCCCTTGAGACACGTTTTGACGAAAGCTTTGACCATGAATGACATGCTGCCGCTTAAGGGACTTAAGGTTCTTGATTTCTCGCAGTTTCTAGCCGGCCCCTATTGCGCGCTGAAACTGGCGGACCTTGGCGCGGATGTGGTCAAGGTCGAACGATCCGGCCTTGGCGATCTGTCACGTTATCTGTATCTGACCGACACCAGGATTGCCGGTGAAAGCACGATCTTTCACGCGATCAACCGCAACAAACGTTCGGTTGCGGTCGACCTTAAATCCGATGATGACAAGGCCCGCCTGACCCAACTGGTCCGTGATGCCGACGTCATCTTGCAGAACTTCCGTCCCGGCGTGATGGAACGCCTTGGCTTTGGCTATGAGGCCGTCAAAAAGATCAATCCAACGGTCGTCTATGGCACCGTAACCGGATATGGATCGGATGGCCCGTGGGTGGACCTTCCGGGGCAGGATTTGCTGGCACAGGCACGATCAGGGGTCATGTGGTTGTCGGGCGGTCGTGACCATGGTCCGGTTGCCATGGGCCTTCCGATTGCCGATGTTTTGGCCGGATCGGCCCTGGCGCACGGGATTCTGGCACTTTTGTATCGCAAGGCGACGCAAAATATCGGCGGCTATGTCGAGACATCCCTGATCGAAGTTCTGGCCGATCTGCAATTTGAATTGCTGACCACCTGGTTTAACGACGGCAACCGCACCCCGGAACGGTCAAAAAACAATCCGGCCCATGCCTATCTGGCAGCACCGTACGGAGTTTATGAAACTGCTGACGGGCATATCGCCATTGCGATGGGCAAGCTTGACCTTCTGGCAACGATCACCGGCCTTGCGCCCGAAATCGCCGGACTGGATGCCTTCAAACAGCGCGATGAAATCAAGGCCGGTCTTGCCGCACAGCTTAAAACCAGAACCAGCGCAAGCTGGATGGATGATTTCGTTGCCAATGATATCTGGGCGGCCCCGGTGATGGATTGGGACGGCGTGGTTGCAAGCGGTGTCTTGCAGACACTTGATATGGTTCAGAATATCGAACGCGGTGATGTTGCAATGAAAACCACCAAATTGCCGTTGCGCATTGATGGTGTGCGCCCGTCATCATCCCGTGCTGCACCGGAACTTGGCGATGCGAACGGGTTGCTTGAAACCGGCTGGTAAACCAAAATCCACGAAACAAAAAAGCGCGGCATCATCACAATGCCGCGCTTTTTATTTATCATACAATTGGATCAGTCGTCGTTCACGCAGACCTGACGCTGGGTGCCCAGACCATCAATGCCCAGTTCGACCACATCACCGGCCTTAAGGTAACGCGGCGGGTTGAAACCAAGACCGACACCCGGGGGAGTGCCCGTCGAAATGATGTCACCCGGATGCAGGGTAAAGAACTGAGACAAATAGGAAATCAGGTGCGGCACACGATAAACCATGGTCGCGGTCGAACCGTCCTGAACCCGTTCGCCGTTCACATCAAGCCACATGCCAAGATTGTCAAAATCGCCCACCTCGTCGGGGGTCACAAGCCACGGACCGGTCGGACCGAAATTGTCTGATGATTTGCCTTTGGACCACTGACCGGCACGTTCGATCTGATAGGCACGTTCGGAAACGTCATTGATCAGACAGAAACCGGCAACATGATCAAGTGCATCGGCTTCGGACACGTATTTGGCTTTTTTGCCAATAACGAAACCAAGTTCGACTTCCCAGTCGGTCTTTTCCGAGCCGCGCGGAATAATGATCGGATCATTCGGACCACAAATTGCCGAGGTATATTTGGCAAAAATCACCGGCTCCGGCGGGACTTCCATACCGGATTCTGCGGCGTGATCGGCATAGTTCAAACCGATGCAGATGAATTTGCCGGTCTGACCGACACAGGCACCAAGACGCGGATTGCCTTCGACAAGCGGCAGGCTTTCCGGATCGATTGATTTCAGATCATCAAGGCGGGTCAGAATGTCACCCGCGATATCATCGACATGGGCCGAAAGGTCGCGCAGATTGCCATTGGCATCGACCAGTGCGGGCTTTTCTGCACCGCGTTCTCCGTAACGTGCGAACTTCATATTACGTCCAATCCTTTGTTCAAATTCCGATCAGGCGGTCCAGCCACCATCAACAACATGCACAGCACCGGTGGTAAAGCCGCTTTCATCTGATGCGAGATACGCAACCAGTGCTGCAATTTCGTCCGGCTTGCCGATACGGCCCATCGGCTGGCGCGCGATAAATGCCTTAAGCGCGCCTTCGTAATCCCCCGTCGCCCGCAGACGTTCATGCAGACTGGGGCTGTCCACGGTTCCCGGTGCAATCGCGTTGCACCGAATGCCCTGGGTAACGTGATCATTGGCAATTGCTTTGGTCATGCCCGCAACCGCCGCCTTTGACGCCGAATAGATCAGACGGTTGACCGGCCCTGTTACCGGCCCCGCAACCGAGGCCATATTGATAATCGAACCTTTGCCTTTTTCAAGCATACCGGGCAGGACCGCACGGATCATGCGGAACTGGGATTTGACATTCAATTCAAACGCAAAGTCCCATTCTTCTTCGGTTGCTTCAAGAATGGTGCCGTTGTGAACAATCCCGGCACAGTTAAACAGCACATCAACCGGACCAATGTCATTGATCAATGCCGTGATCGCATCCTTGTCGGTGACATCAAGTTTGCGGGCCTCGATGCCGTCAATGGCACTAAGTTCGGCAAGGGCAGCGTCATTGACGTCTGTTGCAATCACACGACCGCCTTCGGCCGCAAGCCGTTCGGCCGATGCCCGGCCAATGCCCTGACCGGCAGCGGTGACCAAACACAGTTTTCCTTCTAGTCTTTTCATAATTCCTCCTCAGACCGTTGGCAGGCACGACGGCCCGATCGGATCAAATGATTTGTAAGTCAGAATGAATTCCCGATGCCCAAGGGCCTCGGATTTGGTTTGCGCCCCCTTGGCGACATTAACGACCAGATCGCGGATTTCCTGTCCGACCTCGGCAATGGATCGCTTGCCTTCGATGATGTCACCGGCATTGACATCCATGTCGCCTTCAAGGGCGCGATAGGTATCGGGGTTTGCGCAAATCTTGATAACCGGGGATATGGCCGATCCGACAACCGATCCGCGCCCCGTGACAAACAGGGTCATATGTGCGCCACTTGCGATCATCTCGACGATTTCGGCATTGTCCGAAATATTGGGGAAGCCAAACCGGACTTCGCCATCGGGCACCACATCCATCAGATAAAGCCCGCCGCGTGGCGGCACGTCCCCCGGTTTGATCAGACCGGAAATCTGACTGTCCCCGGATTTGACATAGGCACCCAGACTTTTTTCCTCGATCGTGGAAAGACCGCCCGCGGCATTGCCAGCCGCAAATGATCCATAGCCAAGCGTTGCGTAATACCGTTCGGCCTTTTGCACCGCGGCGCGCAATTCTTCGCCCAGTTCCGGCGTTTTGGCACGTTCTGCCATGATGTCTTCGCAACTGATCAGTTCGCCGGTTTCTTCAAAGATACAAGCAGCCCCCTCGGCGATCAGAAGGTCAAACGCCTTCCCCGCCGCCGGGTTGCCGGAAATGCCAGACGTCCCGTCAGACCCGCCGCAAATCGTGCCAATGATCAATTCATCGACCCCCATCGGGGCACGTTCGACCTTGGCGACTTCATCAAGTGCGGAACGCACCCAGGCGCGACCGGTTTCAACCGTTTTTGCCGTACCGCCGGATCGCTGAATGACAAGGGTTTCAACCGGACGCCCGGTGTTTGCAACGGTTCCCTTTGCGCGCACCTTGTCAAAGCTTTCGCAGCCAAGCGACACGAACAGAACCGCACCAACATTGGGATGGGTGCAAAGCTGCCCCATCACACGGGCGGCGTATTCATTGGGGAAACATCCGGGAAACCCGATCAGTTGCACGTCTTCATCATCAAAACCGGCAACGATTTTCGAGGCGACGAAATGCGCACATTCAACCAGATAGGCAACAACGACTGTATTGCGGATCCCCTTGCGCCCGTCAGAACGCAAATAGCCTTGGAATTTTTCTGTCATTTGGGCGTCTCCGGGCTCTGCCCATCCGCATCCTGGAGCGCATGGGTCGGGGTATAGGCAGAACGGATATTGTGGATGTGAACATGCGTGCCTGCGGCGATATCAGCCGTCGCAATACCGATCGGCATCCCGTATTTCAGAATGCGTTCACCCGCCGCGATATCGCGAAAGGCAATCTTGTGGGCAAGCGGGATGGCATGGGCAAGCGTAACCGTGCAGTCAGCCAGTTTGACTTCCGTCCCGGCCGGGGCAGATGCCCGGGCCACCAGCACATTGTCATCGGGATGAAGATGCAGGAACGGTGCGGTCATGGCTTCATCTCCACCATATAGATGTGATCAGCCACAAGCGCGGTTTCGCCATTCTGCTTGGTGACGGTCAAACGTTCGGTCACCCGTCCGTAACCCGGGCGTTTTTCCATCACTTCCTTGGCGATGATTTCGACCCGCGATTTGATCGTATCACCGATAAAGACCGGTTTGACGAACCGCATACGGTCATAACCATATGAAAACGCCACTGGATTGATAATCGTCGCAGTCAAACCGACCCCGATGGTAAAGACCATCGTGCCATGGGCGATCCGTTGTCCGAACGGCAAGGTTTTGCAGAATTCTTCATCAAGATGATGCGGGAAAAAATCCCCGGAATGACCGGCATGAACCACAAAGTCCGTTTCCGTGATCGTACGGCCAACCGTGTCGCGCCCTTCGCCGATTTCGTAATCTTCGTAATATTTGGTTTGCTCAAGCATCGGGTGCCTCCTTGATCGGATGCATCGGAAGGGCCGAACTTTCATAAGCGGCCTCGACCAGTGCCATGGTATGCCATGCGTCCTCGGCCGAACCTTCAAGCGCATCATCCATCCCGGCCGCAAAACGCTGTACCTGGGCAAAGCGCCCGTGGAAGGCTTCGATGAACCAGTTGCCGACCAGATCAATCTGGCGCCATTCACCATCGGTGTTCAGCCAAAGTTCGTCGGGCTCGCCTTTTGGGTAATCAAGGTTGACGCCCATTTTCATATAGGCCGCCCCCTTGGTGCCGCAGATCCGGAATTCGCAGGCCTGGAATTTGCGCCCAAAGGCATGATTATGATTGATCGACAGATTGCAGCGAACGTCACGACCGTAATCAAGCATGATCGCGCTTCGGGTATTGGAAACCGTTGATGACGGATGGCCAATGGTGCGCGCATGAACACCCGCCGGATTGCCCAGCAAGTCGCGGACGAAATCCAGATAATGGATCGAATGCAACAGGATCTCGACCCGTGGCAAATCAGCAAGAAACGCCCAAAGATGCCACGGCGTATCAAGGGCTAGCCATGCATCGAAATCAACGATATCGCCAAGCAGACCCTTGGCTATGGCATCCTTGATCGCCAGTGAATTCGGCGCAAAACGAAGCTGGAAATTGACCGCGGCCTTGATGTTTTTGCGACGCAGGACCGAGATGATCCGGTCCGCTTCCCCCAGATCGGAACCAAGCGGCTTCTGGATCACGGCAATCGCACCATCGGGCAATGCTTCGAGCAATTCCGGAATGGCTGCGGGCGGCACGGCAAGATCAAAGACGACACCAGCCTGACTTGCGGCCTGTTCAAGCGTTTCAAAGGCAACTGTGCCCCATGCGCCTGCAACTTTCTGTGCCTTGGCGAGATCGGGATCATAAATCCCGGCCACCGGCACCTTCAAATCGCGATAGGCCGGAAGATGAGCATCGGTGACGATGGACCCCGACCCGAAAATCACAACCGGTGTGACTTTTGCGGGCATTTCGACGGTTTGGCGCAGATCAGTCATGGTGGAAGACCTCCGGCATTTCGGCCCACCATTCGCCTTCGGCCCGACTGTCCAGCGGACGCTGAAGCGGCATGCAATGAGACCACCATCGCTGGGTTTCCGGGTCGGCGGCCATTTTCGCCATGTCGGCTTCGAAATCAGTGCCTACATATTCGAAATAGGCAAACAGCAGGTTTTCCGGTTCTTTGAGGAAAATCGAATAATTGCGGATATTGCAATCAGTTATCTTGGCAAGCACGCCAGGCCATACATCGGCATGCAGCCGTTTATATTCGGCAATGGCGTCCGCGCCGATCCCGATCAATTGTCCATGACGGGTCATTGATGTGCCTCCGTAATTTCGAATGCGCTTCCTGCGACCGTTAGTGCGGCAAGTTTGTCGTGATCCCATTCGATCCCGAGGCCCGGCGTCATCGGTGCAAGGGCATTACCGCCGTCGCGTGCCATCGGGGCTGCGATGTCTTCAAGCTGGGGGATGTATTCAAGCCAGGGCGCATTGGGCACCGCGCAGACAAGACTTACATGCAGTTCCATAAGGAAATGCGGGCAGATCGCGATGTTATGGGCTTCGGCCAGATGCGCGACCTTAAGCCATGGCGTAATCCCGCCAACCCGGGCCACATCGGCCTGCACAATCTCACAGGCATCCTGTGCGATGTAATCGGCAAACTGACCGGGGCTATACATGCTTTCGCCGACAGCGACCGGCACGCGTGACTGGGACTGCAACCGGGCATGGCCCGCAATATCATCAGCCGGAAGCGGTTCTTCAAACCATGCGATATTCAGGCGTTCAAGCATCGGTAGCCGACGCTTGGCCTCACCCGATGTCATCGACTGGTTGGCATCGGTCATGATTTCATAATCATAACCAAGTGCGTTGCGGACCGCCTCCAGACGCTCGCAATCCTGTGCCACGGTCGGCTTGCCGATCTTTACCTTGGAGCCAAGAAAACCGGCTTCTTTTGAGGCAATGGCATCTTCGACCAGTGCATCGGGTGACAGATGAAGCCACCCGCCTTCGGTCGTGTACATCGGCACCGACGATTTCGCCCCGCCCGCCAGAATATGAAGCGGCAAGCCGGTTTTAACCCCGCGCATGCCCCAAAGGGCCGTGTCAATTGCTGCAAGGGCAAGCGACATGATCGGTCCGACCGCCGTGGCATGCGAACAGAACAACAGATCCCGCCAGATGGCTTCGATCCGATCGGCATCCTGCCCCATCAGTCGCGGCAACAGCGTTTCTTTCAACAGCGACAGGATCGCGGGCCCGCCATCACCGATGGTGTAGCTGTATCCCATGCCCTTGGCGCCATCCGCATCACGCAAAACAACAAAGATCGTTTCCTGTGAATTGAATGACTGGATAGCATCCGTGCGCACGACCTTGGGTTCAAGATCGACCATAAAGGCATTTGCAGATGTAATGCGCGCCATTGATCAACCTCACGTACGAAGGGTTGCGCCGGTTTCGGCATCAAACAGATGGCATTTGTCGAGCATGATCTGGAACGTCATGCGCTCGCCACTTTGGACTGGACGGGGATTTAGCATCTTGGCCTGAACTTCGGTTCCGGCAAGGGTCGCAAATAGAAGGGTCTCGGTACCAAGCGGCTCTGTCAGGTCAACTGCCATTTCGACCTCCGCCATATGTTCACCACGTGGCAGGGCATGACCAACCGGCATGATATTGTCGGCCCGCACGCCAAAGGTCACAGCCTGACCGTCCTGTATTGCATAGCCTGGTGGAACCGGCAGACGGGTACCGTCGGCAAATTCAAGCTCATTGCCTTTCACCACACCATCGAGAAGATTCATCGGCGGGGAGCCAATGAAAGTCCCGACAAAGGTGTTTACCGGGTTTTCAAACACATCAAGGGGCGTGCCGACCTGTTCGATATGGCCATCGCGCATGATCACAATCCGGTCGGCCAGCGTCATGGCTTCGACCTGATCGTGGGTGACATAGATGATGGTGGATTTCAGTTTCTGATGAAGCTTTTTGATCTCGACGCGCATCTGGGTACGCAGCTTGGCATCAAGGTTTGAAAGCGGTTCATCAAACAGGAAGACTTCCGGGTGACGGACAATTGCACGCCCCATGGCAACGCGCTGGCGCTGACCACCGGACAATGCGCCCGGCTTGCGATCAAGCAACGGCGTCAGGGACAGGATTTCGGCGGCTTCGTCAACGGCCCTGTCGATTTCGGCCTGTGACTGTTTGGCAATCTTGAGCGAGAAACCAAGATTTTCACGCACCGTCATATGTGGATAAAGCGCGTAGTTCTGAAACACCATCGAGATGTTGCGTTCACGCGGCGGCAGATCGTTTACAACACGTCCGCCAATTTGCACTTCACCGCCGGAAATGCCTTCAAGACCGGCAACCATGCGCAGTGTCGTCGACTTGCCACAGCCCGATGGACCGACCAGTACGACAAATTCGCCATCCGCGATATCAAGATTGATGGAATGAACAACTTCAAGCGGGCCGTATTTTTTGACGACATCGCGAAGGTGGACCTGAGCCATTTTATTATCCTTTCACACCGCCAAAAGTAAGGCCGGCAATGAGATGTTTCTGCACGAGGAATGTCAGGATCAGCGCGGGGATAATCATCAACACCGCAAGCGCACACATCCCGCCCCAATTCAGGGTAAATTCAGACGTAAAATCGAGAAGCCCGACCGGCATGGTCTTTGACGTGGTCGAACGGGTCAGCTGGGATGCCAGCGCATATTCGTTCCACGATGTCAGGAAGGCAAAGATGCCCGCCGATGCAATACCGGCACGAGCCACCGGAAATTCGACACGCCAGAATGCCTGCCAACGGGTACAACCATCGATCTCGGCGGCCTCGGCAAGTTCCGGCGGCACCTGTCGGAAGAACCCGTCAATCAGCCAGATCGTGAACGGAATGTTCAATGCGACATACGCCAGGATCAGACCAAAATGGGTATCGATGATCCCGATCCGCGCAAACAGGATGAATAACGGCAGCGAAAGCGCCACACCGGGAACAGCCCGCGTTACCATCAGACCGACAAACATGCCGCCCTTGAAATTGAACTTGTAGCGCGCAAAGGCATAGCCGCCTGCCATCCCGATCAAAATGGCAATCACGGTTGAGGTAACCGAAATAACCAGCGAGTTGGCAAAATAGGTCAGAACCGGCACCCCGCCCTCGCCGATACCGCTGAACATGGCGCGGTAATGATCAAGGTTAAGCTCGTTGGGGATCCAGACCGGTGGTTTGGCCATGATTTCGACCGTCGGGCGGAAAGAATTCAGAACAATCCACAGGCCCGGCACGCACAGCACCATCATGGCGCTGAAAAGGCCAAAGAAATGCAGGACCTTAAGGGTATAGCGGCGCATGCGATGATTAAGGTTACTCGCCATGATTTACGCCCCCATCCCGAGTTCTTTGCGCGACTGCGTCAGTTTCTTGAAGAAATAGATGGTGAAGAAAATCGCCAGAAAGATCGAAATATAGCCCATGGCATTGGCGTACCCCATGCGGGCATCGACATAGCCGGTCCGCCCGATCAGGGTCCAAAGCAGTTCGGTACGACGTGCCGGGCCACCATTGGTCATGATCTGCACGATGTCATAGGCACGTGCGACATCAAGGGACCGGATCGCCATCGCGATATAGATAAAGGGCATCAGGAACGGCAGGGTCACATAACGGAACGACTGCCATGCGGTGCATCCATCGACCTTTGCAGCTTCCAGCGGATCACGCGGGATCGCATACAGACCGGCAAGAATAAGAATTCCAAAGACCGAGGTTGCGGTCCAGATCTCGGCAAAGATGATTGAAAACATCGCCAATTGCCCGTCAACCAGCCACGGGATCGCCTGATCGGTGATGCCAAGTGACTGAAGCGCGTTATTCACCAGACCGACATTGTCATTGAAGATGAATTTGAACTGAAAGCCGACCAGGATCGGCGAAAACATCATCGGGAACATCATCATGGTGCGCAAAAGACGTTGTCCCTGCGTCACCTTGGACACCATCAAAGCCAGCCCCAGACCAAACAGCATCTCAAGATTGAGTGCCACGGTCAGCAACAGAACTGTTCGCCCGAAAGCCGCCCAGAACTTCACATCCGTCAGGGCCTTTTCATAGTTGAAAAAGCCCACCCAGTTGAAAATGCTGTCAGGCCGGGTCAGCCGATACGAGGTGAAACTCGAATATAATGACAGGACGAGCGGGATCAGCACGACGGCCGATAGAATAATGATGGCTGGCAACAAAAGAACCAACCACGGTGGAAGCTTCAAGCGATTCATCGGGATGTCCCATTGATCGGCACGGACCTGTGCCCGCGCATTTGGGTCAGAGGATGGTCAGGCGGCGCAACACCCGAAATTGCGAATTGCGCCGCCGCAAGTCTGGCTTAGTAGACGCCTTCTTCCTGCATCAGATCGTCAACGGCCTCGGACGCATCCGCAAGCGCATCATCAACCGATTTATCACCAAGAATGGCGGCCTGAAGTTCAGGATAGATCAGGTTGGTTGCTTCGATCCAAAGCGGGGTCGGCGGGACGGCAAATGCAGTTGCCGCAGTTTCCTTGAATGCCGCCAGCACTTCACGACGATACGGATCGTCTTTGGCCTGTTCGGAAATGTAATCCCAAACTGCGGTGCGGGTCGGAAGCGGTCCGGCGGCACTTTCAAGTTTCTGGCTGTCTTCGTTGGTCAGGAATTCGACCAGCGACGCCGCAGCTTCCTTGTTCGCGCAATCTTCGGTCACGGAAAAACCGTGGAAGCCCGACCAGCCGGTGCGCACACCTGCCGATCCTTTGGGTGCCGGCGCGACACCGACATTGCCAGCCACTTTCGAAGATGACGGATCATTAAAGAAACCGGCCCAGCCCGGCCAATCCAGGTTCAGCGCAATGGTGCCCGACGCAAAGCCGTTGCCCAGGTCATCCCAGAGATAGTTGGTCGTGCCGGCCGGAACGGCTTTGGCATTATAAAGATCGACAAACCACTGAAGGGCGCGCTTGCCTTCTTCGGAATCAAAAGCCGGCGAGAAATCGTCATTAAACAGTTTGCCGCCTTCGGCAACGACCATTTCATAGTAACGACCGACAATTGCCTCATCCTTGCCCGCATACTGGGTGCCATAGAAGTTCGGCGGATCGGCAAAGAAAGTCGCCTGATCCTTTACCTGCTCCCAGGTTTCCGGCACGGCAAGCGGATAGCCGAACTTGGCTTCGAATGCCTTGGCCTTTTCGGCATCGTCATACAGGTCTTTTTGATAATAAAGTGCCGACACATCGAACTGTGCACGCGGCAACATCACAAGTTTGCCGTCAAAGGTCGCGGCCTTGATATTGGCCTGCACGAACTCGGCCACCACACCCTTGTCCACCAGACCGGTCAGGTCGGTATAAAGCGTCGGGTACTGGGATGCGAAAGACGAATGGTTCGATCCGACGCACCAGTCGGTGGTTCCGGCTGCGATGTCGGATTTGAATTCCTTGTCCAGCTCGAAATGGTTCTTTTTCGAGATGATATTTACCTTGGCACCAGTGGCGGCTTCCCATTCGGGAATGCGGGCATAAAGTGCTTCATATTGCTGACCACCGATAAGCTTTGCCTCGATGGTTACGCCGTCAAATTCACCCGCCTGCGCGGTGCCGAATGCAGAAATTGCTGCCGTCAAAGATGCCGTCGCAAGCACGGCACGGGACGCACCGCTCAATAACGTTTTCATTCTATCCTCCCTGAAGGAACGGTCTTTCCCGACCGACTATCACTTCCGAGGTCATTCTTGCTGTGACTTTCATATTCGGAAGCATCTTTTATATTTAAACTTGACTTGATCGGTGAGTCAAGTTGAACTCCACAAGAAATCACCTTACAGCTGAAAAAACATAAGATCGCCGGGACGCAAGGTAGCACCACCTGCCGCGTGACAACCGGGAAACGCCGAACCAAAGAGGAAACGCCATGTTCATCGACACGCATCTTCACCTCGTTGCACGCGACCGGATCACCTATCCCTGGCTTAAGGATGTCGCTGCTTTGGATCGTGACTGGACGTTTCAGGATTATGAAACCACTGCACGCCGGATCGGGATCGAGGGCGTTTTGCACATGGAAGTCGATTGCGCGCCAACCGATATCGCCGCCGAAAACACCTTTGTCGGGGAATTGATGGCACGGCCTGGCAACCTCATGCGCGGCGCAATTTCGTCTGCAAGACCGGAATCCGGGGATTGTGAAGCATTCCTCGATACGCTTGATCTTGATATCGTCAAGGGCATTCGCCGGGTGCTGCATGTCGTGCCCGACGACCTGTCACAAGGATCCCTGTTCCGCGAGAATGTCCGACGGATCGGCAAAAAGGGGCTTCCTTTTGATATATGTGTTCTGCAACGCCAGTTGCCGCTGGCCCGCGATCTTGTCGATGCCTGCCCTGATACGGTGTTTGTTCTTGATCATTGCGGTGTTCCCGATATTGCCGGGGACGGCTTTGCCGATTGGGCACAATCCATTTCAGCACTTGCCAAACGCCCGCATGTGAATGCAAAGATTTCCGGCATCACGGCCTATGCCAAACCCGACTGGACACTCGAAACCCTGCGTCCCTATGTCGAACATATCATTGAATGCTTTGGCTGGGATCGCGTGGTTTGGGGATCAGACAGCCCGGTTTGCACCCTGAACTCATCACTGGACCAATGGATGGCGGTAACACAGGCCCTGATCGCCGGTGCCTCAGAAACCGAACGCGCATCCCTGACCCACCGCAACGCCCAACGCATCTGGTCGATCTGAACCGATAAGATACCATGATGTGCGCCCCGCAAGCGATGCGATGTTAAGGCCGCACATCAAATAATCCACTGAAACAATTACCATAAACACGCATGGTGTAAGTTTTCTTACACATAGCGCAAGCAGTGACTACCTGTTCGCCCGGATCGGGCCTCGATAATGTTTATCCAACAAACAAGGGCAGCAAGCTCTTTGGATAACAATTTGACAGGCGAAGGGTAGTAACTCCATGCAAAGCAAGGTCGTAGCAAGTGCGGTCCAACACCAACCCGTAGAGTTGGGTGGTATTGATGAAAATCTTGCTTTCATCCTTAATCAGATGCAGCTCGAAGCATCGAACGGTAGCGATCTTGTCGTCTTTCCAGAAGCCAATCTGACCAGCTTTTTCAAACATGAAGAAGGCGGCTTGAAACGGCTTTGGAATGAGGGATCGGTTGATGTTGACGGCCCGGAACTCAATGCGATTGTCGAAGCGGCAAAAACCCTTGGCATCTATACCGTCGTCGGTTTCAACGAACGTTCGTCGATGGTTGGCACCATCTATAACAGCGCGGCCCTGATCGGTCCGGAAGGCATCGTTGGTGTCACCCGCAAATGCTTCTTCCCGGGCATTGAAAAGCTGTATTACACGCCGGACTACAATCGCACGACCTTTGACTGCGCACTGGGCAAAATCGGCATTGTGATCTGCTATGAGACCCTGTTCCCTGAAATTGCACTCGAACATTTCAGACAGGGTGTAGAAATTCTTGCAGTCACCTCTTCATTCTGGTCTGGCGGCATCAAAGGCGGCGCAGGTGACCCCGTAACCAAAAAGAAATTCTGGGAAACTGTCCCGACCGTTACCGCAATTCAAAACCAGGCGTTTGTCGTGTCATGCAACGCTTGCGGCTTCCTTGACCTTGGCAAAAAAGTCGGGACCTGGGAACGCCTTGGCCTGAGCCAGATTGTTTCCCCAAACAGCGGCATTCTTGCCCAAGCCGGACAGTTCGCAGCTGAAACCATTCGGGCCGAACTGAATGTCGATGATCTCATCGAAGCCCGCACCAACTACCCCCTGATGGCAGATCGTCTTCGGGGTCGAAAACTGGTCGAACAACCAGCAACAATCAGATAATTACTATCAGTACGGAGGCATCAATGAACAGCAAGTTCAAATTTGCGGCATTAACTGCAATCGCTTTGGCCGGTTTCAACGGACCAGCCATGGCACAGGAATTCACCTTTACCTTCGGGCATGTTCTTATGGAAGACACGCCCAATGGCAAGGCAGCACGCGCATTCGAAAAAGAAGTCGAAGAAAAATCCAATGGCCGCATCGAGATCAATGTGATCCCGGCTGGTGGCCTTGGTGGTGATGTCGACATTATCGAGCAGCTGCAAAACGATCTGGTACAGATTGCAATTCCGCCGACCGCGACCCTGGGCAACTTCGAGCCGAAGCTTCAGGTTCTTGATCTTCCTTTCATCCTTCCGAGCGAAGAAATGATGGTCAAGGTTCTTGACGGCGAAGTCGGTCGTTCGATCCTTGATACCCTTGACCAGCACGGCATGCATGGCGTCAACTTCTGGGGTGCCGGTTTCCGTAACATCACCAACAATGTGCGTGAAATCATCTCGGTCGAAGACCTTGCCGGCATCAAAATGCGCACCATGCAGGCACCGGTCATCCTGACCCAGTACAATGAATGGGGTGCAAACCCGACCGCGATGGCCTTTGCCGAAGTTTACGGCGGCCTTCAGGCCGGTGTCGTTGACGGGCAGGAAAACCCGATCGCCAACATCGTTGCGATGAAGTTCTATGAAGTTCAGAAATACATGACCCTGTCGTCGCATGCCTATCACGGCTATGCCGCAGTCATGAGCGAAAATGCCTGGAACTCGCTTCCGGATGATCTGCGCGCCATTGTTGTTACCGCATTCGACAATGCCCGTGATCTGGCCCGCGAACTCACCAATGAATATGAAGCAGAAGAACTGGCAAAAATCAGCTCGGACATTGCCGTCCATCGCCTGACCGATGCTGAAAAAGAAGCCTTCATCAAAGGCAGTTTCGCTGTCCATGAAGCCTTCGCCGATGTAGTTACACCGGAACTGATCAATTCCATTTATGCAGTTACCGGCGCAGGCCCCAAGTAATCTGCACATTTTGAAATGATGGACCGACTTGCAGGAACGCATTCTTGCAAGTCGGTTTTTTGACAATGGGACGGCAACATGTTCGAAAAATTTGACAAGGCTCTTGCCCGGCTCGAAGACGGATCCATGATCTTTCTGATGGCCGTCGCAATTTGCCTGACATTTCTTCAGGTGGTCATGCGCTATGTCTTCAGCGCACCGCTTTACTGGGCCGAAGAAGTTGTACTCTATTCGATCATCGTAATGAGCTTTGTCGGCATCAGTATCGGCATCCGGCTTGGCAGCCACATCTCGGTCGACCTTCTTGATGCGCTTGTTCCGGAAAAACACATCCCCGTTCTTCGAATGATTGCCATTGTTCTCGGAATACTTTTTGCCGGTGCACTGGTCTATTTCGGCGGGAAACTTTTCCTCAATACGCTTGATCGTGGCCAGCTGTCGCCTGCCTTGCGCATCCCGGTCGCAGCAATCTACGCAATCATTCCCGTTTCCGGGCTCCTATCGCTGTTTCGCTATGGCTATGCGTTCGTGCAATTGCGCCAGGGCAAGCAGATCGTAGCATCAGAAGAAAACCTTCGCGCCATGTAAGCTGCTTTTCGCGAAGCTGATTCCCGGTTTTTAACAGGGCAAAAGAATAATGTTATCAGGACTATTGCTTTCATTCGGCGGCCTTTTGCTATTTGGGTTGCCAATCTTTGCGGCACTGGCCTTTGCCGTTGTTGTTGCCGTCGGTTTCTGGGGACCATTTGATCCGGTAATTGTTCCGATGCGCATGTTCGCAGGCATGAACAATTTCTCGTTGATGGCCATTCCGTTCTTCATTCTTGCATCCGAACTGATGCGCATTGGCGGCCTGTCGCAACGACTGGTCGATCTTGCCACCGTTCTGGTTGGCTGGATCCCGGGCGGTATTGCTGCGGCAACCGTTCTGTCCTGTCTGTTTTTCGGGGCGATTTCGGGATCAAGTCCGGCAACGGTCATTGCCATTGGCAGCATCATGTTCCCGGCACTGGTGGCCGCGGGCTATGACCGCTTCTTTGCTATCGGTCTGATCACGGTGGCCGGAACGCTTGGCCCGATTGTTCCGCCAAGTATCGGCTTGATCATTTATGGCTCTGTGACCGGGGCATCGGTCGGCAAACTGTTTGCCGGCGGTGTTGGCCCGGCCCTTCTGATTGGCGCGCTTTTGATTGCAGCCTGTGTGATTTTTGCTATCCGTCGCGGCTATCCGCGCCAAGATTTCCCGACACGCGCGGCCTTCCTTCTGGCCATTCGTCGCTCGGCATGGGGTCTTGGTCTACCCTTCCTGCTTTTGGGCGGCATTTATTCCGGTATCTTTACCCCCACGGAATCCGCGGCAGTTGCCTGCATGTATGGCTGGTTTGTCGGGGCCGTCATCTATAAGCAGATTGGCGTTGACGAGCTTAAAAGCATCTTGAAATCGTCGGGCGCCATTGCCGCGACATTGCTTTTGATCACAGCCGGGGCATCGGCCTTTTCGTGGCTTCTGACGATAACCGGGGCGCCTGGGAACCTGTCATCACAGGTTTTGAGCAACACAAGCGATCCCTTCACCATCGCGGCCCTGTTCAATGTTGTCATGCTGGTGACCGGCTTTTTCCTTGATAGTGCATCGGCCATCATCGTTCTTGCCCCGTTGCTTCAACCGATTGCCGCCCAGGTCGGTATTGATCCGGTGCATTTTGGCCTGATCACGGTTGTGAACTTCTCGGTCGGCATGCTGACACCGCCGGTCGGCCTGAACCTGTTTGTCGCGATGGGGGTGTCGAAGATGTCGCTGCGCGATGTCTTGCGCGGCTGTCTGCCATTTATTGCGATCATGATTGTTGCCCTGATCCTGATCACCTATGTGCCATGGATTACCTTGTGGCTTCCTGACCTGATCTACGCGCAATAAGGTAAAACGATCCGAACAGTTGGCGGGGCCGGAGAAATCCGGTCCCGCTAATTTCCTTCAAAGAACAGTCGCCGGTCTTTTTGACAGGTTTCGAGCAGAAATTTCCAAACGGACATCAAACCGGGAAACCGATGAAGGTCGCTCGACGAGGAAATCCAGTATTTGCGCTCGAATGCAATTTCCGGACAGACCCGCACCAGATCAAATTCCGAAATCAGATAGATCGGGAAAATCCCCAGTCCCAGCCCGGCAGCCGTGGCAAATAATTGCGACACCATGCTGGTTCCGCGGAACGCATATTTCAGGTTTGGTGAAAGTTCTTCGTGGTAATTCAGGGTCTGGGAGAAAATATGATCCCGGACATATCCGACCCACATATGGTCAAGAACGTCCTGCGATCCCTTAAGCGGGCCGTGTTCGGCAATATAGCCTTCGCTGGCATAGATGCCCAATGTGTAGGGTGTGAGAACCTTTTTGATGATGTTTTCACCTTCGGGTTCTTCCAGGGTTACACAGATATCAGCTTCTCTGTTCGTGATCCGGGCCTGCTTGGGCAGTGAAACCAGTTCAAAATCAATATTCTGTCCACGAAGCCACCAGGAAATCTTTTCACCGAGATACCCGTTCCCGATGCCTTCTACAACACCGACGCGGATTTTCAGGCGCGGGGCTGCGGGACTGTTCTGCTGCGCAAAAGCAAGCCGTAATTGACGTTCACATTCAAGCGCATAGCTGGCCAGATCGCGCCCGTCCCGGGTCAGTTTATAGCCGGTCTTGTCCTGTGAAAACAGACGGACCCCCATACTGTTTTCAAGGTTGGATATCCGCGCCTTGACCGTTACGCGCGACGTATCAAGAACCCTTGCTGCTGCGGACAGGGTGCCTTCGCGTGACAATACCAGAAGATGCTTTAAGTCATCCCAGTTCAGATCAAAATGGGGTTCTTGCAACCGTCAAAATTCCTGTGGATTTGCAAAGGTTAAATACACCTGCTGCCAAGCAGGCCTGTCCTTTTTCTGACGTTGTGAGCATACCGGAAATGGCAGTTTGTTGAAACGACTTCTGCCCGGTTTCAGCAGGAAAATCGCGTTTGCTTACCCGCGCAATTGACCGAAATTCATTACACGCTATGATTGCATTGTGGCGCACGGTTGAAACAATCGGGCTAATTTCGGTTGTGATGTTTAAATCCTTCTCAACAAACACAATCTATAGGCGAAGCCACCCAAACAAAGTCGCCCACATAAGGTGACTTGAGGAACCAATGCATGCGCAGCTTCGTGACAGGGAATGTGAAGGATACATCTCGGTGGCTTTTGCCGATATGCATTTTGTGTTTGCTGTCCGCTGCTTCGGGCTTCATTTTCTTTTACGAAAAGTCGGTTGAACAGGAAGTTTTCAGCGACACCAATCAGGACCTGCAACAGCTTCTTGCGCAGGGGCGTTCGGTTCTGTTCAACGATCTTTACCGGTTTCGCGACAATCTGAGCTTCCTGCACGCGACCCCGCCAATTTCGGGGCTGACGCGGGCGGAAAGCAACGGCGGCATTGACCCGTTTGATGGCACCAGTTTTGACCAGTGGAAGCTTCGTCTTGAGACGATTTTCATCGCGATGCTTCACAACAATGCATCGATCGATCAATTGCGGATCATCCGGACCAATGATGCCGGATCCGAACTTGTCCGGGTGAATCGCAGGGGCGGCAATATTTATGCCGTGCCTGATCAAATGCTTCAGGACAAGGGCACAACCGACTATTTCGCCCATTCCGCCGCCCTCAAACCGGACGAGCTGTTTGTTTCACGCATCAATTTGAACCAGGAATTCGGCCAGATTGAATATCCGATCCGGCCAACCTTGCGGTTGTCGCTGCCGATCTTTAACGAAGACGGCACCCGATTTGGCTTTCTGATCATGAATATCAACGCGCAGAACCTTCTGACGCGTCTGCAAAAAGAAGTCACCGGCGATTTCGAAATCATCCTGACCGATGATGACGGATTTTATATTGCCCATCCGCTTGAAGAATACCGGTTCAGCCGGGATTTGCTGCCGGAACATCGCTGGGACAAAGATTACGACACCCGCGAAAACGAACAAACCGGCCTGATTACCGCGACGGAACTCAGTTCGAACCGTCGATTTTATATTCAGGCATCCACCATTCAGTTTGCGTCAAACCCGGCATCGGTATTGCACCTGTATGCCGCAATTGCATCGCAACGGGTCGCCGACGTGATCTGGAAACGGCGCCTGTCGACTTACGGGTTTGCGGCGGTTTCCATTATCATCATGACCATCACCCTTTTGCTTTTGCTGCGTGGCTACAGAAACAGCATTCATCTTGCCGATGCCCGCGCAGAACACGAAGCAATCATCCGCAGTTCTTCTGACGGGGTGATCGGGCTCAAGCGATCCGGAACGGTTTCCAGCGTCAATGAAACCGCCGAAAAGCTTTTTGAAATCAAACGCGGCACGGCGATCGGGCGCAATATCGCCGATCTCAACATCCTGCCGGATGTCGATTTTGTCGAAAAAATCAAACAGGTCACAACGTCAAAAACACCTGTGTCCTTTGATGCTACATTTGTTTCGGCCAGCACCGACAAAAAAGAACTTCTTTTGACCTGTTCCCCGATCATTAGCGACGGTCGCGGGATCACCGGGGCTGCGGTAATTGCCCGTGATGTGACCCAGGAAAGGATCGCCGAACGCCAGATCCGCCGCGCCAATGCCGAGCTTGAGGAAAAAGTCGCCAAACGCACCGCCGAACTTGCCGAAGCCCACAAAAAGGCGCTGCAGGCAAGCGACATGAAAAGTGCCTTTATCTCGAATGTCAGTCACGAAATGCGCACCCCGTTAAACGGCATGGTCGGTGCCCACAAACTGATCGAGCGCGATCCACTGACCGAAAATCAGCGCAAATACCTGCTGATGGCCGAAACCAGCTGTTCGACCCTGATGACATTGATCAACGACATCCTTGATCTGTCAAAGATAGAAGCCGGAAAACTGGAATTTGAAAGCAAGCCGTTCAATCCCCTGCAACTGTTTGAAGCCATTGCAAGTTCATCGGTCATTCGATCACGTGAAAAGGGTCTGGATCTGATCCTTGATACGGTCGGTCTTGATCATATTGAACTGTATGGCGATGCCACACGCTTGAAACAGGTGCTCAATAATCTTCTGAGCAATGCCATAAAATTCACCGACGAGGGATATGTCGGTATTTTTGTGGCAAGCAAAGTTGAAGGCGAACGCATTCGGCTTGATGTTTCCGTCGAAGATAGCGGTATTGGCATTTCAGAAGAAAACAAACACAAGCTTTTCACCGCGTTCACCCAGGAAGACACATCCATTTCATCCGAATTCGGTGGCACCGGCCTTGGATTGTCGATCTGTCGGCAGCTTTGCGGACTGATGCATGGCGACATCAATTTTGATTCCACCAAAGGAACCGGAAGCCGCTTTTTCTTCCATGTGTATTTCGATGCCAAAACCGCCAAAAAACGTTCCGTTCCGGCACTTCTGAAAGACAAGTATGTCTTGCTTGATCTTGCGCATGAACAAGCTGTCATTGCGGTATCGCGCCTGATCAAACGACTTGGCGGTGATGTCATCAACATGAAGACAGACGCAGTATCAGACAAAATACGGCCGCTGCCCGATGTTGCAATTACCGATCACACCGATCGCGAACTTGAAAAGTTCTGTGCGTTTCTAAGCACCCTGACAACCGATGGCGATACACCACCGCACTTGCTGATCGTGCAGAACTTCCGGCGCAATCCGTTAAAATATTCGGGCAAGACAAACTGGCTGTCCGAACCGGTCAGCTATTCCGAACTGGTTGCCAATCTTGATCCGGATCATCGCCAGCAACCTGCCCCGCATATGCGGTCCGCGACAAAGGCCCCGCAAGCGATCACTGACGACGCCCCCCGAACCAGCACCGCTGATGCCAATGCGGCATCTGACAAACTGGCGACCATTCTTATTGTCGATGACAATGCCATCAATATCGAAGTCGCCAAGGGATTGCTGTCGGGAATGGATTTCACCCTGCTGACCGCAACCAACGGTGCCGAGGCACTCGAAACCATGCGTCATGCTTCCGAGCCGATTCACGCGGTCTTGATGGATTGTCAGATGCCGGGCATGGACGGGTTCGAAGCAACCAAACAGATCAGAAGCGGCATTCTTGGCCCTGTCATGTCAAACATTCCGATCATCGCCATGACCGCCAATGCAATGTCGGGTGAAAAGGAAAAATGCCTGGATGCCGGAATGAATGACTATATCACCAAGCCGATCGAACCCGACCGGCTGGTGAACAAGGTCATGCACTGGGTCCAGAAGCAGCTTGCCAAAAACCAATAGGCGCTTATGCAATCCGT
This sequence comes from Thalassospira sp. MCCC 1A02491, assembly GCF_001613785.1. NCBI lineage: Bacteria > Pseudomonadati > Pseudomonadota > Alphaproteobacteria > Rhodospirillales > Thalassospiraceae > Thalassospira > Thalassospira sp. MCCC 1A02491. The sequence goes on along the minus strand of NZ_LPVX01000031.1, from coordinate 7,296 downwards.
CCCCCCTGCCAGAAAAGGCTTTGCATCATCGCCCGATGCAAATCATCGGCATTGATTGTTCTTCTTCAAAGCCTGTTTTGATTGATTTGTGATTGATTACCCGATCTCACGCCAAAACGTACGGATCTGATTTTTGATCTCAATAATATTAAGGGGCTTTTTCATCCAGCCAATCGGCGGCGATGTCGTGCTAGCTTCATCGTTATAAGATGACAGGTTGGCAGAACATATAATGACCGCCGTTCGGTGAAAGTTTGGCAAGTTGCGCAATTCCTGCAACAGCTGATCGCCGCTTGTATCTGACAAATTCATGTCAATCACCAGCAATTGGGGACCGGATGTTTCTTCAAGCGCATTGATCACTTCTGCGCCGGAATGAAAGAGCTTCAGCTCGAATTCCTGATCTTCTCCAATTGCAGCAAACCAAACCTCATGCATCAACGGGTCATCATCAACGACCCACACATGCCTTAACGGATTGACACTGAACATATAAGTCACTCATTCGCCGCTAATGGTTTAACTTTTTTATGATGTTAAACCATTGGTTGCCATCATTTCAATGTAACCTTTTATCTTTCGTGCAATGCGCCATCGAAACTTTTGATGATCGGGGATGCAAGATATTTGAACAGGGTTTTCTCGCCGGTGATGATATCGACCAGAACAGTCATGCCCGGACTGACCAGGAATTTGTCCTCTTCACCTACGATATAGCTGTTCATGGCGATGTCCGCCTTGAAGAACGGGGTTCCGTCTTCGTCAAAGAATGTCGATGGCGAAACACGCTGTACCGTGCCCTCGATTGTTCCATAGCGGGTATAGTCATATGTCAGAACTTTGATCTTGGCACTTTGACCGACGGTCACATGTCCGACATCATTTGTCGACAGACGGGCTTCAACGATCAGTTCGCTGTCATCAGGCACTATTTCCATGATCTGCGCACCCGGGGTAATCACCCCGCCGATCGTTTCAATATCGATCCCTTTGACGTATCCCGAAACCGGGGACGTGATATCCAGACGTTTGACACGATCAACCGCACGTTTGATTGCCAGACGAAGTTCAGCGGCCTCGGTGGCAAGCGCACTGAGTTCGGCTGTCAGTTCGGCATGGAACGTCATTTCCATTTCGATCATACGCTGGCGTGCCTCGACAACACGTTCATTGATACGGTCCGCATCCAGGATCAATGCCATGCGTTCGCTTTGAAGACGGGCAAGTTCACGCTGATCCTGAATGAAGTCCAGACGCGGGAAAAGTCCCTTGTCGACCAGAATCTGACGCCCGTCGACCTGATTCTGCATCAGATCGATTTGTTGGCCCAGCGCATTGGACTGGTGGGTGATCGTTGTCAGTTCAGCCTTGCGTTCGCGTTCCTGCTGACGAAGAACATCAAGCTGGCTTACCAGACGCTGTTTGCGACTGTTCAACGCTTTCAATGCCGTTTCCGCAATTTCGGAATAGACACCGGTCTGCATCAGTTCGGCGGGTGTCGTTCCCTCGGCGGCGGATTTCAGCAACCCGTATTTCATGGTGACGGCCATCAAACGGGTTTCAAGCTGTTCAAGTTCGGACTGCGCGATATCGGGGGCCAGGCTGACAAGCAACTGCCCCTCGGTAACGTGCTGACCATCCTTGACCGCAAGATGCGACAAAATTCCGCCTTCGAGATGCTGGATACGCTGGATCGCGCCAACCGGCACAATTTCGCCGGAACTGACCGAAATCTCGGCCATCGGTGTCTGGGTTGACCAGACAGTTGCACCAAGGAAGAAGACCAGCATGAAGACCACCGTAAACATGGCCGGCCGGTGGGTGGATTTTTTGTCAAACAGCTGGATCGCTGTCACCGGGGCGTCGACCGTAAACTTGCTGTTGTTTGTTTTCCCGGTATCGCCCTGTGGGATGGCGTACTTGTTCTTGCTCATGATCAAGCTCCCCGCTTCTGGGACAGTTCGCTTGGTGCACAGTTGCGCACCAGCATTCCCTGATTAAGAACCAGCACGCGGTCGGCAACACGAAGATATTCCGGCTCGTGCGTGGTGAAAATGGTTGTCGATTTGCCGCGTCTTTCTTCGATTTCCGACATGAAAAGATGACGCGACTGAATGCTGGCGGCATCGGGTTCATCAAGAAGAAGCAACCCGCGACGGCAATAGAACGCACGCGCCATCGAAAGAATGCGACCAAGGCTGCTTCGTGGGTCCAGATCGCAAAGCGACGTGTTATAGCGGTTTGGCAACCGCTGAACTTCGAATTCAAGGCCCATCTGCTTGCAGATCAGTTCTGCCGAGATCGTCTTGTCGAACGGGTCGGCATGTTCGAGATATTCACGAATGGTCAGGGGCAGATGAATCGTATCCCGTGACATATAGGACATCGATTGACGCAACACGTTCGGCGGCACATGGCTAGGCGATACGCCATCAATCGTGATTGTGCCGATCTGCGGGGCGGTTGTCCCGGCAATCACATCAAGCAGAACCGACTTGCCCGAACCGCTATGGCCGGTAATGGCAATGGTTTCGCCCGCGGTGATTTCAAGTGACACATTGCGAAGTGCCGGGGAAATACCGCGCTGGAAGGTAATGGTCACACCGCTGAGCGAAATGTTGCCATTGATGCCCTTGATCTGGTTGCCCGTGCCGTCGGCCGCCGAATTGTCAAACATCATGTCGGCATTGGCCTGCGAGACATCCATCGAATTTTTGGTGTCGTTCCAGCGCAGCTTGGCTTCAAGCATTGATGGCACCGGGGACATGATCCGCCAGACCAGCGCAACCGATGCAATCAGCGCACCGACTGTCAAATTCTGGTCCAGAACGGCAATTGTGCCAAATCCAAGCGTTGCTGTGACGGCAAGCGAACCAAGACCCGACGAAATGATGCGCGCAAGATGCAATTTGCTTTGACGCAGACGGTCTGCTTCTGACAGGCGGGCTGATGCATCACGGAACCTGTTGAGCCAGTTCTGCGTACGTGCCGCCAGTTTGATGGTCAAAAGACGACGGGCAATTTCATGACAGACAAGATTGAAATCATCGGCCTTCTGGATCGTCAGCATGTTGCGCGATGACGGCGGCGCCAGCAGCACCAGAATAAGCATCACGCCACCACCAACCACAAGTGCCGGCACCGCCGCAAGCCACCCACCCAACACAGCAAGTGCAATGAAATAGATGATGCTGACCGGGCCTTCGATCAGCGCCATGCCGACCGGACCGGTGATGAAGTTACGCACGGTTTCAACATCACGCATCCTGGTCAGGCCAAGGCGGCTGTCAAACATCCGGGATTCGGTGTGCGAGATTTTGAGCAAACGGCTGAAAATCCGGGTATTGCCCCGGAATTCGGTATTGGCGGAAACCTTGGCCAATATCCAGGCACGGATCATCCGTGCGCAAAACTCGCCAACCACGGCAAGCATGAAACCGACAATCACATAGGCAAGGATTGTTGTATTTTCGGCGGCAAGAACCTGGTCATAAATGGCAAGTGTGAATAGCGGCAATGCCAGACCAAGGGTACTTGATACCAGCGTCAAAAACGCAATCAGCGGCCCGTGCCCGTCAAGATATTGCGAAATCTGTTCAAAAATGGTGGCCCGGATTGAACCGGCATTGCTGCGATTGTTTTCGGCAACCGAAAACACCAATGCACGCCCGATCGAATCAAGTGCCGGCATTTCTGTTTCCAGACCATTATCGATCCGCAAACAGATGGGCGGGCCATCCCCGTTCGGGGTAATGGCAATCAGATTGCCTTCGCGGGTTTCGAAAACACACAGCAACCCGAAGAACAGCGTATCGCGCAACGATCCGTTCACCAGTTCCGGGGATGCGCCAAGGCTTAGCGAGAATTTGGCAATATCTTCAAGCTGCAAACGCTCATAATTCTGCGTGATGGTTGCAAGGTCTGCTGTCGTAACAGCCAAACCTGCCTTGACGAACAGCCTGTGCAGCCCTTCGAAGCGAAGTTCCTCGAACGGATCCTTGGCATTCTCGGTTGTCGTGCGGCCTGCTGTGGTAACTGGAGTAAGCGTCATTTTGCTCTCGCCTCCACGGTTCTGATTTCTTGTAAGTGGCCTTCGGACAGCTTGAAGCGCCGCGACGAGACAGCCTTAAGGGTTTCACGGTCGCTGAAAATCAGGACAGTTGCCTTGCCCGACAGGGCCTTGATCAACCGCGACAGACGGATTTCGGTGTTGGCATCAAGACCGAATGTTGTATCATCAAGAATGATGAATTTCTTCTTCACCGCCAGGGCACGTACGATTGCGATCTTTTGCAGGAAGCCGGTCGGCAGTGCGGTATTGGTTGAACCGATTTCGGTTGCATATCCCTTGGGCAGACGCTTGACCGCCTGATCAAGCCCGATCAGATGGCTCAGATAGCGCACATCGGCATAGTTATCCTGGTTGCCCATGGTCAGCGCATCAATCACCGTTCCTTCCGGCAACTGGGGCGATGTCCCGATATAGGTTGTGTTGCTGCGAATGAGTTCGGCCGAACTGCCTTCAAGGCGGATACCATTGATGGTGATATTACCGACGATCGGGCACAGCCCCAGAAGCGCTCGCGAAAATGTGGTTTTGCCATCACCGCGGCCGCCTTCGATGCTGACGATCGTGCCCGGTTCGATATCAACCGTGATGTCTTCAAGGCAGGCCTGATCTTCACCAACCCGGCAGACGCTGACCTGATAAAGCGAAAGTTTCGGCGCGGCACTCCAACGCGGCAACTTGACAGCTGACGGTGCCGCATCGGTCGCACGGCCCAGCTTCAGCTTAAGGATTTCACGCTGTTTGTTCAGACGGTGCAGCTGGAACTGCATCAGGAACTGATAGCAGGTTTTAAGCGGCTCGATCGAACGACCTGTCAAAAGCGTGCACGCCGCCAGACCACCATATGTCATATTGCCCGACAAAACCGAAAGCGCACCAACCACGATCACCGACCCGATCAGGGCCTGGGTGACAAAGGTAAAGATCTCGACACTGGATGCTGACAGGAACTTCATCCGGCGCAGGCTTTCGGAATGCGCGCCCTGAATGTTCACAAACTTGTCGGAAAGCGCGACCTCGCATGCCAGCGATTTGGCATGGCCCAGATTGTCAAAAACACCCGACAGAAAATGCTGACGCGCATCTTCGCTATCGAAGTAGCTTTTTGACGCCCGCGTATGAAGAACGGCCAAAATCGAAATGACAATTGCAAACAGCATCAGCAACGTCACCGGCATCATGACCAGCCAGCCACCAATCAGCCCGACAATCGCAAGAATGCCGATCAGAAATGGCAAATCCGCAACCAGCTGTGCCCGCAACAAGGTAAATTCGCGTTTGCTGTTGGCGATATTGAAGGTCGAACTCAGAACACCGAACGGAATGCGTGCCGCCGTCGGGAAACTTTGACGCAACAGGCGCGAAAATGTCTTTTCACGCAGGGAATAATCAAGCCGGGCGGAAACCTTGGCCAGAATGGCCTGCCGCGAGAACCGCAACAGCATGTCGCACGCCACCACGATGACGATGCCGATCAGCAAGACTGTCAATGTCGGGATAGAGGAGCTCGGCAATACCCGGTCATAAACCAGAAGGATCGCAACCGGCATCGCCAGAGCCAGCAGGTTCAGCATTGCAGACGCAGCAAACAGGGTTAGCGCTTCATTCAAACGAATGCCGCGTGTCTTTCCTGCTGCCTGCAAAACCTGTGTTTGGCTCGTCGTTGACTCTGACATGAAATTTCCCTGGTTGCGAATTGCCAGCTCAGTTCATGCTCGGAGTTTAGTACGAAGCGGAAACACCTTTCAGTTTTGGGTCTGTAGCGAATTGTTACGCGATTGTTTTTGCCGATACATCCGGCGAACGGTCAATTGTCACCGGAACTGCTGAAAACATATCCCTTGCCGCGCACCGTCTGGATGAATTCCGGCTCGGCAGGTTCGCGTTCAATCCGTTTGCGCAGACGCGCAATCAGGATATCGATACTGCGGTCCATATATTCCCATTCCCGGCCACTCACCGCGACAGAAAGGTCATTGCGCGACAGAACCTGACCGCTATTGCTTGCCAGGAAATACAGCAATTCTGCCTCGTTTGCCGACAGCGTAAACTCGTCACCATTGTCATGCGTCAGACGATGTGTCTGGGCATCAAGTGACCACTCGGCAAACCGGATGTGCTTGTCGCCGGCTGCGGGTGCAGCAGGTTGGGCGGCATTGTTCAGATTGGTTCGGCGCAACAAACTTCTTATGCGTGCCAACAGGTTACGTGGTTCCAGCGGCTTTGTGACATAATCATCCGCGCCAAGCTCAAGACCGACAATCTGGTCGATGCTGTCACTTTTGCGCGAAAGAATGATCAGCGGCGAAGTCAGCGTTTCGCGCAACTTCCGCGTCAGGTCGAAACCGTCTCCGTCCGGCAACATGATATCAAGCAGTATCAGGTCAATTGTCTGGCTATCCAACAATTCCCACATTGCCTGGGCTGTATGGGCAACAACGACCTCATACCCTTCTTCGGATAAATAAACCTCAAGAAGATTTGTGATATCAGGATCGTCATCCACGATCATGATGGTCAGGCTTTGTGTCAAAAAAGACCCCATTTCAATTGTACACTAGGCATTACAATTCAATAACATTTTGCAACCAAAAGTGCATTTCTTTGTTGCGCCCGCTTCTCCAGAATTCATCGGAATAACGACAAATCTATGGGCGAAATCCTGTTCGCCGACGGAATTCTTGGAGACGAATGATGGCTGACATACGTGATCAGGGACAAGTCAACACACCGAAAGTTCAGGCTGACGATGGCCAGAGCCTTCAGGTGTCTCTGCGACAGGATACCTCGCTTTCCAGCGTTCATACGGGAAGCCGTCAGTGGTATGACCCCCGTATCGAAGCGGCCCCGGATGAAGGCTACACGCAGTCACCCGATATTTCGAACTCCTCCGAAAACTACAATGAATCTGTCCTTCAGGATGGCGACAGCTCTGTTTCAAACATAGAGTTGGGCGGGTCCGGAAACAATGCCTCCTCGACCAAAATCGTAAACAATCAGGCCCCGATCGCAGGAAACGGGCAGGAAATTATCGAAACCAACAGCCCGCCTCTGCAACCGGTTACCCAGCCTGACACCGGCGACACCTTCGGCAACGGCTTTGGCGGCGGGGGTGGCGCTGGTGGCACATCGGGTTCTGGCGGCTCATCTGCGGCTGCCCGCTCGGTGGGCGGCGGCGGGGGTGGTGGTGGCACTACAACCATTGCTGGTGCAAGTGTTGATGATAC